>DASWOH010000329.1:0-36984 GCA_036398815.1 Rhizobium sp. | reverse complement strand
CTTCGGCGGTATGAGCTTCCTTCGCAAGCGCTCGGGCCTGGTACTGCATGCCCATCGCAACGGTTGGGACGTGTTGACGCGCCATCCGGGCGCCGGCATGGATTTCAGGGTCTATCAACAATTCTGGCGGCTGCTCGGCGTCGATCAATTCCAGATCAACGGCATCCGCGTCAAATATTGGGAACCGGACGAAAGCTTCGTCGAATCCTTCAAGGCCGTCAGCACGCCGCTGTTCGATCCATCCGATTGCCCTCTTCCCGTCGCCGGCTCCGGCCAATGGGGTGGTCAGGCACCGGAGACCTATCAACGGACCGGCAGGACCACGGACCTGCTCTATCTCTGCGGCGGCGGCATCGTCAGCCATCCGTCTGGCCCTGCCGCTGGTGTTCGCGCGGTCCAGCAAGCATGGGAAGCGGCAGTCGCCGATATCCCGCTTGCAGACTATGCCAAGGATCATCCGGAACTTGCCGCATCAATCGCAAAGTTCAGCGACGGCAAGGGCGCGTAGTGACTATGAGCGATCTCCTTCTCAGCTACTACGGCGATGATTTCACCGGTTCCACCGATGTGATGGAAGCCCTGGCGTCGAATGACGTTCCGACCGTTCTTTTTCTGGGCATTCCGAGTACGGAGATGCTGGATCGCTTCAAGGAATGCCGGGCGATCGGCATCGCCGGAACAAGCCGTAGCGAAACCCCGGAATGGATGCAGCAGCATCTCGTGCCGGCATTCGAGTGGCTGAAGGGCCTCGGGGCGTCGATATGCCATTACAAGGTCTGCTCCACTTTCGATTCCAGCCCTGAGATCGGCAATATCGGCAAGGCAATCGAGATCGGCAAAGAACTGTTTGAACAGTCCTTCGTGCCGGTGGTGGTGGGCGCGCCGCAGCTCAGGCGCTATACCGCCTTCGGCCATCTCTTTGCTGCCTATCAGGGCAAAGTCTTTCGCATCGACCGCCATCCGGTGATGAGCCGCCACCCGGTCACGCCGATGGATGAAGCCGACCTGACGCTGCATCTCGGCAAGCAGACATCTCTGCCCGTCAGCCTCGCCGATCTGGTGACGGTGTCAGCGTCCAATGCAGATCAGCAACTCGATGCACTCACCGCCATGGCCTCCGGCATCCTGCTCTTGGATGTCGATAGTGCCGAAACGCAGACCGCCGCGGGAAAGCAGCTTTGGCGTCTGAAGGCTGACAACGGCTTTTTTGTCGCCGGCTCCTCCGGCGTGGAATATGCACTGCTCAACGCGTGGCGCGACAAAGGCCTGATCGGCGAACGGCAGGATTTCGCCCCGCCGGGAAAGGTCGGACGCCTCGCGGTGGTGTCCGGCAGCGTTTCACCGACCACCGAACGGCAGATACGCCGGGCCATGGCCGATGGTTTCGATGGTGTCGGCGTCGATCCCCTGACACTGGTTGGCGAAAGCGCCGATCGCGCGATCGAGGATGCGACCAACGCCGGCATCGCCAGCCTGAAGGCGGGCCGCAGCATCATTCTGCACACGGCGCTCGGTCCCTCGGCCGATCGCGGTGGCGACATCGATCGCGTTCCCGGCGCCCGGCATCGGCTCGGACAGGCTCTCGGCATCATCCTGCGCCGTATTGTCGAGGAAGAACGGCTCCCCCGTGCGGTCATTGCCGGCGGCGACACGTCGAGCCACGCACTGAAGGAACTGCGCGTGGAGGCACTGACCACGCTGCTCCCCCTGCCCCAGACCCCTGGATCGCCGCTTTGCCTCGCCCATGGCGGCTACGCGCCGACCAACGGGCTGCAGATCGCGCTGAAGGGCGGGCAGGTCGGTACCGACGATTACTTCTCACAAATTCGCGACGGAAGAAAAGCCTAGCAAGACACGCGGCATTGCCGCCTGATCATTGGAATGATCATTGACTCATCATACCACTTGCGATACCACGATTTGAAAATGGACGAGGTAGAAAACATGACTGCAATTGCTCTTTTCGGTGCCGGCGGAAAAATGGGATACCGGCTTGCCAAGAACCTGAAAGGCTCGCGCTTCGATGTCCGTCATGTCGAGGTCAGCGACGCCGGCAAAGCACGGTTGAAGAACGATCTCGATCTATCCTGCGTGTCGGCGGATGACGCGCTCAACGGCGCCGAAGTCGTCATTCTCGCCGTTCCGGACACCGCCATCGGCAAGGTTGCCGCCGGGATCGTCGACAGACTGAAGCCCGGAACGATGGTTGTGGCGCTTGATGCTGCCGCCCCATTCGCCGGCCATCTGCCGAAGCGCGATGATCTCACCTATTTTGTCACCCATCCCTGCCATCCGCCTATTTTTAATGACGAAACCGAGATTCAAGCGAAGAAGGATCACTTCGGCGGCCTGTTCGCCAAGCAGCATATCGTGTCTGCGCTGATGCAGGGGCCGGAAAGCGCTTATGCGCTCGGGGAGGAGATCGCCAAGGTCATCTGGGCGCCGGTCATGCGTTCGCACCGGGTCACTGTCGAGCAGATGGCGATGCTCGAGCCGGGGCTGTCGGAAACCGTCTGCGCGTCGCTGCTGGTCGTGATGCGTCAGGCCATGGACGAATGCGTTGCCCGCGGCGTTCCGGCCGAAGCCGCCCGCGACTTCCTGCTCGGCCATATGAACGTGCTCGGCGCCGTCATCTTCAAGGAAGTTGATGGCGTGTTTTCGGACGCCTGCAACAAGGCCATCGAATTCGGCATTCCGGCGCTGATGCGCGACGATTGGAAAAAGGTCTTCGAACCGCAGGAGATCGCAGACAGCATCCAGCGCATTACCTGAGGAGATCCTGGGGAGGGTTCGCCCTCCCTTTTCTGCCCTGCTGGGAACAGGGCCTGTTTCATAACTGGGAGGAAACCATGAAACTGACACGCAGACTGACGCTCGCGGCCTTTGCCGGCGCTCTTGCCCTGGGCACGGCCGCACCTGCCTTCCCGGCGGATCTGATTGCCATCATCACGCCGGCCTTCGACAACCCCTTCTTCAAGGCCGAAGCGGTCGGCGCCGAAGCCAAGGCGAAGGAACTGGGTTACGAAACGCTCGTCATGTCGCATGACGATGACGCCAACAAGCAGTCCGAGGTCATCGACACGGCGATCGGTCGTGGCGCCAAGGCGATCATTCTCGACAATGCCGGCGCGGATGCGACGGTAGCCGCCGTCAAGAAGGCCAAGGATGCCGGCATCCCCTCCTTCCTCATCGACCGCGAAATCAACGTCACCGGCGTCGCCGTTGCCCAGATCGTTTCCAACAACTACCAGGGCGCTCAACTCGGCGCGCAGGAATTCGTCAAGCTGATGGGCGAGAAGGGCAATTATGCCGAACTCGTCGGTCGCGAAGCCGATACCAATGCCGGTATTCGCTCACAGGGCTATCACGACGTCATCGACGACTACCCGGACCTGAAGCTGGTCGCCAAGCAATCGGCGAACTGGAGCCAGACCGAAGCCTATGCGAAGATGGAAACCATCCTGCAGGCCAACCCTGATATCAAGGGTGTGATTTCCGGCAACGACACCATGGCGATGGGCGCCATCGCAGCGCTTCAGGCGGCTGGCCGCAAGGACGTGATCGTCGTCGGCTTCGACGGCTCAAACGACGTGCGCGACTCGATCAAAGCCGGCGGCATCAAGGCGACCGTGATGCAGCCGGCCTATGCCCAAGCCCAGATGGCGGTCGAACAGGCCGACGCCTACATCAAGAACAAGACGGCTCCGAAGGATGAGAAGCAATTGATGGATTGTGTTCTCATCAATGCTGACAATGCCGATAAGCTTGAGACCTTCGCGCTAAAGAATTGATGGCGGACCGAGCACCATGGAGAGCGTGGAAATTTCACGCTCTCCAGACATGTTTCCCGTGAGATAGAGGTGCATTGCATGTTGAGGATCAGAGGCGCGGTCGTGGCCGTCATGCTGGTCGCAGCGCTGCCCGGCTGCAAGATCATCAAAACGCCGACACCTGAGGAAAAAGCGGCGGAAGCGGCAAAGACCGCCTTCGATCCCGCGACCAAGGTCGAGGCGATCTGGCAGTCGCAAGTGCTTCCCGACCTTGAGAAACGCGCGGGCGACTTCAAGACGGTGCTGCAGGCAGTCGCATCCAACCCGGATGAGGCCGGCGCGAAATATGGGAATCCGCGCAAGCAGACCTCATCGCCCTGGACCTACGCGGTCAAGCTCAGCGGCAAGATCGTCGCCGCGGATACGGCCTCTCGCGCCGGGACTCTCGACGTCGACGCGGATGGCGATGGCAAGGCGGACGCGAAAATGCAGATCGGCCCGGCAATCCGTGGCACGGCACTGCGCGACGCGCTGGATTTCCTCGACTTCAATGAATTCAGGAACCAGATCGAATGGGCGCAGTTCGGCAAGGCGTTCAACGAGAAGGCAAACACATCCTTCCTCGCGGCCTTGCCGCGCGACGGGCTCGTGGGCAAGACGGTCACAGCGACCGGCGCGTTTCCACTGCCCGCAACCGGCCAGCTTCCGCTGATCACCCCTTCGGCGCTGGTACTGGGGCAATGAGCATGGGCGATACGACAAAGGACGACATCATCCTTCGCCTGGAAGACGTATCGAAGGTCTATTCGGGGATCGTCGCGGTCAAGCGCGCCAATCTCGAGCTGCGGCGCGGCGCGGTCAATGTGCTCGTCGGCGAAAACGGCGCCGGCAAATCGACGCTGATGAAGATCATCGCCGGCGTCGAGCGGCCCACCCTCGGCCGCATTGTGCTCGAAGGCGAAACCGTTCATTTCGACAGCCCGGCTGACGCGCAGGCGCGCGGTATCGGCATGATTTTCCAGGAGCTCAACCTCTTCGCCAACATGTCGGTTGCCGAAAACATTTTTGCAACGCGCGAAATCACGCGCGGCATCTTCGGGATCGACCACAAGGCGCAAATCACCAAGGCCAATGAATTCCTGAAAAGACTGGACGCGGGCATCAATGCCGAGACCATGATCGAGGATCTGCCGATCGGGCAGCAGCAGCTTGTAGAGATCGCCAAGGCCATCTCGCTCAACGCCCGCATCCTGATCATGGACGAGCCGACATCGGCACTTTCGGCGGCGGAAGTCGACATTCTCTTCAAGGTGATCGCAGAGCTGAAGGCGCAGGGTGTCGCCATCGTCTATATCTCGCACCGGCTGGAAGAGCTGATGCGGATCGGCGATTACATCACCGTGTTGCGCGATGGGCAGATCACCGGCCAGGCGATGGTTCGCGACATCGACACGAAATGGATCGTCCGGTCGATGATCGGATCGGACGCCAAGGATTTCGCCAAGGGCGACAGCCACACGATCGGCAAGGAAGCTTTCCGCGCCGAAGAAATCAGCCTGCCGCGCTCGACCGGCGGCCTTGCCGTCGATCACGTCTCGCTCTCCGTACGTGCAGGAGAGATTCTCGGCATTTACGGCTTGATGGGCGCCGGACGCAGCGAGTTCTTCGAATGCGTCATGGGCCGGCATATGCATTCGACCGGCAAGATCTTCATCGACGGCGTCGAGGTTCGCGAACGCGACACCACCCGGCGTATCCGGCGCGGCCTGGCGCTGATACCGGAGGACCGGCAGCGCGAGGGGCTGGTGCAGGTGCTCTCGATCGCCAGCAATCTGACGCTCGCAAGCCTCGGACGCTTCGCCCGCTTCTTTCACATTGATGCCGGCGCCGAAAAGCAGGCCACACGCGACATGATCCGCGATCTCTCGATCAAGGCGCCCAACCCGGACTTCGAGGTGACGTCGATGTCCGGCGGCAATCAGCAGAAGGTCGTCATCGGCAAGGCGCTGATGACCGACCCCAAGGTTCTTCTGATGGACGAACCGAGCCGGGGCATCGACGTCGGCGCCAAGGCCGATGTCTTCCGCACCATGCGCAGACTTGCCGGCAAAGGCCTGGCAATCCTGTTTTCAACCTCGGACCTTGAAGAGGTCATGGCACTTTCCGACCGCATCGCCGTCTTGAGTAACGGCCGGTTGGTTGCCGTCTTCGACAGGAACGAAGCCACGGAAGAAGCCATCATCGCCGCTTCGGCCAAGGGACACGGACATACAAGGGAACTCGCGTCATGACGGCAGATACCTCTACTTCTTTCGCGGCCAAGCGGTCGAACGGCTCTGCACTCCTGACGCTGATGAAGCTCAGAACCTTCATCGCGCTCTTTGCCGTGATCATCTTCTTCGCCATCTTCGCGCCGAACTTCACCTCGACGGCCAACATGATCCTGATGTCGAAGCACGTCGCGCTCAACGCCTTCCTGGCGATGGGCATGACCTTCGTCATCATCACCGGCGGCATCGACCTCTCGGTCGGCTCGATCGTCGGTCTGTGCGGCATGATGGCGGGCGCCCTCATCCTCAACGGCGTCGCATTGCCGATCGGATACACCGTCTATTTCAACATATACGAGATCATCCTGATCACCCTTGCCGTCGGGCTGCTGATCGGGCTCATCAACGGGCTGCTTATCACCAAGCTCAACGTCGCGCCCTTTATCGCGACGCTTGGCACGCTCTACGTCGCCCGCGGCCTCGCGCTGCTGTCCTCGGACGGCCAGACCTTCCCGAACCTGGTCGGCAAAACGGAATTCGACACGACGGGCTTCGACGTCTTCGGCGCCGGCAGGCTGCTTGGCCTCCCTGTTTCCATCTGGATCCTCATCTTTCTCGCGCTGATCGCCGCCTATGTCTCCCGCTCGACACCGATCGGCCGGCATATTTTCGCCGTCGGCGGCAATGAACGCGCGGCGCGCATGTCGGGCATCCGCGTCGATGTGGTGAAGATCTTCGTCTATATGTTCTCCGGGCTCTGCGCGGCCATCGTCGGCATCGTCATTTCGTCGGAGCTGATGGCCTCGCATCCGGCGACCGGCGAGAGCTTCGAGCTAAACGCCATCGCGGCCGCCGTCCTTGGCGGCACCTCAATGTCGGGTGGACGCGGCACGATCGGGGGCACGATCATCGGCGCCTTCGTCATCGGCATCCTGTCCGACGGGCTGGTGATGATGGGCGTCTCGTCCTTCTGGCAGATGGTCATCAAGGGGCTGGTCATCATCATCGCCGTGGTCGTCGACCAGGCGCAGCGCCGCCTTCAGCAGCGCGTGACACTCATGCAAATGGCAAAGGCAGGTTGAACATGATGGAACTCAAGGGCGCACTCGTCGGCTGTGGCTTTTTCGCGATCAATCAGATGCATGCGTGGAAGGATGTAAAGGGAGCCGAGATCGTCGCGATCTGCGACCGCGATCCGGAGCGCCTGAAGCTGGTCGGCGATCAATTCGGCATCGAGCGCCGCTACAGTGACGCGGCGGCTCTTTTTGCCGATGGCGGTTTCGATTTCGTCGATATCGCGACGACCGTCCAAAGCCACCGCGCACTGGTGGAAATGGCGGCAGCCCATAAAATCCCGGCCATCTGCCAAAAGCCTTTCGCAAAAACACTGGATGACGCCAAAGCGATGGTCAAAGTTTGTGCCGAGGCGGGAACTCCTCTGATGGTTCACGAGAATTTCCGCTGGCAGACGCCAATACAGGCGGTGAAGGCCGTCCTGCAATCGGGCATCATCGGCGAACCTTTCTGGGGCCGCTTTTCCTTCCGCTCCGGCTACGACGTCTTTTCGGGCCAACCCTACCTTGCCGAAGGCGAGCGCTTCATCATCGAGGATCTCGGCATCCACACACTCGATATCGCGCGCTTCATTCTCGGCGACGTTGCGACGCTTACCGCGCGTACCAAACGGGTCAATCCGAAGATCAAGGGCGAGGATGTCGCCACCATCCTGCTCGATCACCAGAACGGCGCAACCTCGATCGTCGATGTCAGCTACGCGACCAAGCTTGGGACGGAACCTTTTCCCGAGACGCTGATCGAGATCGACGGCACACAAGGAACGATCCGGCTCTCGCAAGGCTATCGTCTCGAGGTGAACGGCGCAAAGGGCACGACCGTGTCGGACGCCTCGCCGAAGCTTCTCTCCTGGGCCTCCCGCCCATGGCATAACATTCAAGAGAGCGTGTTCGCGATCCAACAGCACTGGACAGACCGTCTCTCGTCAGGCGGTGAAACCTCCACATCCGGCGCGGATAATCTGAAGACCTTCGCTCTTGTCGAAGCCGCCTATGAGAGCGCCGCCAATGGGAGGACAGTCGATATCGGAGAGATGCTGCGATGACGGCCGGGATCGATGCCTTTCAGCTTTGTGGCACGCATGAAATCGAAGTCCCGCCGGTGCGGCTTGCCGCCGGCCGGCTCGCTGTCGACTTCAAGGACGGCAATCTCCGCACGATCACCTATGACGGCACCGAGGTCATACGCGCCGTCTCCTATCTGGTGCGCGACCGCGACTGGGGCACCTATGCCCCGCGAATATCGGACCTGAAGGTCGATCAGGCCGCCGATGCCTTTTCCGTCGGTTACGTTGCACATTGCGCCGGGCCTGACGGCACTGCGCTCGAAATCCACGTGCATATTTCCGCGGAAGCCGGAGGCGCCGTCGTCTTCGATGCGGAAGCGATATCTGAAACCGGCTTCGAGACCAACCGCTGCGGTTTCTGCATCCTTCACCCGATCGTCGGCGTTGCCGGCGCGCCGGTCTCGGTGGAACATGTCGACGGCGGCCGGGAAGATACGCAGTTTCCCGATCTCATCGAGCCATGGCAGCCCTTCAAGGATATGCGCGCGATCACACATAGCGTCATGCCGCAGGTCACGGCGGAATGCCGGATGGAAGGCGATACCTTCGAGATGGAAGACCAGCGCAACTGGTCTGATGCCTCCTACAAGACTTATGTACGTCCTCTCGCTTTGCCCTGGCCCTATCAAATCCCGGCAGGCCAATCTGTCCGGCAAAGGATCGTCCTCACCATCAAGGACACACGGGAGACGCTGAACGCCCCTGCATCCATCCCGCAGAACAGCCAAGCCGTCACGATCACGGAGGGGACGAAGAGCGGGACAATGCCAATGATCGGCCTCCTGATCACGCCGGAGGAGGCGCAGGCGACACTTGAGGCCCGCGATGTCCTGGCCGAGATCGGGCCGCAGGAACTGCTTTTCCACTTCGATCCGAATGCCGGTCATGGCGCGGATGCGTTCAGGGCGTTCAACGCCATTGCCCGGCTCAATGCTGGTGCCTCGACGCTGGAAATAGCTTTGCCGTGCAAGCAATCGCCGCTCGCGGAAGCGACGGAGATCGCCACCTGGATGAGCGCGGCGGGTTTCAAGCCGGACGCGATCGTCATTTCCCCCTCGGTTGACAGACAATCGACCCCTCCCGGAAGCCAATGGCCTGAATGCCCGCCACTTGAGGAGGTCTATGCAGCGGCCCGCGCTGCCTTTCCAGGCATTCGCCTCGGCGGCGGCATGCTGAGTTACTTCACCGAACTCAATCGCAAGCGCGTTCCGTCCGGACCGCTCGATTTCATTACCCATTGCACCAACCCGATCGTCCATGCCGCCGACGATCTCAGCGTCATGCAGACGCTGGAAGCCTTGCCGTTCATCACGCGCTCAGTCCGCGCCATCTACGGCGACAAACCCTACCGCATCGGCCCCTCCACCATTCCGATGCGGCAGAACCCCTATGGCAGCCGGACGATGGACAATCCCGGTGGTAACCGCATTCCGATGGCAAACATGGACCCCCGGCACAATGGCCGTTTCGCCGAAGCTTTCGCAGTCGGCTATGCCGCGCAAGTGCTCGACGCCGGTTTGGAATGCCTGACGCTTTCGGCGCTGACGGGACCATTCGGCGTGATCGCCGGTAAAGGTGAGCCAGCTCCCGCCGGCCGCAAACGCCCGATCTTCAACACGGTCGCCATGCTGGCCCGCCTCGCCGGCAGCCAATGGCGGGAATGCGTCTCATCCGACCCGGCCGCAGTCCGCGCTTTCATCGCCACGCCGGCGCGCAACGAGCCGCAATTGCTGCTGGTGAACGTGACGCACGCGCCGCAGCAGGTCGAGCTCGGCTCCTTCCGCCCCGCCGATAAACTGACGGACAGGGTTCTCACTCTTGCACCCTACGCGGCCGGTTCGATCGCTTTGGCGGATTGACGTTGCCCGCGAGACGCGCATGTTAGTCTTCAGAATCGCAACGATCGGGAAGACTGGCGTGAAGACAAAGAAGCTTATCAATGACGGCGCGGCGGCCGTGGACGAAATGCTGGCTGGCGTGCTGGCGGCCCATCCCAACCACCTGCGCGCCGTCGAGGGATCGCCGCGCTCGATCGTGGCAAGGCATGGCCCGCGTCCGGGCAAGGTCGGTCTCGTCATTGGCGGGGGCTCCGGACACGAGCCGAGCTTCCTGGGTTTCGTCGGCAAGGGGCTCGCCGACGCCGCGGCGGTTGGAAATGTCTTTGCCTCGCCGCCGCCGGACCCGATCATCGAAAGCGCCAAGGCCGTCAATGGCGGTGCCGGCGTCCTGTTCATGTACGGCAACTATGCCGGCGACGTCATGAACTTCGACATGGCGGCCGAGATGCTCGCCATGGACGATATCGAAACGCGGACCGTGCTGACGACGGACGACGTCGCCTCCGCTCCCATCGAACAGCGGGAGCGCCGGCGCGGCGTCGCCGGCAACGTCTTCGTCTTCAAGGCGGCCGGCGCCGCCTGCGATCTGATGTACAGCCTGGACGAGGTGGAACGGGTCGCGCGATGGGCGAATGACCGGACTTACACGATGGGCGTGGCACTCTCGCCCTGCTCCCTGCCGCAGACGCTCAAGCCGAACTTCCAGCTTGGCGACGACGAGATGGAGATCGGCATGGGCATTCACGGCGAACCCGGCATTGCGCGTGGTCCGCTCAAGCCCGCCGATCAGGTGACCACCGAATTGCTCGACAGGATCCTCAGCGAGATGCAGCCCAAGCGGGGCGACCGCGTGGCCGTGCTGGTCAATTCGCTCGGATCGACGCCGCTGATGGAACTCTACATCATCATGCGAAAGGTCAAGATGACGCTCGACGCCGCGGGCATAGAGATCCACCTGTCGCTGGTCGGGAACTATTGCACGTCGCTGGAGATGGCCGGCGCCTCGATCACGCTGATGCATCTGGACGATGAATTGCAGCGGCTGGTCGATCACCCTTGCGATTGCGCGATGTTCCGTTCCGGCGAGGCGCTCTGATGACGACCATAACCGTCGACGATCTGAAATCTCTCCTCGCCCTGATCGCCGAGGCGATGACGCGCGAAAAAGACCGGCTGTGCGAGCTCGACGGCGCAATCGGCGACGCCGATCACGGGATCGCCATGGAACTCGGCTTTTCGGCCGCCGCCAAGGCCGCAGCCGCACTGGATTCGGCAACGGCCGACCCCACACTCGTCTTCAACACCGCAGCCAAGGCTTTCCTGAACGCGGTCGGCGCCTCCTCCGGCCCGCTCTACGCGACCGGCCTGATGCGCGCAGGCGCCTCGATCAAGGGGAAGCCGTCGCTCACCGCCGACGACATGGTCGATGCGTTCACGGCCTTCGCCAAGGGAATTCAGGACCGTGGCAAGGCCGAAGTCGGGGAAAAGACCATGATCGACGCCTGGGTGCCCGCCGCCGTCGCCTGCCAGGCGGCGCGGGAAAAAGGCATGCCGCTCAACGCATGCTTTGCCGAAGCCCTGGCAGCCGCGGAAATCGGGATGCAGGCAACGAAGGATATGGTGGCCACGAAGGGGCGGTCCTCCAGGCTTGGCGATCGCGCCCTGGGTCATATCGATCCCGGCGCGGCCTCGGCGACCGTCGTCATCGCCTGCTTCCACGCCTTCTTCTCGTCTTAATGATGATGATCTCATCATACCAGTTGACATGTATCTGGTGATTTGCCAAAACCGCCCTCAGCATTCTTCAGAGGAGGACGGAAAAAATGCGCATCAATTCCAAATATACGAGAGGTTTTGGCGCGGCCGCGATTGTTGCGGCGGCACTGGCAGCGACCGGTGTCCAGGCGCAAGACCTGACGATGTGGACTCTCAATTTCGACAATGATGCCGCAAACATCGCGCTGAAGAAGGTGGCGACCGATTTCGAAGCCGCCAACCCCGGAACGCACGTCCAAATCGTCCAGCGCGCGATCGATGAGCACAAGACCGCGCTTCGCGTGGCGGCCGGCTCCAGCAAGGGACCTGATATCTATTTCAGTTGGGCGGGGCTCGGCCTCGGCGGCGAATATGTCAAGGCCGGGCTGTCGCTGCCGCTCGACAAATATTACGCGCAATACAAATGGGGCGACGAACTGCTCCCCTCCGCCGCCGCCTTCGCCGACCTCTATCCGGGTGGCAAGCATGGCGTTCCCTTCACCTTCAAGGGCGAGGCGGTCTATTACAACAAGAAGCTGTTCCAGCAGGCCGGTATCACCGAAGAACCGAAAACCTACGAGGATTTCCTTGCCGATGCCGAGAAGCTGAAAGCCGCCGGCATTCCGGCCTTCACCTTTGGCGGTTCGGTCAATTGGCACGTCATGCGGCTGATGGACGTCATCCTTGAGACCAAGTGCGGCGCGGACAAGCACGACGCGCTGATGGCGATGAAGACCGACTGGACCAAGGAGTCCTGCGCGACGGATGCTTTCACCGAATTCGCGAAATGGACGAAGGACTACACGCTGCAGCCTTTCATGGGCATCGACAACAAACAATCCTACAGCCTGTTCACGGCCGGCCGCGCCGCGATGATGCTGGAAGGCGACTGGCTTGTCAGCCAATTGAGCGGCAGCGGCGCAAACCTCGACGATTACGGGATTTTCCCGTTCCCGACGAATACGAATCGCCTCTATGGCTTCGCCGAATACAACTATGTGAGCACGAAGAGCAAAGATCCTGATCTTGCCGCGAAATTTCTGGATTACTTCCTCTCGACCAAGGTCCAGCAGGATCTGGTGGGGCAGATCAGCTCGATTTCGGTCAACAAGAACGTCCAATACACCAATCAGAAGGCGCTTGAGGCCAAATGGCTGAATATCTTCAAGACTTACGGCAAGGTCTACATGAACGGCGACCAGGCGTTTCCGCTTGATGTCACGACGGAGTATTTCCGCGTGATCAATGACGTTGCATCCGGAAACATCGAACCGGCGGATGCCGCCAAGCAGCTACAAGCCTTCATCGCAGGCCGGACCTAAGTCCTCCCAGGACGCCGACCGGTCCCGATTGCCGTCGGGGCCGGTTGTTGCCCGAGCCCCAAAAGCCCACGCGCCAGCCGCCTGCCGCCCGGAGCAGATGAAAATGTCATTCCGAAACCGAACACATGATCCCCGCGTGCAGGCGTTCCTATTGCTCGCCCCGGCGATGGCGATCTACGCGATCTTCGCGCTGTATCCGATGATCAATGTCGCGATATTGAGCTTCCAGAAGTGGAACGGGCTCGATCCTCAGCGCCCCTTTGTCGGCCTTGCGAATTATCAATATATCTTCACGCGCGATCCCGTCTTCTGGGTCGCGTTCAAGAATACGGTCATCTGGACCGTCATGTGCCTGGTATTCCCGCCAATGGTGGGGCTTCTCCTGGCATTGAGCCTCAATCAGAAGATCTTCGGCCGCAATACGCTCCGCGCCGTCTTCTATCTTCCGGTCATCATCGCGCCCATTGCCGTCGCGACGATGTGGAAATGGATGTACGATCCGTTTTTCGGTCTCTTCAACGAGGTGCTGACCTCCATGGGCCTCCAGGCCTGGATCAAGGATTGGCTCGGCGACCGGAACATCGCGCTCTATTCGGTCTTCGTCGCCTATCTCTGGCAGTCGGTCGGCTTCTCGATGGTTCTCTTTCTGGCCGGGCTGCAGAACGTCTCGCAGTCGCTGGTCGAAGCCGCTCGTATCGACGGCGCCGGGCGCTGGGCGGTCTTCAAGCATGTCACCTTCCCTGCCCTTCGCACGACCATCACGATCGTCCTCGTGCTGTCCATCATCTCGTCGCTCAAGGCCTTCGACATCGTCTACGGCCTGACCGGCGGCGGACCGGCGCAATCCACGCAGATGCTGGCGCTCTGGGCCTTCACGCAGGCGATGCAGATCTTCGATTTCGGCCGCGGGGCGGCAATCTCGGTCGTGCTGCTGCTGATCACCATCGCCATCGTCGTCCCTTACCTGCGGTGGACCCAGAAGCATGAGGAGGCCGAGCAATGACAGCCGAATCCATGGCCGTTGCATTCGATACGACCGCCGTCGGGGAGCCAAGACGCGATCCGATCCTGATCGGGCTCTGGATCGCCCTGATCGTCGTCGCGCTGATCTGGGTCGCGCCCTTCGTGTTCATCGTCTTCACATCGCTGAAGACGAAAGCCGATGTTACCAGCACTGGCGCCTTCATGCCGCCCGTCCACCTTGCGTTCGAGAATTACGGCAACGCCTGGAACCGCGGAAATTTCGCCAACGCCTTCTTCAACAGCGCCATCATCACCGTCATCAAGGTTCCGCTGGGGCTGGCGCTCTCGGCCATGGCGGCCTATGCGCTCGCCAAGATACCGTTGAAGACCGGCAAGGCGTTGCTGCTTCTCGTCGTGTTCGGCACGATGATCCCCTTTCAGGTCATGCTGGCACCGCTGTTCACGCTCGTCAATTCGCTGGGCCTGATCGACACCTATCCCGGCGTCATCCTGCCCTATATCGCCTTCGGCGTGCCCTACCAGGTCTTCATCCTGCACGGCTTCTTCAGGGGCATCCCGAAGGAACTGTCCGAAGCTGCCCTGATCGATGGCGCCAGCCACTTCACCATCTTCCGCCGCATATTCCTGCCGGTTTGCCTGCCGGTGCTCGCCGCGCTGCTGATCCTCGATTTCGTTTCGACCTGGAACGAGTTCGCCATGGCGCTCGTGTTGCTCCAGGACCAGCATATGTGGACGCTGCCGCTCGGGTTGATGTCCTTTCAAGGCCAGTTTTCCAGCGATTATGGACAGCTCAATGCCGCAATCGTCATGACCGTGCTGCCGGCAACGCTCGTCTACCTCATCTTCCAGCGATACTTCGTCTCCGGCCTAACCTCCGGCGCCGTCAAGGGCTGAACCACCCCTAGCCGACAAGTCTTTCGAGGAGAATATCATGTCCAGTGCAACCGTCGAAAAATGGGGCGTCTTCGAAGCCGCCTTCAACGGCCCCTCAGATGGCAATCCCTATCTCGACGTGGCATTCGATGCCGTTTTCAGCCAGAACAGCCGTGAGATCCGCGTGCCCGGCTTTTACGATGGAGACGGCGTCTACCGTATCCGTTTCATGCCCGACAATGAGGGCGAATGGTCCTTCAGGACACGCTCGAAGACCCCGGAACTCGACGGCAAGACCGGCTCGCTCATCGCCACCAAGCCGTCCAAGAACAATCACGGGCCGGTGCGCGTGCGCAACAAATTCCATTTCGCCTATGCGGACGGCAAGCCGTTTCTGTCCTTCGGGACGACTTGCTATGCCTGGACGCATCAGCCGCTTGAGATGCAGGCGCAGACGCTTGAGACGCTGAAAAAGGCGCGCTTCAACAAGATCCGCATGGGAGTGTTTCCAAAGGACTACCCCTATAACGTCAATGAACCGCTCTATCCCTGCTTCGAGAAGGCTGCCGACGGCAGGCAAGATTTCGATCGGCCGAACCCCGTCCTCTTCCGGCATTTCGAACAGCAGGTCGCGGCCCTTTGCGCGCTCGGCATCGAAGCCGATATCATCATGTTCCATCCCTATGACCGCTGGGGCTATGCCGACATGTCGGCCGAGCAGGATTTCCGCTATGTCGCCTATCTCGCGGCACGGCTTGCCGCCTACCGGAACGTCTGGTGGGCGCTGGCGAACGAATACGACTTCCTCCTCGATACCAAGCCGATGGCGCAATGGGATCGCTATTTCCATATCCTCGAGGAGAACGACCCCTACGGCCATCTGAAATCGATCCACAACGGCGAGCAGACGATGAATTTCGATCATCGCAAGCCTTGGGTCACACATACCTGCATTCAGAACTGGGACGTCAAGCGGACCCAGGAATGGCGGGACGCCTATGGCAAGCCTGTCGTCAACGACGAGCCGGAATATGAAGGCGATATCATCCAGTCATGGGGCAACCTGACGCCGCAGGAGCTGGTCCACCGTTTCTGGCTCACGGTAATGCGCGGCGGCTATGCCGGCCACGGCGAAACCTACTCGCATCCACAGGACCTCATCTGGTGGGCCAAGGGTGGGGAACTGCGCGGCGAGGCATGGAAGCGCATAGGCTTCCTGCGCGACTTGCTGGAGCAGGACGTCGTTGGCGGGCTCGAACCGCTCGGGGCCTATGGCGAATGGCCCTGGACGCGTGTCTCCGGGGCTCGCGACGGCAATGTCAGCTATATCTATCTCGGCGAACACCAGCCCGTCATCTGGTCGACGGGTCTGCCCAAGGATGGCACTGACTACGATGTCGACATCATCGATACCTGGGAGATGACCGTGACCCCGGCAAGGAAGGTGGACGCTCCGATCCCGCACCCCACGCGGCACGGCGCGATCGTGCGCGGCGGCAAGCCGGATGCCGCCTTCGGCGTCGAACTGCCGGGCAAGCCATACCAGGCCCTCCGTATCCGCAAGAAGAACTGATCAGACCTCACGGGGAAGAATTTCATGTCCGGATTGACCATCAAGAACGTCAGGAAATCCTATGGAGCGGTGGATATCATCCATGGCGTCGATGTCGACATATCGGACGGAGAATTCGTCATTCTCGTCGGGCCGTCGGGCTGCGGCAAGTCGACGCTTCTTCGAATGATCGCGGGACTGGAGGAAATCACCGGCGGTGAAATCTCCATCGGCGGGCGCGTCGTCAACAATCTGCAGCCGAAGGATCGCGACATCGCGATGGTCTTCCAGAACTATGCGCTTTATCCGCAGATGACGGTCGCCCAGAACATGGGCTTCGCGCTTGAACTCGCCGGCGCGAAGCGTCCCGAGATCGAGCGGAAGGTCGGCGAGGCGGCGCAGATCCTCGGACTTCAGCCGTTGCTCGGCCGCAAGCCCGCGCAGCTTTCCGGCGGCCAGCGCCAGCGCGTGGCCATGGGGCGCGCCATCGTGCGCGATCCGAAGGTCTTCCTGTTCGACGAACCGCTTTCCAATCTCGACGCCAAATTGCGCGTCAAGATGCGGGCCGAGATCAAGGCACTGCATCAGCGGCTGAAGACCACCATCGTCTATGTCACCCACGACCAGATCGAGGCGATGACCATGGCCGACAAGATCGTGGTGTTGCAGGGCGGCAAAGTCGAGCAGATCGGAACGCCGCTCGAACTTTACGACCGGCCGAGAAATATCTTCGTCGCCGGCTTCCTCGGTTCGCCCGCGATGAATTTCCTGGAAGGCAGGCTTACCGGCGGCCCGAAGCCGAGCCTTCTGTTGCCAAGCGGTACGCCGGTCGAACTTCTTAGTGCTCCGGCCCAGGCAGAGGGCAAGGACGTCATCATCGGCATTCGCCCCGAGGATATCTCCTTTGCGGCCGACGGCGGCGTGCCGGCCACCATTACGGTCATCGAACCCACAGGTTCCGAGACCCATGTGGCGCTGGAGGTGGAGGGCAAAGAGCTTACATGGGTCATGCGGGAGCGCGCGGAGCTGACGCTGAACCAGAAGGTGCGACTTTCCTTCAAATCGCAGAATATCCACTTTTTCGACAAGGCGACCCAGCAGCGCCTGTAGAACACCAAACCGTTATCGAATGGCTTGAAAGCGGTGCCAGGCGACTACCGCCAGGCAGCCGAGCAGGACGATATTCACGGTCAGCGCATAATCGTCGCGGGCAAGCGAAAGCTCGAGGATGATGGTAAATGCCTGAACGGCCAGAAGTGCGAGGGAGGCAGGAGGAGCGAGGGAGACAAGCACGCCGAGCATGGCCGGCACCAACAGAGTACTCGCCGACAGCAATTCGGCCACGCCAACGGCGCGTACGGCCCATTCGGGAAGAACCGTCGCGGAATCCATGCCCAGGCCGCTCAGATAGGCGATGGGCTTCGATATCTTCAAAACGCCCGACAGGCCGAAGACCACCGCGACAGAGACCTCCAGAAACCAAACCGCAGCACTTCTCAGTTCCGCCAGGGTTTGACCGGAGATGCCTTCGGATGATTCCACATGGCGCCGCCCGGTGCTCATTATCGCGGCGCGCGTCTTTCAGCGTCGCTCATGACCGCCAGGACGCGCTTCACGAATGCGGCGCCGTCAAACTGCTTCGGCGAGCCCGCCGACGAATGGTCCGGCTGCTCGAATATGAAAGCCTCGACATTGACCACCGGCAGCTTCAATCTTGACCGCACCCGACCGATCATCGCTGTATGCGTTATCACGACCCGGCAGCCGTTCGGCTCGAACTCGCTCTGCATTCCCGACATAGAGATCGCCGCGACGGAAAGCCCGCGCGCGGACAGAACCGAGCCGATGCTCGTGGCCGCCCGAGGATTGTCGAGACAAATCAGCACGTCCGGCTGACGATGGGATGAAAGGGAATCAGAAAGCATCCAGCGACCTCTTATTCGAATACAGGCCAACATAGCGATTCCGATGTAATGCAATGTTTTATCTTGTTACGTTTTATTGCGGCGGGAAGGCCCCCGTGACGGCGGCTCCGGGTGGCGTTTGCTTTGCCGGCAAATCGTCGGCGCCACTCCGCTGCAAACAAAAAAACATGCCGCAATGCAATGCAACACATGCCGTTGGCAAAAGCTGGTTTCCTCTGTTCACCGAGATTCGGGCAAGGAGGCCGCATGTGAAGCAAACCCGCAATGCAGGATCAAGCGATCCGGAACAATTGCTGAATGGGCTGACAGACGTCAGGCGCTATCTCGGAAAGCAAGGGCGCGTCTATCTTTGGGCAGGCTGTCTTGGCTGCAACGGGATGTTTTGCCTCATCGGCGCAGGCGCGCGCCAGTTCATCATTTTCAACATTCTTGCGTTGCTGGCGTTCGGAGCAAAGACCTTCGAGATCATCCCGCTCGAAACCGGGAACGGCTCCGCCTTGCCTTACAATCGACCACCGGCCGCCAAGGACTGGAGGCCGGTGCTGACCTTTTCGGCGCAATTGCTTGTCGCCTGCTACGCCATGATGGTGCTCGTCGACAATCTCGCCTCAAGCACCGTGCTGCTCGGCTCGATCCACTGAGCGAAGTTCTTTCGTGGAATCCGGAAACTCCCCTTGCAAATACGAGAGAAGACCCCGCCGAAACAACAGGATCTTCGACCATCCGGACGAGCTATTTGGAAAAGCGCTCCGGCCGGAAATTGGCCAGCAGCGGATGACGTTTTCCGGTAGCAATCTCGTCGGCAAGCAGCTCGCCAGCGATCAGGCCGAGCGTTGCGCCGCTGTGGCTGAAAGCGACGAAGTAGCCGGGGATGGCCTGCAGCTCTCCGAACACCGGATCGCCATCGCCCGGAATGGGCTTCGGTCCAACACCATAATCCGCCAGTTCGAGCTTGGGATTGCCCTCAAGCACCTTCGATGCCTCAAGGAGGAGGCCTTCGAGCGTCGAGGACTTGATCTCATAACTTCCATCGGGATTCACGCCGACTTCTTCCTCCGACCAGGCGGAATCGAGCGCGAAGCCACCGTCCGGTGTCGGCCGAATAGCGACGCGCGGCGTATTCAGGACCGCTTTCAGCGCGTGCTTGATCGGCTTCGTTCTGACGAGAAGCGCGATTGGCGTTCCGTCGGCAATGTGCTGACCGGCTTCAGCGACGGTTGCGGGAACAGCTCCACCAGCCGCAAGCAAGACGGCGTCGGCGTCCCAGCGGACACCGTTCGATGTCGTCACGCCGCGAGCCCGGCCCTCTTCGACATTGACGGTCGCGCGTCCGGCGTCGGTGACGATCTCACCGCCCAGCGTCTTGAATTCCTCAGCGAGAACGCCGATCAGCGACGGTAGGTCGACCCAACCTTCGCCCGGATTGAACTTGGCGCCCTGCGGCGTCACCGTGCCCGCGTCGACACCCGGCGTCGTCTCGGCGATCTTCGACGGTGCGAGCAATTGCGCGTGATAGCCGAGATTGCGCTCGTATTCGAAAACCTCGGCAATCTCATTGCGGTCGTCGTCCGCATCCCAGGTCAGGCCGCCGTCGAAACGCAGCCAGCGGGCGTCCGGGTATTTGCCGGCCAGCGTCCGGTAGCGGTCAATACCCGCGAGGCGCAGCCGATGATAGGCATCGGAGCGCCTGCGCGCCGAGTTGAGCCAGGCGAGCGAGCGACCGGAGGCGCCGTTCGCCAGCGGGCCGTCATTGATGATGACGGTGCGAACACCGAGCCGCGCGAGATGAAGCGCTGTCGAAACCCCGAAAATCCCGCCACCAACGACAGTGACCTTCGAAGGCTGAGTGGAAGCATGCATGTTGGATAACCTTATCTATTGACGTTGTTTGGTGGTGAAAAATCCATGGTCTGTACCGTGGCGGCCGGCATCAAAGGACCTCCGCGAGGAAGCGCTTCAGCCGCTCGCTTTGCGGACTGTCGAAAATCTGCTGCGGCGCGCCCGCTTCGATGATGCGGCCTTCGTCCATGAACACGACCTGATCGGCGACCTTACGGGCAAATCCCATCTCGTGCGTCACGACAGCCATCGTCATGCCCTGGCGGCCGAGGTTCGCCATCAGATCGAGAACGCCCTTGACCAATTCGGGATCGAGCGCGCTCGTCACCTCGTCGAACAGGATGACCTCGGGATCCATCGCCAGCGCGCGGGCGATGGCGACACGCTGCTGTTGTCCGCCCGACAGGCCGGCCGGCCGATGATCCTTGCGTTCGGCGAGACCGACCTCGGCAAGGCGTGCTTCGGCGATGCGCCGCGCTTCGCTCCTCGGCATCTTCTTGATCTTCGTCAGAGACAGCATGACGTTTTCGAGCGCGGTATGGTCGGGAAAGAGGTTGAAGTGCTGGAACACCATGCCGACCCGTCGGCGCAGGCTCTCCGGCTTCATCGCCAGAATGCTTTCACCGTCGAGCAGAATATCGCCGCTTTTCGGCTCCACCAGCCGGTTCAGGCATCGCAGCAGCGTGGATTTGCCCGAACCCGACGGGCCGATGATGCACGTCACCGTCCCTGGAGCGATATCGAGATCGACGCCCTTCAGCACATCGAGATCGCCGTAGGCCATGCTGAGATCACGGACCCCGAGCGCCCCTGCCTTGAAGCGCGGTTCGCCGGCGGCGGTGCTGGATGCAGCCTGCAATTCGCCCACCTCGACAAGCCCGCTGGCAGCACCCGAACCACGCCCTTGTCTTCCAAGCCGTAGCCTTGTGTCGATATAATTGACGAAATGGGTGAGCGGCACGGTGATGACGAGATAAAACACGCCGGCAAGCAGCAAGGGCGACAGATTGCCCGTCACCACGGCCTGATCCTGCCCGACCCGGAAAATCTCGCGTTCCGAGGCCAGCAATCCCAAGAAATAGACAAGGCTCGAATCCTTGACGTTGCCGATGAACTGATTGACCAGGGCAGGCAGAACGCGCCGCACGCCTTGCGGGATGACGATCAGCCGCATTCCCTGTCCGTAGCTCATGCTGAGCGCGCGGCAGGCTTCCATCTGGCCGCGCTCGACGCTTTGGATGCCGGACCGGAAGATCTCGCCGATATAGGCGCCGGCGATCAGGCTGAGCGCGATGATGCCGAGCGGAAACGGCGAGGGACCGAACAGTTCGCGGCCAATGCGGGCAAAACCCTGGCCGATAATCAGGATCGTCACGATCGCCGGCAGGCCCCGGAAGATATCGGTGTAGACCCTTGCGGGCAGGCGCAGCCAGCGCGACTGCGAGATGCCCATGACGGCCAGTACCATTCCGATGATGACGCCAAGCACCGTCGAGGCGGCAGCCAGGATCAGCGTGTTCTTCAGGCCGACGCTGATCATGCTCGGCAGCACTTCCGCCATGGCATCCCAATCGAGGAAGCTGCGGCGGAGATTTTCAAGCCAGTTCATTCCATTCCCCATGAATTCTTGCAGGGCACGCCGACGCGGCTGTCCGGCCGGACATCAGCAATGCCGTGGAGGAGCCGCCCGGCGAGCGCGGGCGGTTTGAAGCTTCACTTCTTGGGTAGATATTGGTCCGGCATCGGCGAGCCCGGAAACCATTTTTCATAAAGCGTCTTCCAGGTGCCGTCCTGCATCGCGGCATGAAGCGCCGTATTCAGCGCCGTGCGGAAGGCGTCATTTCCCTTTCGGACCACGAAACCCGCCGGAGCATCGAAGGACGGGATGTTCACGGCGATCTTCAGCGACGGATAGCGCTCGCCATATTGTTTGGCCGCTTCGTAATCGAGGAAATGAGCATCGATCGTGCCGTTGTTGAGCGCGGAAACCGCTGAATTATTATCGGGGAATTTTACGAGATCGGCCCCACCGAAGTTCTTGGTGGCGTAGATTTCCTGCAAGGTGCCCTGCACCACGCCGAGGCGCTTGCCCTTGAGCGTATCGGCATCCTTGATGCCGGTATCCGCTGTCAGGACGGAGAGATAGCCGGCGATATAGCCGTCCGAGAAATCGACCGTCTTCTTGCGCACCTCGGTGGTTCCGATCGCGGCGACCGCCACGTCGAAGCGCTCATTGGCGACCGACGGCATCAAGGCCGAGAATTCCTGGCCGGTGAAGGTCACCTTGTCTTTCGGAAAACCCATACGCGACACGACATTCAGGAAGAGTTCGATGTCGAAGCCGGTGAACTGGCCATCGGCCGTCGCAAACGTGTAGGGCTTTGCATCGCCCATCGTGCCGACGCTGATGACCTGCGGGTCGATGAGATTATAGGGGTTGTCGGCCGCGGATGCGGACCCGATGCCGGCTGCAAGAAGATAGGCCAGGACGCCAGCTCGCAAAGGAGCGATGGCGGCTGCGAATATGCCAGATTTACTCATGTTCGTTCTCCGCTCTGAAGAGGTGCTCTTATCGGCATTCTCATGCGTGGCTATCCGCTCCTTCGTCGAGCTTCGCCGAAGGAAGGATTTGCACTAGAGACCGGTCTCATTTATAAAGAGACCGGTCTCAATTGATATTTGTTAACTTGAGATTGACCTTCCGTCAATAACTCTTGTAACCGTCGCCGCATGGAAAACCTTAGCCCTCCCAAACGCTCCGTCACCGTCGCCGATGTCGCAAAAGCAGCCAAGGTCTCGAAGGCCACGGCGGCCCGTGTTCTCGGCGGTTACGGCGTGGTCAGCGACAAGATCCGTGCTCAGGTCATGGCTGCGGCCACCGAACTCGAATACCGGCCGAATGAGCTCGCCCGCAGCATGACGACGGGGAAATCCGGCATCATCGGCGTCGTGGTCGGCGATATCGAGAACGCCTTCTTCAGCCTCGCAGTGCGCGGCATCAGCGATGTGGCGCGCATGGCGGGTTTCAATGTCATCATCGCCAATTCAGGCGAGGAGCTCGATGCCGAGAAATCGGCGGTCGACCTCCTCATCGGCAAGCGCGTCGACGGCCTTATCGTCACGCCGTCGCGATGCGACCGAATGGAGCATCTGCGGGACGCCCTCCGCGTCGGCGTTCCCCTCGTCCTGTTCGACAGAAGCATTCCGGAGCTCGGGGTCGATGCGGTGACCGCCGACGATCGCGACGCCGCGATATCGGCGACACGCCATTTGCTCGAAGCGGGACATCGCCGCATCGCCTATATAACCGCCATGGAAACCGATGGCGCCCCATTCAGGGACAGCCGGCAGATCTCCAACTCCGCCGTGCGCGAGCGCGTGGAGGGGTTCTTGAGCGCGCAGATGGATGCGGGGCTGGAGAATCCACAACACTATGTCCGGCTCGGCGCCACGGATCAGGAACGGACGGATGCCGTGATGAAGCGTCTCCTTGACGAAGCGTCGCCGCCGACCGCCCTGCTGGCATCGGATAGTCTCGTCGGGTTGAGGGTGTTTCGCTCCCTGCAATCTCTCGGCCTGTCCATCCCCCGGGCCATATCGATGATCTCGTTCCTGGACGCGGACTGGACCACGGTCACCACGCCGCCGATCACCGTCGTCGACCAACCGGTCTACGAGATGGGGAAAAAAGCCGGAGAAAGACTTATTTCCCGGTTGAACGGCAAGGAACTGCGGGTGGAGCGTACGACGATCAAGACGAGCCTGATCCGGCGAGGGTCAGTGGCGGCACCACCGAACGCGTCGTGATGGGATCGGCCCGCTCGGTCTTTTCAACGGGCAATCCGATCTGGTCGCCGTCACAGCAGCGAACAGTAGCGCAACGCTTCGTAGATTGCCGCGTGAATATTGCGGCTTGCCACAGCATCGCCGATCCGGATCAGATCGAACGTGCCTTCGCCGTTTCGACATTGCAGCGGCGGGCGACGGGCGATCAGGGCCTGATAGTCGACAGCACCGAGATTTCGCGACGCAGGTTTCAGCTCAAGATACAGCTCGTCATTGGCCATCGTGCCATGCTCGACGACAACCTGCGACACGCGGCGTTCCCATTCCGCCGTTTCGGAAAAATCAGAGCCCAGAACCGCGACCAGCGCGTTTCCATCGCGACGCACGGCCTTCAGCCGCGTGTTGATCGTCACCCTGACGTTCTTCTCCGCAAAGGTCTTCGCATAGGGCACATGGTTCATGCCGCCCATTTCCGGGGCGAAGAAGCGTTCGGGGGAAACAAGCTCCAGTTCGGCGCCGCTATTGGCGATCACTTCGGCCGCGGACATGCCCGGATGTCCGCCATTGTCGTCAAATAGCAGGACCTGCCCCTCGGGCCTCACCGCGCCGGCGAGAATATCCCATGACGAGGTGACGAGCTGGTCGCCGGCCTCAAGCTCGGGCGATTGCGCGATGCCGCCCGTGGCGACGATGACGATGTCCGGCTCGAAGGCCAGAACCTCGTCTGCCCCGGCATAGACGTCGTAGTGGATGGCAACGCCGAGACGCTCCAGTTCCGAAAGCCGCCAGTCGACGATACCGATCATTTCCTTGCGGCGCGGATTGCGGGTGAGAAGATTGACCTGGCCGCCGGCCTTCCCGGTCGCCTCGAGCACGTCGACCTTGTGGCCGCGCTCGGCAAGGACACGCGCCGCCTCCAGACCGGCAGGGCCGGCGCCGATGACGACGGCTTTTCTCGCCACATCGGCTTTTTCGATCTGATGCGGCATTTCTGCCTCGCGGCCGGTCGCCGCATTGTGAATACAGAGCGCTTCGCCGCCTTCATAGATACGGTCGAGGCAGTAGGTCGCGCCGACGCAAGGGCGGATGCTGGCCTCCTGTCCGGCCATGACCTTGTTGACGATGTGCGGATCGGCAATATGGGCGCGTGTCATGCCGACCATGTCGAGCTTGCCTTCGGCGATCGCGTGGCGCGCCGTGGCGATGTCACCAATGCGGGCGGCATGGAAGACAGGGAATTTGGTTTCGGCCCTGACCTCCCCTGCGAAATCGAGATGCGGCGCCGACGCCATGCCCTGGATCGGGATGACGTTGTTGAGTGCCGCATCACTATCGATGTGGCCGCGAATGATGTTGAGGAAGTCGATATTGCCGGATGCGGCGAGGCGCCGGGCGATCTCGATGCCCTCCTCCCGCGACAGGCCCTTTTTCCAATCCTCGTCAGCGACAAGCCGCATGCCGACGATGAAATCCGGGCCGACCGCCTTGCGTACGGCTTCCGTCACCATCATCGAGAACCGCATGCGATTTTCGAGCGATCCACCGAATTCGTCGTCTCGCCGGTTGGTCGCCGGCGACCAGAAGCCATCCATCAGGTGGCCATAGGCTTCGAGCTCGATACCGTCGAGGCCGGCATCCTGCATGCGCTGGGCCGCGGCTGCGTAGTCGGCAATGATGCGCTCGATATCCCACTCCTCGGCGGCCTTCGGGAAGGCGCGATGCGCCTGCTCGCGGATCGGCGACGGCGCGAGCACGGGCAGCCAGTCACCCTTGTTCCAGCCGGTCCGGCGGCCGAGATGGGTGATCTGGATCATTACGGCCGCGCCATATTCATGACAGTCGTCGGCGAGCTTCCTCATCCATGGAACGATCTCGTCGCGATAGGCATGAAGATTGCCGAAGGCGGGCGGCGAATCCGGCGAGACGATGGCCGAGCCCGCCGTCATGGTCAGTGCGATGCCGCCTTTCGCCTTCTCGCGATGATAGAGCCTGTAGCGATCCGTCGGCATGCCGCCTTCGGAATAGGCCGGCTCATGCGCCGTCGACATGATGCGGTTCTTAAGGGTCAGGTGCTTGAGTTGATAGGGCTGAAGCAGGGGATCGTTGGAGGTCATGTCACTCTTGTCGCTGTGGGGAAGGCTGCGGCTCAAGTCCGATATCTTCGCTGAGATACGGCCCGATGGCTATATCATTTTAGCCGGCTGTGCCGGAGATCGATGGCAGTGTGCCAAAAGACCGTGGCGATGATGATCGCACCACCGAAAAAGGTCGCAACCGGCGGCCGTTCGGAAAAGAACAGCCAGACCCAGAACGGCGTCAGCACGATTTCCATCGAACTGATCAGAGCCGCTTTCGCCGGCGGCATACGCTTCGCGCCGGCAAGAAACAGGACAAGGGCAAGCGAGAAATTGGTGGCTCCAAAGGCCGCCAGCACCAGCCAATTATGGGCATCGAGCGAGCCGGCGGAGCTGAAGGGCACAAAGATGACGAATGTCAGAAAGCCGCTGACGATGGTCGGCGGCAGGCTCGGCACGCTGCGGTCGATGCGCGGAATGACGATGATCAGCGCGAATGAGGCCGTCATGCCGAGTGCCAGCAGATCGCCGAGGCCGGTGCCGCCACCGATCGAGGAGGCAACGATGATCGCGACACCGAGCAGGCAGACGCCGCCGGCGATCAGCGTTCGCCCCGGCACCCGCTCCTTCAGGATCGCCCAGCCGAGCACGGCGGCCATGAACGGCGCGGTGGCGTAAATCATCGTCACATTGGCAACCGTCGTCATATAGAGCGAGCCGATGAAGCAAGCCTGACTGAAGGTCTGGCATGCGATCATCGCAAGCCCCGACGGGTGAAAGACCGAGCTCCACTGCCGCCGCGAAAAGCCGCCTTCGAGAAAGAAGCTCGGGATCAGCAGGAACAGCCCGCCGAACAGCGACCGCCAGGCGATCGCGGTCCAGATATCCGTCGTCAGCAGCCGCGTATAGACGCCGCTGGCGCTCCAGGCGAGCGTTGCAGCGGCAACGAGGGCGATGCCCTTTTCATGCTCGCCGCTGGAGAAGGAACGGGCCGTGGAATGGATGGTCATCTGTAGAATCTCGGGAACGAAGCGCCGGAATGGACGCCCTTGTCTGCGCCGATATTTGACATCAGACAAACGAATAGTAGAGATAGCAGTCATCGGAAATATTTATGGCCATCCATGCGCGAACCTATCGAAAGCGATTTGCTCCGGACGTTTCTCGTCATCACCGAGACGTCGAACTTTTCCGCCGCCGCCAAGCGCATCGGCCGCACGCAATCGGCCGTCAGCGCGCAGATCAAGCGCCTTGAGGAAATCGTAGGCGAGGCGTTGTTCGAAAGAAGCGCGCGCGGCGTCGTACTGACGCGCTCGGGCAACCAATTGCTTCCCTATGCGCAACGCGTCATCGACCTCTTGAACGAGGCAGCCGCAACGATCCGCACCAAGCCGTTGGATGGGCCTGTCCGGATCGGAATTCCGGAAGAATACAGCCAGACCGTCCTGCCGGCGGCCCTTGCCGCCTTCGCCGTCCGGCATCCGGCCGTCGAAGTGACCGTTACCTGCGACTATACCGCACGAAACCTAGCCGCTCTGGAAAATGACGAACTCGATCTGGCTGTCGTCTTCGACTGGAGCAATCAGACCACAGGCGAGGTGCTCTGCATCGATCCCACGGTTTGGGTAACGTCGCTGGTTCATCGTCTGCACGAAGCCACACCCTTGCCGATCGCAGTCTACCGGAATTCGACCTGGTGCCGCGATTTCGCCCTGCGATCGCTGGAACAAAAGGGATTGGCCTATCGCATCGCTTTCATCGCCGACACCAGCTCGGGCTTGAAGAATGCCGTCCTGGCCGGCCTCGCTGTTTCGACGCTTTCGCGCAGCAATATTCCGCATGGCTGCAGGGAACTGACAAACGAAGACGGCTTCCCGCCCGTAGACTCCTCTCGCGTCATCCTTCGCCGCAATCCATACCATTCCAGCGAGGCGATCCGGGAGCTGGCGGAAATGGTGCGCGAAGCCTTTCAGCCTATGTCGGCGCTGCTGCAACCGTAGAGCGCCCGCGCAAGCGTCGCCGCGTGCCCGACGGACTTTCCGAAAAGCTGGCCCGATAACTACGGGAAAAAGCCGAAGCGGAATTAAACCCGGTCGCCGCGGCGATCTCCGCAAACGACGCCTTCGTCTCGATCACCTTGCGCCGCGCCGCGTTCAATCGAAGCGCCAGATAATGCACATGCGGCGGCGCGCCGAAATCATCTTGAAACAGGGCCTGCAGATGACGGGCGCTGACCCCGATGCGCCGCGCCAGGCGCGTCAAGACCAGCGGCTGCTCGATATGGTCCTCCATCAGCCGCACGGCCTGGGCGACACGCGGGTCGCGCAGGCGCAAGCCGGCGGTCGATGGCGACAATTCCGCAGCCCCGTAAACGGCCGACGGCTCATAGATGAAAAGCCGGCTCACTTCGAGCGCCAGCGAATAGCCCTGCCGCCGCCGGATGATTTCCAGCATCAGGTCGACCGTCGGCATCGAACCGGCGGTGGTGATGCGCTTGCCGTCGATGACGAAGCGGTCCTTGACGGCGCGCACCTGCGGATAGGCGAGCGCGAAGTCCTCCGAATCCTCCCAATGGACGGCTGCCGATACGTTGTCGAGAAGGCTCGCCTCGGCCAGCAGCCAACTACCGGATTCGATACCGGCGATCATCGAACGATGGCGCGCCGTCTGCGACAATTGCATCTTCAGCGCCTGCGTGGCGCTACGCCGCCAATTGTAGCTCGCCAGCACGAAGAGCGGCGCAGCGTCGTTTGACGGCCGGAAGCTGCCCGATGCCGGTATCGGGATGAGGCTAGTCGTCTCGACCGGCGAGCCATCCAAGGTGAACAGCCGCCAGCGATAGAGTTCGCTGCCGGAGATACGGTTGGCGCCGCGCAACGGCTCGATCACCGACGCGATCAGGATCAGGTTCGTCTCGGGCAGGATCAGCAGGTCGATGTCGAGCGGCGTATCGGATGGTGTGAGCATGAGCGTGTCTCGGATTTCCGATAATGTATCGTTTGTTTCCGGTAATGCAAAGCATGAAGCCGTCGCTTACCGCGTAATGCCCTCAATACGAGGGAGAACAAGAATGCCTCTTGCGATGAACCGCGATGTCTTCATCACCTGTGCCGTTACCGGCGCCGGCGACACAGTTTCGAAATCCAGCCACGTTCCGATCACCCCCAAGCAGATCGCCGACTCTGCGATCGATGCCGCCAAGGCGGGCGCTGCCGTCGTCCATTGCCATGTCCGCGACCCCGAGACCGGTGCCGCCAGCCGCCGCAACGACCTCTACAGGGAAGTGACCGATCGCATCCGTTCCGCCGATGTCGATGTCGTGCTCAACCTGACCGCCGGCATGGGCGGCGACCTGATCTTCGGGGATGTCGAAACTCCCCTGCCCCTGAACTCCAAGGGCACCGACATGGCCGGCGCTACGGAGCGCGTCAGTCATGTCGCCGAATGCCTGCCGGAAATCTGCACGCTCGACTGCGGCACGATGAACTTCAGTCTCGGCGACTACGTCATGACCAACACGCCGTCCATGCTGCGGGCCATGGCGAAGAAGATGACGGATCTCGGCGTACGTCCCGAGATCGAAGCCTTCGATACCGGTCATCTCTGGTTTGCCAAACAGCTTGCCGAGGAGGGTCTTATTGAGGACCCGGTCCTCATCCAGCTCTGCATGGGCATCCCCTGGGGGGCGCCCGACGACCTCAACACCTTCATGGCGATGGTCAATAACGTTCCTTCGAGCTGGACCTTCTCGGCCTTTTCCATCGGCCGCAACGCCATGGCCTATCCGGCCGCGGCCGTCCTTGCCGGCGGCAATGTCCGCGTCGGGCTGGAAGACAATCTCTATGCCGGAAAGGGCCTGCTCGCGACCAACGCCCAGCTTGTCGAAAAGGCTGTGCAGGTCGTCGAAGGCATGGGCGCACGCATTATCGGCCCTGAAGACGTCCGCAAGAAACTGAAACTGACGAAGCGCTGAGGCCCGAATGACCAAGATCAACAAGGCAGCCTGCATCGGCGGCGGCGTCATCGGCGGCGGATGGATCGCCCGTTTTCTGCTGGCCGGCATCGATGTCGATGTCTTCGACCCGCATCCGGAGGCAACCCGCATCGTCGGCGAAGTGCTGGCGAATGCCGAAAAGGCCTATGCAATGCTGACCGGCGCGCCGCTTCCCGCGCGCGGCAAGCTCACCTTCCGCGAGACGCTGGAAGAAGCCGTCGCGGGAGCGGACTGGATCCAGGAGAGCGTTCCCGAGCGGCTCGATCTCAAGCGCAAGGTGCTGACGCAGATCGACGCGGCGGCAAGGCCCGATGCGCTGATCGGCTCTTCCACCTCGGGCCTGCTGCCGACCGACCTGCAGCGCGACATGCGTCATCCCGAACGCCTCTTCGTCGCCCATCCCTATAATCCCGTATACCTGCTGCCGCTGGTCGAAATCGTCGGCGGCGAGAAGACGTCGAAGGAAACGATCAAGGCCGCCATGGACCGGCTACCGCCGATCGGCATGAAGGGCGTCCACATCGTCAAGGAGATCGAGGCCTTCGTCGGCGACCGCCTGCTGGAAGCCCTGTGGCGTGAGGCGCTGTGGCTGATCAAGGACGATATCTGCACCGTCGAAACGCTGGATGACGTCATCCGCTATTCCTTCGGTCTGCGCTGGGCGCAGATGGGTCTCTTCCAGACCTATCGCATCGCCGGCGGCGAGGCGGGCATGCGGCACTTCCTGGCGCAATTCGGTCCTGCCCTGCAATGGAACTGGACGAAGCTGATGGATGTCGTCGACCTCGACGACGCACTTGTCGAAAAGATCGGCCAGCAGTCGGACGAACAGGCAGCCGGCCTGTCGATCCGTGAGCTGGAGCGTATCCGCGACGAAAATCTCGTCGGCATCCTCCAGACATTGAAGGGCAGCCATGGCGGCAAGGGCTGGGGTGCCGGCAAGCTGCTCAAGGATTTCGAGCAAAACCTCTGGGCAGCCGGCGGCGATGGCAAAAAGCCGGAGGATATCGCGCAGCCTCTGCACCTTATCGAAACCAAGGTCAGCCCGGCATGGGTGGACTATAACGGCCACATGACCGAGCATCGCTATCTGCAGGTGTTCGGGGATACATCCGATGCGCTGCTACGCCTGATCGGCGTCGACTTCGCCTATGTCGAAGCCGGCCACAGCTATTACACCGTCGAGACGCATATCCGCCATCTCGGCGAGGCCAAGCTCGGACAGGCGATCCATTCGACCTGCCAGCTTCTGTCGGCTGACGAGAAACGGCTGCATGTGTTCCATACGATTTACGACACGGCAACGGGCGAGGCGATTGCCACCGCCGAACACATGCTGCTGCATGTCGATGCCAAGGCGGGGAAAGCCGTTCCGGCACCGGAGGAGGTGCTGGGCAGAATAAGATCGATCGCCGAGGCCCATGCAAAACTGCCCGTGCCGGATGGCGTCGGGCGCCATGTCGGGCAAAAACGCTAGGAGGAAGCGATCATGAATTTCGGGCTCAACGAAGAACAGGAAATGATCGTCAAGACGGTCCGGGGCTTCGTCGAGACCGAGATTTATCCGCATGAGAACGAGGTCGATCGCACCGGTAGCGTGCCGCCGGAGCTCGGAGAGGAGATTCGGCGCAAATGCATCGATCTCGGCTTCTATGCCTGCAACTTCCCTGAGTCCGTCGGTGGCGCCGGTCTCGACCACACGACCTTTACCCTCGTCGAACGCGAACTCGGCCGCGGCTCGATGGCGCTCACCGTCTTCTTCGGACGCCCTTCCGGAATTCTGATGGCCTGCGAAGGCGAGCAGCGAGAGCGATATCTGCTGCCGGCCGTGCGCGGCGAGAAGATCGACGCGCTGGCCATTACCGAACCCGATGCCGGCTCGGACATGCGCGGCATGAAGTGTGCTGCCCGGCAGGACGGTAGCGATTTCATCCTCAACGGCACCAAGCACTTTATCTCTCATGCTGATGTGGCTGATTTCGTTATTGTTTTTGCCGCCACCGGCGAGGAAGAAACGCCGAAGGGCATCAAGAAGAAGATCACGGCCTTTCTGGTCGACCGCGGCACGCCCGGTTTCGAGATTCGCAAGGGTTATGAATCGGTCTCGCATCGCGGTTATCACAACGCCGTTCTGAATTTCACGGATTGCCGCCTCCCCAAGTCCCAGGTGCTCGGCGAGGTGCATCGCGGCTTCGATCTTGCCAATGACTGGCTTTACGGCACGCGCCTGACGGTCGCGGCGACCTGCGTGGGACGGGCGCGACGTGTCTTCGACCTGGCGCTGCCCTATGCGGCGGAGCGCAAGCAGTTCGGACGGCCGATCGGCGCCAATCAGGGCGTGTCGTTCAAGCTTGCCGACATGATCACCGAGATCGACGCCGCCGACCTGCTGACCCTATCCGCCGCCTGGCGGCTCGACGCAGGCCTTGCCGCCAATCGCGAGATCGCCTCAGCCAAGCTCTATGCTTCCGAAATGCTTGCCCGCATCACTGACGAAGCGATCCAGATCTTCGGCGGCATGGGACTGATGGACGATCTGCCGCTTGCCCGTTTCTGGCGCGATGCGCGTGTCGAGCGCATCTGGGACGGAACCTCGGAAATCCAGCGGCATATCATTAGCCGCGATCTGCTACGGCCGTTCGGAGCATGACCGGATGACGAAACGCCCGCTCGATCGCCTGATCAGACCGCAAACGATCGCCGTCTTCGGCGGCCGCGAGGCGCGTCGGGTCATCGAGCAATGCGACCGGATGGGATTTGCCGGTGACATCTGGCCGGTGCATCCGACGCTGGAGAGCGTGCTCGGGCGCCGCTGCTATCGATCGGTGGACGAGTTGCCCTCAGCACCCGACGCCGCCTTCGTCGGCGTCAACCGGATGCTGACCGTCGATATCGTCCGCGCGCTTGCGGCAAGAAGCGCCGGCGGCGCCGTTTGCTACGCCTCGGGCTTCAGCGAAGCAGTTGCCGAACTGGCCGATGGCACGACCTTGCAGGACGATCTTGTGCGAGCAGCCGGCGACATGCCGATCATCGGCCTGAACTGTTATGGCGTGATCAATGGCCTTGATGGCGCCCTGCTCTGGCCCGACCAACACGGCATGGTGCGCGTCGAGCGCGGCGTTGCGATTCTCACCCAATCCTCCAACATCGCCATCAATCTCAGCATGCAAAAGCGCGGCCTGCCCATCAGCTACCTGATGACGGCGGGCAACCAGGCGCAGACCGGACTATCGGATCTCGCCTGCGCCGTCCTCGAAGATCCGCGCGTTACAGCGATCGGCCTTCATATCGAGGGGTTTGACAGCGTCCAGGCGCTGCAAAAACTTGCCACCCGTGCCCGCGAGTTGCGCAAACCCGTCATCGCCCTGAAGGTCGGAAAGTCCGAACAGGCTCAACGCGCCGCTGTCTCGCATACGGCGTCCCTCGCCGGCAGCGATGCCGTTGCCGATGTGATCCTCGCCCGTCTCGGCATCGGCCGGGTTGCCACGCTGCCGGAACTGATCGAAACGCTGAAACTGCTGCACGTCATCGGCCCGCTGACAAGCAACGCGATCTCCTCGATGAGCTGTTCCGGCGGCGAGGCTTCGTTGATGGCCGATGCCGCCACCGGCCGGGCCGTGGATTTCCGCGCCTTGAAGCCGGAGCAACTGCCCGCCTTGCGGCGCAGTCTCGGCGAAATGGTCACCCTCTCCAACCCTCTCGACTATCACACCTTCGTCTGGGGTGACCTTACTCGTCAGACGGAGGCCTTCACCGCCATGTTCGAGGGCGGCTACGCGCTCAATCTGATCGTCCTCGATTTTCCGCGGGATGACAGTTGCGACGGGGCAGACTGGATGACGACCGTCGCCGCCATCGAAGCAGCGGCAAGGCGCACCGGCGCACGCGCCGGGATTCTGGCGACACTATCGGAGAACATGCCGGAAGCTATCGCCTTGCAGCTGTTCGAAGACGGCATTGTGCCCCTTTGCGGCATCAGTGAAACCGTTGCGGCGGTGGAAGCAGCGAGCCGGATCGGAGCGGCCTGGCGCGCTCAACCGCCACTACCGTTGCTCGACACGGCTTCGGCCGGAGGCGAGATCGAAACCTTGAGCGAAGCGGCGGCCAAGATGGAATTATCTGTCGCCGGCCTTACAGTTCCCGTTGGCGCGACGGCGGCTACGCCGAGCGAAGCTGCCGAGCAAGCACAGCGCCTCGGATTCCCCGTCGCCTTGAAGGCTTTGGGCGTTGAGCACAAGTCCGAAGCCGGTGCCGTCGCGCTCAACCTTGGGGATATGGAAGCTGTGCGAAGCGCTGCCCAGCGAATGGCGCATGTCGCCTCCGGCTACCTGGTTGAACGGATGATCGAGCGTCCGGTCGCCGAGCTGATCGTCGGGGCCGTGCGCGACCCTGTCCTCGGACTGGCTTTGACGGTCGGCGCCGGCGGAATCCTGGTTGAATTGCTTGAAGATTCCGTCATTTTGGCTCTTCCGGTGACGAGAGCGGACGTTCTCGCTGCCATTTCGCGGCTGAAAGTCAAAAAACTGATCGAGGGGTATCGCGGCGGCGCGAAAGGCAATCTCGATTTAGTTGTCGATGCCGTCGTATCAATGGCAGAATATGTCGTAAAAAACGCCGCGCGGCTTGAGGAACTAGACATTAATCCATTGATGGTTTTGCCAGACAATCGTGGCGTCGTTGCCGCAGACGCGCTCATCCGGCGAAGGAGGTAGCGGAAGTTGCACAGCCCCATTCGCGTCCGACGCGACAACGGTATCCTGGAGGTCATCATCGACCGGCCGAAGGCGAACGCCATCGACCTTGCGACCAGCCGTGAGATGGGCGTGATCTTCCGCGATTTCCGCGACGACCCCGAGCTGCGCGTGGCGATCGTTTCCGGTGCCGGCGAGAAATTCTTTTCGGCCGGCTGGGATTTGAAAGCGGCCGCCGCCGGCGACGCGGTCGACGGCGACTATGGCGTTGGCGGTTTCGGTGGCCTGCAGGAGCTTCGCGATTTCAACAAGCCAGTGATCTGCGCCGTCAACGGCATCTGTTGCGGCGGCGGTCTGGAGATCGCCCTTTCCTGCGACCTGATCATCGCCGCCGAGCATGCGACCTTCGCCCTTCCGGAAATTCGCTCGGGAACGGTTGCGGATGCCGCCTCGATCAAATTGCCGAAGCGCATCCCCTATCACATCGCCATGGACATGCTTTTGACCGGCCGCTGGCTCGATGTCGCCGAGGCGCATCGCTGGGGTTTCGTCAACGAGATCGTCGCCGCGGATAAATTGATGGACCGGGCATGGGAACTCGCCCGCCTTCTGGCAAGCGGGCCGCCGCTCGTCTACGCCGCCATCAAGGAAATCGTCCGCGAAGCCGAGGGAGCAACGTTTCAGACTGCCATGAACAAGATCACCAAAAGGCAGTTTGCGACCGTCGATGCCCTCTATTCGAGTGAGGACCAGCTGGAAGGCGCAAGGGCTTTTGCGGAGAAGCGAGCCCCAATCTGGAAAGGAAAGTGAGAAAGCGGTAGCAACCGCATGATTTTCCTGCATGATCATGGGCAAACAAGAGCTTCAGGCGGAAGAGGAAGCCGTATCTCGAAGTCCTGCCCAGGAATTCCACCAACGCATCAAGAAGAAGGAATAGGGGAATGAACGATTATACGAAACATCTCGCAAGCCGCGTGACCTCGGGCGGTCTCAGCCGTCGCGAATTCATGGGGCGCGCCATGGCGGCCGGCATGACATTGGCACTTGCCGACACGCTCTTCACCGAAAGCGCGATGGCAGCCGAGCCGAAGCGCGGCGGCCATCTGAAACTCGGCCTCGAAGGCGGCGCGGCCACAGACTCCAAGGACCCGGCAAAGTTCCTGTCGCAGTTCATGTTCTGTGTCGGCCGTTGCTGGGGCGACATGCTGGTCGAATCCGACCCATTGACGGGTGCCGCCGTTCCGGCGCTCGCCGAATCCTGGGAGCCGTCGGCGGACGCCACCGTCTGGACCCTCAAGATCCGCAAGGGCGTGAAGTTCCACGACGGCAAGGACCTGACCGTCGACGACGTGATCAAGACGCTCCAGCGCCACACGGACGAGAAGTCCGAATCCGGTGCACTTGGCGTGATGAAATCCATCAAGAGCATCGAGGAGAAGGGCGGCGATCTCGTGCTGACCCTGACGGAAGGCAATGCCGACCTGCCGCTGCTTCTGAGCGACTACCACCTGATCATCCAGCCCGGCGGCGGCATCGAGAACCCGAATGCCGGCATCGGCACCGGCCCCTACAAGGTCGCAAGCTTCGAGCCGGGCGTCCGGGTGACCTTCGAGAAGAACGCCGAGGACTGGCGTTCGGACCGCGGCTATGTCGACAGCGTCGAGATCATCGTCATGAACGATGCCACGGCCCGCATCGCGGCCCTCTCCTCCGGTCAGGTGCACTACATCAACCGCGTCGATCCAAAGACGGTCTCCCTGCTCCAGCGCGCGCCGAACATCGAGATCCTCAGCACCTCCGGGCGCGGCCATTACGTCTTCATCATGCATTGCAACACCGCGCCGTTCGACAACAACGACCTGCGTCTGGCGTTGAAATATGCGATGGACCGCGAGAACATGGTCAAGTCCATCCTCGGCGGCTACGGCAAGGTCGGCAACGACTTCCCGATCAACGAAACCTATGCCCTCTTCCCGGAAGACATCGAGCAGCGCGTCTACGATCCCGACAAGGCCGCCTTCCACTACAAGAAGTCGGGCCATGACGGCGCCGTGCTGCTGCGCACCTCCGACGTCGCCTTCCCCGGCGCCGTGGATGCGGCAGCGCTCTACCAGGAAAGCGCGAAGAAGGCCGGCATCTCCATCGAGATCAAGCGCGAGCCGGGCGACGG
>DASWOH010000328.1:0-3439 GCA_036398815.1 Rhizobium sp. | reverse complement strand
CTGCCGACGGCGATCGACCCTTTCGAGCGTCCAAGCCCGAAACGTTGTGCGGGATTGTACGCACAGATCCGCACCAGTTCCGGGAGGCCTATTAGCTTTTCCGCCACAAGGTCCAGCATCACCGAAAGCAATGTCTGAAGCCCCGGCATGCCACCGGGAATGTCGGCAAAGGATCCATATGTTGCCGATTTCTCGGCCGGGCTATGTGGCGCGTGATCCGTCGCCATGATTGCGATCAAGCCCTCCGCGACGGCATGGCGCAGGGCCGCGACATCGTCATGGCCGCGAAACGGAGGCGACCCTTTCAGCCGGGCACCGGCCGTCTTGTAGTCTTCGGATGTGAAGAACAGGTTTTGCGGTGTCGTTTCGACGGTGACATCGGCCATGCCCTGAAGGCGGCGCCAGGTCTCGACACCGAGCTTCGAATTGACCTGGCGCACATGAACGCGCGCGCCGGTCTCGGCAGCCGCCAGAACCGCACGCGCGATGCCGCCGGCTTCGGCAAGCGGCGGCCTGCTTGCCAGAAACGCTGTAATGCTGCCATCACGCTCACGTAGCCCGCTTCCCTCGAGGATCGACTGGTCGCCGGGGGAGACGCCAATCACCGTGTCGGTGCCCGCCAGTCGGCGCAGCAACTGCGTGACGGCATCCAGACTGTCGAACCGATAGTCGGCGTGCACGTCCGCCGTGAACAGTTCGAGCGAAACCGGCGAGAGGGCGAGCAGGTCATCCAGCCTGTCGCAGTTCTTCGAAACAACGGCCTGAAAACCGACATCGACATTGAGCCGCCCCGCCGCACTCGCCATCTTGTCCGATAATTGCTGGGCCGTTGCGGTCCAGGGATCGTCCGTCGGCATATCGAGGATGGTCGTCACACCGCCGAGAGCTGCAGCATGCGTGCCGCTTTCGAAGTCTTCCTTGCGTGTCAGCCCGGGTTCTCGCAGATGCGCATGCGCATCGACCAGCCCCGGCAGCAACTGTTTGCCGCCGGCATCGATGAAGCTCCGCGCCATCGCGGTCTCGCCAGGCGCAAGGAGAGCAGCCACTCGTCCATCACGAATGCCGACATCCGCAGGACCTTGACCGTTTGCATTGACGACGGTGCCGCCCAGGATCATCGTGTCGAACACGTTCGCCTCCGCCTCTCTACCACAGACCTGCGAGCCGCGGCTCTTCGTGCGTGACAACCTCGATGAGTGCGGCCTGTCCGGCAGCGACCCTGTCCAGGGCGCGCAGCAGTGCGGGGCGAAGGTTCTCCGGTTCTCTCACGCATTCGCCGTAGCCGCCGAGCGCTTTGGCGATCGGCGCGTAATTGCCTGTTACCCGGTTCGCGCCATATTTTTCGGTGGCGATCGGCATGCTCTTCGCATAACCCCCGAGCACATTGTTGCGCAGCACGACGGTCAGCACCGGCAGATTGCAGCGCACCGCAGTTTCGAAGTCGATGCCCACCATCCCGAAGGCGGACTCTCCCATCAGATTGACGACAGTCGCATCGGGGCGGGCAAGCCTCGCACCCATCGCAAAGCCAAGGCCGCTGCCGAGCTGGGTCGTCTTTCCCCAGCCGATGTAGCTGCCGGGCGCGCTTGCCACATAGAACGGGCAGAACTGGTCGCGCGGATTGCCTGCATCATGCGTGACGATCGATGTCTTGGGATCGATCGCCTGCATGATCTCCCAGACGACACGGTAGGGCGAGATCGGCGCGCTGTCCGATGTCAGCAGCGGCATCCACTTTTCCATGAAAGCTACCCGAACGGCGGCGATTTCCGCGGCAGGCTGCGGCCGGTCGGCAAGTGGCAGAAACTCCCGGCGGATAAGCGTCATCATCTGCCTGAGGACGGAGGCCGCATCGCCGATCACGCCTTGCGAGATCGCATAATCCTTGCCGAGGTCGGCTTCATCGAGCGTCACATGCAGGATGGTTTTGTCGTCGGGGACCGGCAGGATGTAATAGGAGCGCGTCAGACTGCTGCCGAGGGCGAAGACGACATCGGCCTTTTCCAGAAAATGGTCAACCGTGGCAGGTCGCGCCCGACCAGCAGTCCCAAGCGCAAGAGGGTGGTCTTCCGGAAAGCCGCTCTTGCCGTTCGGCGTCGTCATGACGGGAATGTTCAACAGTTCGGCCAGTTCGACCAGTTCCTGCGTCGCCGATGCGGCGAGAACCCCCTGCCCTGCCAGGATCACCGGACTTCTGGCCGCAATCAGGGTTTCAACCAGACTGGCCACTTCACCATCATCAGCCTGCGGTACGCTCCGGCGCGGGCGCCGATGATCGGCCGGCAGGGCGTCGAGCCTTTCGGCCAGCAGATCGACCGGCAATTCAAGCAGGACAGGCGCCGGCGGGCCGTTTCTGACACGCGATATGGCCGCATGCATCAGCTTCGGCAGATCGGCGACCTGCGTTGCCGCCTCGCACCATTTGGTGATGTGGCGAAAATTGCGACGGGATTCGAAATTCGGAGCCACCGCTTCCGAACCGCGCGGATAGCCGGTCGGCAGGAACAGCATCGGCACGCGATCGTTGAAGGCCTGGGCGATACCGGCAAAGGCGCTTTCGGCTCCCGGACCGTACTGGACGGTGACGACGGCAAGCTCCCTGCCGGCCGTCGCCCGGGCGTAACCTTCCGCGATATTGACGGCAACGCGCTGCGTGCGCGCGATCAGCGGCGGGATATCGAGCGCCGCAGACGCATCGAAAAGCTCGCTTGCAGGAAAGCCGATGATCTGCCTGACGCCCTCTTCCTTCAAGACTCCGGCGACATATTCAGCGCCGCTTATGGTTTCCGTTTCTGCCTGCAGGCGATCGTCCGGCATTGCATGCGCACCGTCAGCCATGATGATCGATCCAGTAGCGCGCAATGTCTTCGCGCCGCATGAAGGCAGCACCCGGGGTTTTCCTGACATGCTCGATCACATCACGCAGGCCCGATGCGCGGTTGGGCTGGCCCATCCAGCGGGCATGCACGCCGATCGTCAGCATGCGACCGCCGGTCTCGTCGGCCTCGCCGATCATGTAGTCGATGGCCGATCGGCAATCTTCGGCAAAATCGCGCGGATTGCTGTAGCCGGGCGCGATCAGATAGCGGCTGTCGTTCAGGGTCTTGGAATAGGGAACAACGAGAAGCCTCGTGCCCTCGTGATCGAGGAAATAGGGAAGGTCGTCATTGCAGGGATCGGAATAATAGAGAAAGCCACCTTCCCTGACGATCAGATCGCGGGTATTGACGCTCGGAAAGGACCGGCAATTCCAGCCCATCGGTCTTTTGCCGGTCAATTTCTCGTAAAGAGCGATTGCTTCGTGAAGCTGCTGTTCTTCCTCATCGCGCGGCATGCCGGAATATTCGCTCCAGCGCAGGCCATGGCCGAGCAGGTCATGGCCGCGGGCATTCATCCAGTCAATGACGGCCGGGTTTTTCTCAAGTGCCACGGCGCAGGC
>DASWOH010000327.1:0-3029 GCA_036398815.1 Rhizobium sp. | reverse complement strand
CATCCGTAATCAGGAAAAGGCCGACAAAGCTTCCGACTTTGCCGACCTCTTCAATCGTAGCTACTAAGCGCTAACAAAACCACTTCTAGTGGTTCAAGCGCAGCGTTTCAAACCTCCACCTCTGGTGGAGGTCATGACTTTGCTATTCCACGGAAATCTGCGGTTCGTTTGTAACCGGAAAATTCACCGAACGCGCGATGAAGCACATTTCGTGCGCCTTGTGATGCAGCTCAAGCGCTGTCTTTATGTCCGACGTGGCATCGATGACGATCCTGGGGCGCAGGACGACCGAGGTGAATTGCCCGGCGCCGCCGCTCTCTTCCAGCATGGTTCCTTCCGCTGCGTCCTCATAGGACAGCACGATAACGCCTGCCTGCGCGCAAAGGCCGAGATACCAAAGCTTGTGGCAGGCCGACACCGATGCGACCAGCAGATCCTCGGGGTTCCAGCGGGCCGGATCGCCACGGAAGCTCGGGTCGGAAGAGCCGGCGATCGTGGGTTTACCCTCGGCTCTTATCTCATGATCTCGTTTATAGCTGCGATGGCTTGACGTTCCCGTGCCGTCATTGCCGGTCCAGACGACGTTGACGTGATAGGTATGTTGCTTGTCTTTCACGGGAATCCTCCGATCGTATACTAAGCGTCTGTGCTCCGGATGCGTTCCATCGAAGCATCGTGGCCGCGTATACCGCAAGGGATTATCTGAAGGCTAAAGCCACTTTTGCGATAAATGGCAGTCCGGTCTTATTCTCCTTTCGAAATCCGGCAGTCCAGGGCTGGTGATATCCTCGACGTGGGAAAGGCCGCCATCAGCATTGCGCATCGGGCGACCTTTGCCGTCATGTTGGGAGCGATGTTCGCCTTAATTTCTAGGACTCTCTAGCCGCGCGGAAAAGCTTGGCGCCCGAAGGAGCGCTGGTGGCGCCGCCGTCGACGGTGATTTCGATGGCGGTGACGTTGCTGGAGTCGTCGGAGGCGAAATAGAGGGCGGCCTTGGCGATTTCTTCCGCTTCGCTCATGCGGCCGAGCGGGCTCAGGCTACCGAAGCGCGCTTCCAGGGCATCCTTGGCGTCTTCGGTCATCGCGCGCGTATTCCAGATCGGTGTCTTGGTGGCGCCCGGCGTGACCTGGTTGACGCGGATGCCGCGCGGAGCGAGTTCGGAGGCAATTGCGGGTCATGGCGCGCACGGCACCCTTGGTGCCGGCATAGGCGGAATAACCGGGGATGCCGAGAACGGCGTGCACGGAACCGTTTAGGATCACCGAAGCACCGTCGTTCAGATGCGGCAGCGCCGCCTGCACGGTGAAGAAGACGGCGGTGAAATTGGTGCGCACCACTGCTTCGAACTGTTCGAGTGTGGTCTTTCCAACGGCCGTTTCGCCGGCGATTCCCGCATTGGCAAAGACGACATCGAAATTGCCAAGCTTTTCAGCCGCTTCCGCGAAGGCTTTCTCCGTGGCTGCAACGTCGGTGACATCAACCTGCAATGCCAGGACATCGCCGCCGAGTTCTTCGACGGCGGCGGCAAGGGTCTTCGGATTGCGGCCGGTGATGGCGACCTTGGCGCCCTCGGCGAGGAAGACGCGAGCGGTGGCAAGCCCTATGCCGCTGTTTCCGCCGGTGATGATGGCGACCTTGTTCTTGAGGCGCATGTTGGTAACTCCTATTGGCTTCAACCGCGATCTGGATTATGATCGTTCTCCATAAGGATTATGATTATAATCCACATTCGTCAAGGAGGTTTGAGGAGATTCTTCGATGGGCCATTCGCAAATGGAAAAGCAGAAGACGCATGAGCGGATCGTGACGCTTGCGGCCAAGCGTCTGCGCGAGGAGGGGCTGGAAGGGATCGGCGTCGCCGATCTCATGAAGGAGGCGGGATTAACGGTCGGTGGCTTCTACAAGCATTTCGCCTCAAGGGACGAATTGGTCGCCGAGGCTGTTGAGCTTGCGGTGGAAGAGCAGCGTCGGCAACTGGAGGAGAAGGGGATCAATCCGGTGGATGTTCCGCTGAAGGACTATGCCGAGACCTATCTCAGCGCTCGTCATCGCGACCGGCGCGGTGAGGGCTGCGCTTATGCGGCCTTGACCGCCGATATTGCCCGGAGCGGTGAGTCTGTCCGCACGATCGCGACGGAAGGAATGCGGAGGAACATCGAAACGATGACGGCGCGCATGCCGCAAACGGACGCCGCCGCCGCGCGGCGCGATGCGATCATCGCCACCTGTCTGATGGCCGGTGCTGTCGGTCTTGCGCGCGTTACGAACGACGAGGCGCTTTCCGACGAGATTCTGGAAGCCGCAAGGAGCTTCATGAAGGAGCTGGCGAAAGGCGACGGGACATAAAAAAGCGGCCGGTGAACACCGGCCGCCTGTGATTTGCTGTCTGCGTGCGAATTAGGCGGCGAGCGCCAACTCGGCTGCGCGGGCCTGTGCGGCGCCGATTGCCTTTTCAGCAGCTTCCGGACCGAAGGCGAGGCCTTCGACATAGACCGTCTCGACATCGGTGATGCCGAGAAAGCCGAGAACCGACTTCAGGTAGGGAACGGCGTGGTTCAGCGGAGCGGCCGGGCCTTCCGAATAGACGCCGCCGGATGCGAGAACGATATAGGCCTTCTTGCCGGTGGCCAGGCCCTTCGGGCCGGTTTCCGTATAGGTGAAGGTGCGGCCGGCGCGGGCGATGTTGTCGATCCAGGCCTTCAGCGACGAGTAGATGCTGAAGTTGATGAGGCCGGTGCCGATGACCAGCGTATCGGCGGCGAGCAGCTCGTCCACCAACTCGTCGGAAACTTTCACGGCTTCGGCCTGTTCAGCCGTGCGGGCGTCGGCCGGTGTGCGGATGGCGGCGGTGAAGAGCTCGTCGATATGCGGCAGCGGCGCGGCGGCCAGATCGCGATGGACGATCGTCTTGCCCGGATTCTGGGCCTTGATCTTTTCGGCAAGCTCGGTTGCGATCTTGCTGGAGAGGGAGTCGGAGCGCGGGCTGGATGTCAGAAGCAGAATGGAAGACATGCTTTGTTACTTATCA
>DASWOH010000326.1:0-1766 GCA_036398815.1 Rhizobium sp. | reverse complement strand
GTCGAGCCCGCGGCGGCAATCGGCATAGGCGCCGACGCCGGGCAGCACGATCCGGTCGGCCGTCGCGACACGGTCGGCCTTGTCGGTCAGGTCGATCGCAGCGTCGATGCCGGCCTCGCGGGCGGCGCGCTCGAAGGCCTTGGTTGCGGACCGGAGATTTCCGGAACCGTAGTCGATGATCGCGACGCGCATGAATCAGCGTCCTCCGTCATAGCCGAGAAGACCGAGCGCGGCGCCGTTCCGGCCCGAAGATCCCTTCGAAGGTGGGATATCCCATTTTTTCACAGGAATATCCGTCTCCTCCGGAAACCCGGCATTCGAAAAATAGATGTCTTCCGCCTCGGAAAGGCCACGCGCCGAGACGAGGCCCTGCTCTTCCCAGCCTTTGGAAACGAGGTTTGAAAAGAGCAAGCGGCGGCCTTCGAGCGCCGTCAGCAGATGGACGCCGAACAGCACCGCATATCCCGCCGGAGCCAGACCCTGCAGGTTGAGCAGCTGGATTGCGATCCCCTGAACGAGGAAGGCGGCAATTGCAAGGAACCAGAGCCGGTGCCAGAGCAGCCAGAACGCCGGAAACAGGAACGCGAGCCACGAAAAACCGTCGCGGATGAAACGTGTCTTCTCGTGATTTCGGCCGGCATCGCCGGACGGCGTCAGAATGAGGTAGCTTGCCATCCTATTGCTCCTGATCGGGCTCAGGCGAGCGTGCCCTTCGTCGAGGGCACGCGGCCTGCCTGCCGCGGGTCGATCTCGGTTGCGCTGCGCAGGGCGCGGGCAACGGCCTTGAAGCATGTCTCGGCGATATGGTGATTGTTGGCGCCGTAGTGATTGAGGATATGCAGCGTAATCCCGGCATTCTGCGCCAGAGCATGGAAGAATTCACGCACCAGCTCGGTATCGAAGGTGCCGATCTTCGGTGCGCTGAATGCGACGTTCCAGACCAGGAACGGCCGGCCGGAAAGGTCCACCGCCGCCTTGGTCATGGTTTCGTCCATGGCAAGATCGATGGAGGCGTAGCGGGTGATGCCGCGCCGGTCGCCGAGCGCCTTCGAAATGGCCTGCCCGATGGCGATGCCGGTATCCTCGACCGTGTGATGGTCGTCGATATGCAGGTCGCCCTTGGTTTCGATGTCCATGTCGATCAAAGAATGGCGCGAGAGCTGCTCGAGCATATGGTCGAAGAAGCCGACGCCCGTGGAAATCCTCGATTTGCCGGTGCCGTCGAGGTGGACGGAAACGGAAACCGACGTTTCGTTCGTCTTGCGGGAAACGCTGGCCGTGCGGCTCGCTGCGGTCTCTGCCATGGGGCTGCTCCATCGGAATGAAGGCCGTTCCTTATCAGGCGCATGTGCAAATATCCAGAAGTTACGCGCTTTATTTAGCCTTTGGCGATCCACCGATCGCAATTGCCAAACTCCGGCATTTGCAATCGTGAAAAGCCCACTTACATAGGGCTCAACAGGGCCGGTGTGCGGCCCGATGCGAACGCCCGGAACCGGGCCAACAGGTGTTTTATGACAACAATCATTACAGTGCGGAAGGGTGGCAAGGTGGTAATGGCGGGCGATGGCCAGGTGAGCCTCGGCCAGACCGTCATGAAGGGCAATGCCCGCAAGGTGCGCCGTATCGGCAAGGGCGACGTCATCGCAGGCTTCGCCGGCGCGACCGCCGATGCCTTCACGCTGCTCGACCGGCTCGAAAAGAAGCTCGAACAATATCCCGGCCAGCTGATGCGCGCCGCCGTCGAACTCGCCAAGGACTGGCGC
>DASWOH010000325.1:0-7325 GCA_036398815.1 Rhizobium sp. | reverse complement strand
CATCCGTAATCAGGAAAAGGCCGACAAAGCTTCCGACTTTGCCGACCTCTTCAATCGTAGCTACTAAGCGCTAACAAAACCACTTCTAGTGGTTCAAGCGCAGCGTTTCAAACCTCCACCTCTGGTGGAGGTCATGACTTTTCTTCGGCGCGTTGGTCAGTAATGACAGCTCGGGAGGCCAAGTGAATTTCGGCGACGGCTGTGATCTGGGTCGGGTCGGGGCATGCTGGCGTGCGGTTTGGGTGAAGTTGAACGCAACACGCCCGACTGACAGAAATGATGCAGTTGCGCCAAAATACGGTCAGGCCGCGGCCTTTTGGCAACGGGGCGTTCTATGCTGGCGGTTCCAAGTTAGACAAAAGAAAGCGGCGCCATCCAATGAGACCGCGCCGCCTTCCGGCTGCTCGCCCTTCGCGCTCATGCAGCGGTATCGGGCGCCTGGCTCCATTTTTGATACCAAGTGTCGAAGAGCTTCAACTGCGTTTCAACATAGCCCCTCTGGCTTTCAGAGAGCGTGTCGGTTTCATTGAAGTGGAGGCTATATTCGCCGTCACCCTTCAGAACCATCATATGCTTGAAGAAGAGCACAAGATCAGGTCCCTCATCAAAGGATGACAGGACGGAGAGCGCAGCTTCAAGTTCGAGCGCGCGCCGACGTGCCGAGGCGTCTCCGGTGGCGGCGGCTTTCGAAAGCTTGCACAAGTGAATGACTTCTTTCGGCAGGACATTCCCGATCCCGGTAATTGCTCCGGTCGCTCCGCAGTTGACGAAGCCGTGGAATACGGCCGTATCAACGCCAATCATCAACGACACGTCATCGTCCTGGCTTGTAATATTCTCGGCGGCGTATCGCATGTCGGCAGGTCCGCCGAACTCCTTGAAGCCGACAAGATTGGGATGCTCGGCACGAAGTGCGAAGAACAGATCGGCACGGGTTGTAAAGCCGTAGTACGGGCTATTGTAAATAACAGCCGGCAGGTCCGGTGCGGCTGACAGAATTGCCTTGAAATGGGCCTTCTGGGCGCTGATGACGGAACCGCGTGACAGGACGCGCGGAATAACCATCAAGCCTTTTGCTCCAACCTTCTGGGCGTGGGCGGCATGTGCAACGGCCGAGGCTGTGTTGACCGCCCCAGTTCCGACAATCACGGGAACGCCAGCCTCGGTCAGTCGCTTCACACCCTCCATCCGCTGAGCATCGGTAAGCAGTGGCCAGTCGCCCATCGATCCGCAATAGACAACGGCCGACATACCACTAGCGATGAGCTGCCTTGCCTTGCGAACGAGGGCATCGAAGTCAGGCGTACGGTCCGGCTTGCAAGGCGTCATCAGCGCGGGGATGATACCGGAAAATATTCTGGCTTTCATAATTATCCTTCCTGGAGTCGTGGAGGGAGACCCATTTGAACAACGGGTCTCCCGCGGTTTTTAACGCGCTGCGCCCGTCAGCAGCAACGGATCGATTGTATCAAGGACTGCCTTTAGCGCGGCAGTCTGATCGGCGCTATATTGCGGGATCGGCGCACGAACCGGCCCAACCTTAAGACCGAGGAGTTCACAGGCCGCCTTGACGCCGCTGTTATAGCGTCCGCTAGCCAGAACCTGGATCAGCGGATTGATTTGCCGCCAGATCGACAGAACCGTCAGATCGTCGCCGCCGGTGCTTGCCTTCTGCAGTTTGGCAAGTGCCGGGGCAAGGAAGTTCGCCGTTCCCATCACCATTCCAGGGGCTTTGAGTGCAAGCGCCGGAAGGATAAGGACATCCTCGCCGTTAAAGAAATTGATGTCATCGCGATGATCGCTCAGGAACGTGTACATCTGCATGATGTTTGCAGAAGAATCCTTGATGTACTTGACCTGGGGGATTTCGCGCGCGAGCCTGACTGTGAAATCGACGTCAAGGTGCAGACCAGTTGCCGGGGGGAAGTTGTAGGCGCAGATTGGAAGGTCCGTCGCATCCGCCACAGCAGCATAGTAGGCAAACGCTTCGTCGAAGCCGATCTGCTCATAGTAAGGTGTTGCAAGCATGATCGCCGTCGCGCCTGCGCGTTCTGCATGTTTCGACAGCTCAACTGCCTCGCGCGACGATGTCGCGCCGGTATGTGCCAGTACGGTGGCGCGGCCAGCGGTCTGTTCGACGACGACATCGACGAGCTTCAGCCTTTCCTGATGGGATAGAACCGAGAACTCACCTGTGCCTCCGGCGGGAACAAAACCGTCGACCCCATCTGCGATGTTCTGATCGACGAGTTTGCGTAGCGCTGCCTCATCGATCTTCTCACCATCGGGCGTAAATGGGGTAACGATGGCGGAAAGGACGCCATTGAGTGTCATGTGTAATCTCCAATTTGCAGGTTAAAGAGGCGGGAAGCCGTCTGCGAGGATGTCCTCGGCGTCGGCGGTGATGAACAGGAAACCGTTGATGTAGGCGCGGCCGGTGAGGGCGGGTGCTACGAACTGACGGTCGTTTGTTTTGCGATGACGTTCTGCGGTGACTGTAAAGGTCGAGCCGATGATGCTTTCAGTCGTCAGTACATCATCCGGGCTGAGCTTGCCTTCGCTCACGAGTTTAGCAAATAGCGCGCTCGTACCAGTCCCGCACGGCGATCGGTCGATAACACCGGGCGGTGCCACGACTACAATCTTTGCGTTATTGGGCAAATGGTCTTCGTGATTGTAGAAAAGGACCTGATAGACATCCAATAATTTGCCGGTTAGCGGATCGTGCACGCCGGATTGTGTATACTTTTCACGCAAGAGGCGAGCCACGCGCACAATTTCGGTTGCATTGTTACGATCGAGTGAAAGACCGATCTTCGAGGCATCGACTGAAATGTAGTAGTCGCCACCGTAAAGAAGCTCCACGGGCATGACCTTGCCATCCACCGCGCAGTCGCTCCTGCTTACGACAAATGATTCAACATTTGTCAGAGTGATTGTCGTGAATCTCTTGGCATCGCGTCGTGCGGTGACGCCGACAGGGCCCGCAGGCGTCCGGATCGAAAACTTTGCGATGCTGTGATCGGCGGCCCAAAGATTTGGCAACAGATCCATCTCCACGATTACCGAGGCAAAGCCAATCATGCAGTGGCCGCACATCGGGGGATAGGAGCCAGGTTCAAGAATGACGGCGCCAATGTCGCAGCCATCCTCCTTTGACCAGATTGGCAGGACGGCGCAAGTAAGGCCGCCCCCGCGCGGCTCGTGCACAAGGCGGCGGCGCCAATAATCCGCATTATCACGCAGCCAAACGCGCGCGGCATCGACCGTTTGCGCGTTGTCGGGAACATCAATTCCGGAAAGCACAATTCTCGTCGGATTTCCGCCAGTGTGAGAATCGACGGCAAGGATTTCCTGGCGATCGGCTCGATCCAGCCAGTCGATTGCTGACTTCGGTAAGGAGCGGGAGATACTCATTATCGTGCCACCTCAAAGAGGGACTTTCCAAGTGCACCGACGTCAATAGAAATACCAAGGCCCGGCGAAGTCGGCGCTTTGCCGCGACCACGCTCGGAGCGCGGCGCATGGCCCGCGATGTGTTCATTCGTCCAGTCATTGAAGAAAGAAGCATGAAGCAGCGCGTCGGCACGGGTGCTTGCAGCGACATGGGACACAGCGGCTGTTGTCACGTCGCCGCCCCACACGTCTTCAATACACATCGTCATCCCAAGGTCCTGCGCCAGCGAGCGCATTCGCAAAGCGCCAGTGATGCCGCCGACGCGGGCCAGCTTGATGTTGACCGAGCCTGCGCCTGCTTCGTATTTTGCCCGGTAGAGTTCGGCGGAATTGACAACAGATTCGTCCATGACCAGCGGCAGCGAGCTCATCCGCTGGACAATCGCGCAGTCGGCCGTGTCGCGGCATGGCTGCTCGACATAGATGTTGAGACCGGCAAGCTCACGCACAGCAATGATGCCGGCCTGGAGGTTCCAGCCGCCATTTGAGTCGGCGATGATAACAGCGTCGTTAGGGCAGGCTGCAACAACAGCTCGCGTGCGCTCAACATCCTCATAAGGGTCATTGCCGACCTTGACCTGAAAGCGATTGATGCCGGCAGCGCCACGCTTGCGAACGAAATCGACCATTTCATCCGGTGAAGCGAGTGGCACCGCTTCATACAGCGGGAAATCGGCTTGGGTCTCGCCACCCAGGAGCTTTGAAATCGGCAAGTTGGCGACCTTGCCGAGAATGTCCCAGCACGCGATGTCGATCGCGCTTTTGGAACTGTTCTGACCCAGCAGCACCGAGTCCATAAGCTTGTGAACCGTTGAAATATTGGTCGGATCGGCACCAAGCAGTGCAGGGGCCATGACGCGAACGCCTTCGCGGGTTCCTTCTGCGAAGGCCGGGAGATAAGTACCACCGAGGGTACTGCTTTCTCCCCAGCCCTCGATGCCTGCGTCCGTTCGTACCCGTACTAGCGTAGAGGCTTGGCTTTGAGCCGCTCGCCCTTGAGACATGACGTACTCACCATGGGCATAAGTCAGTTCATAACCGAACACTTCAATAGCTGCGATCTTCATAGAAAACGATCCGGTGTGAGTGGTAATGGGTAATATATTACATGTGACATGAGGTGAGTCAATCTGCTTTCGTGGGCGTCCTGTTGATGTCGAGAGAACGCTCACGGAATGCGTCTTGCAAAAGAAAAGACGGCCGCATATGCGGCCGTCTCGCTGTTTTCATGGCAAATTAATTCAGCCGAAGAGCTGCGACAGATGCGAGTTCAGGAAGCGGTTTTCCGGATCCATGCGTTCTCGAACTCGCGCAAAGCGCTCGTAGTCTGGGTAAAGATCGCGGACACGCTCACGCTCGAGGAAGTGCAGCTTGCCCCAATGCGGTCGTGCAGAATACGCGCGTAGGTCCGTGTCGACGGCCCTGAGGAATGGATCGTAGTCTCTGCCAATGACACCGGACACGGAGATCGATGTGCTGTCACGTCCGGTTTGAGGAGAGAGAAAGCCACGGTCAGCTTTCTGCCAACGAACCTGCAGGGGGGAAATCTCATGCGGAAACTTGTCGAGCATCAGGCTTTGCACTGAGCTGACGACATCCTTCGCGTCTTTGGCATCGACCATATATTCCAGTTCGTGAAATTCGGCGACAGTCGTGCCGTCGGGATAAATCCGATACGCCCGGTCCGTACGCCTGTTCAGTTCCGCAGATGTGATATCTGCCTCGTCCAAAGAGACCTCGCGCAGCAGTTTGACGAAGCAGTGATCGGCGGGAACGTCACCAAGCTTATAGAGATTGGCAGATCGATCCGTCGGCATCCACCAAAAGGAAAAATGGCGATATTCGGCCATGAGATAATCCCACTGCCTGAAAACTTCAGACATGGGTAAGATAACATTCTCTTCCTTCAGTCCGTAGGCGGGGACGAGCTGTAGACCGATACGCAACACCGGCCCCAGCATGCCCAACGAGACCTGAGCAGCGAGAAGGGCGTCGGTATCACTCTCATCGATGTCGACTACCTCCCCCATCCCGTTAACGACGCGCATGCTCGTGACCATCGACGACATGGATCCGAAGCGCAATCCGGAGCCTTTGGTGCCAGTGGCGGTTGCACCGGCGATGGTCTGGACATCGATGTCTCCCTGATTTGCGATCGACATGCCCTGATTCCACAACGGCTTACCAAGGTCTGCAATTTTGGAGCCTGCCCAAACGGTCGCTCTCTTTGTGTCGGAATCCGTGGAAATCACGCCTGAGAGTTTCGAGAGGTCGAGCAAGAGCCCGGTTGTTTCGACGATCGGCGTAAACGAATGTCCGCCGCCGGCGATGCGAACCGAAAGATCTGCCGCCAGTGCGTCCCGGATAATGCTAATTGCTTCGTCCTCGCTGCCGGGCCGTTCCGCTTTCGCTGCGTCAAAGGCTTGATTGCCCCCCCAATTCGTCCATCGTGTCTCAGTCATTTGCGGCTCCTCGCATTTTGAGCGCTATCAGAACTTGACTTGCTAATCGCGCATTGTCACTATGTAAGCGGCTATCGGTTATCGATTACTCGAAATTTTGCCGAAGCGCTACAGTAATTTCGAGACGTTCAGGGGAACGCGAAAGTGACACAAGTTGCAGACAAGCTGGCAATCGCCGACATCGAAAAGATGCCGGTCGTTCCGCTCAAGTATTATGGACGCTGGGTTGCGGCCGGGATCATGATCATCGTATTCGCTGGGCTTGTCGCCTCGATGGTCACCAACAGCCGGTTTCAGTGGCCGATTGTCGCTCGATACCTCTTCGACGAATCTATCATTTCTGGACTGCTCGCGACCATTTGGCTAACGATCGCGGCAATGGCGACCGGGATGATCTTGGGCACCACGATCGCGCTGATGCGCATCTCGCAAAATCCGGTGCTTGGCAGTATCGCCTCCGGGTATCTCTGGATCTTTCGTGGCACGCCGCTCCTCGTACAGTTGATCTTCTGGTACAACCTTTCGGCGCTTTACCCGCAAATTACCATCGGGTTCCCATTCGGGCCCAGCCTCGGTGCCTTCGATGCCAATCGCTATATCACGGTCTACGTTGCGGCTCTGCTTGGCCTCGGTCTGAACGAAGGCGCATACATGTCCGAAATTGTGCGTTCGGGCCTGAACTCGGTGCCTGTTGGTCAGCGTGAGGCGGCAGAGGCCCTTGGGATGTCGAGCTATCGTGTGATGATGCGGATCATCCTGCCGCAGGCAATGCGTGTCATCATTCCGCCGACTGGCAACCAGTTGATTGGCATGCTGAAGACAACATCGCTCGTTAGCGTGATCGCGCTTCAGGAACTGCTGTACTCGGCTCAGCTGATATACACAGCCAACTTTCAAACCATCCCGCTGCTGATCGTTGCTTCCATCTGGTATCTGGTTTTGACAACGATCCTGTCGATCGGCCAGCACTTCCTTGAACGCTTTTTTGGCAAAAGTGATCGCAGGCAGGCGTCTGTTACGTCGGAAGCCGATGCGCCTGGTGTCAACGACAGTGCAAGGAGTGCCTAAAATGCTCGCATCTCCTTCCTCTCTTCCGTCGCGATATGCAATCGTTGCCCGTGGCGTCCGAAAGTCTTACGGCAACCATGAGGTACTCAAAGGCGTTGATCTAACAGTCGACTACGGCAAGGTGTGCTCCATCCTCGGCCCATCCGGCTCCGGCAAGAGTACCTTCCTGCGTTGCATGAACCACCTCGAGCGGCTGAATGGAGGTATCCTTCAGGTCGGAGATTCCATGGTTGGCTATCGTGAACATAACGGCAAGCTCTACGAGATGAAGAAGTCTGAGGTTGCTCGGCAGCGTGCGGACATCGGGATGGTCTTCCAGAACTTCAACCTCTTTCCGCA
>DASWOH010000324.1:0-27425 GCA_036398815.1 Rhizobium sp. | reverse complement strand
CGGTCGGATGCTCCACAGCTATTTCGCGCTCACCCGCAGCATGACTATGGGCGTGCGAGCCGCCTGCTTCGATAAGGAAGGGCGGATCTTCCTGGTGCGGCATTCCTATGTCGCCGGCTGGCATATGCCCGGCGGCGGCGTCGAGCGGCATGAGACGGTGGAGCAGGCGCTGGCGAAAGAATTGCGGGAAGAGGGCAATCTGGTGATATCGGGCAGGCCGCAGCTCTTCCACGTCTATCTCAACAATCGCACCAGCAAGCGCGACCATGTCGTCTTCTACCGTGCGCAGGTCGAACAGACCGCGCCGCGCAAGCCTGATCTCGAAATCGTCGAAAGCGGCTTCTTTCCGCTCGATAGCTTGCCGCCGGGAACGACCAAGGCAACCTATCGGCGGCTGAAGGAACTGGAGGGCGGCGAGCCGCCCTCGAATTATTGGTGATAGTTACCTTCTCCCCGCAGGGGAGAAGGAGATTTTCATCAAGCCGCCTTTGCCAATCCTTCCCGCCCATGCGGACGGTCAAAATCCAGATCGGGGCCGACGGGGACGATGCCGGTCGGGTTGATCGTCTTGTGGCTGCGGTAATAGTGGTTCTTGATATGCGCGAGGTTGGTCGTCTCGGCGACGCCGGGGACCTGATAGAGGTCGCGCAGATATCCGGGCAGGTAGCGATAATCCTCGATGCGGCGGATGTTGCATTTGAAATGACCGACATAGACGGCGTCGAAGCGGACAAGCGTGGTGAAGAGCCGCCAGTCGGCCTCGGTCAGCCGGTCGCCCAGGAGATAGCGGCTTGTCTCCAGGCGTTTGTCGAGCATGTCGAGGGTTTCGAACAGGCGGCGGACATTCTGCTCATAGGCTTCCTGCGTGGTGGCGAAGCCGGATTTGTAGACGCCGTTGTTGACCGCATCGTAGACCGCTTCGTTCAGCGCATCGATGTCGGATCGGAGATCCGAAGGATGGAAGTCGTCCTTCGAGCCGGTCAGGCCGTCGAAGGCGCTGTTGAACATGCGGATGATCTCGGCGGATTCATTGTTGACGATCGTGCCGGTCTGCTTGTCCCAGAGGACAGGAACGGTGACGCGGCCGGAATAATGCGGATCGGCCTTGAGATAGATTTCCCAGAGCGCTTTGGCGCCGAAAAGATGATCGACCGTGCCGTCGTCTTCGCCTTTGAACTCCCAGCCGTTTTCCAGCATCAGCGGATCGACGATGGAAATGGAGATCAGGTCCTCCAGTTTCTTCAGCTTGCGGAAGATCAGCGTGCGGTGTGCCCAGGGGCAGGCGAGCGAGACGTAGAGATGGTAGCGCCCGGCCTCGGCCTTGAAGCCGCCCGTACCGCTCGGACCCGGCGCGCCATCCGGGGTGATCCAGTTGCGGAACTGCGAGACGGCGCGCTTGAAATGGCCTTTGGTTTCCTTCGTGTCGTACCAGACGTCATGCCAGACGCCGTCAACCAACATGCCCATTGTTCTATCCTTTCGGAGTTCCTGTCGAAAACTTGATCCGGAAGATACGGTATGACGGCGGAATTTCGAGACGATAAACGATGAACAGTGCGTCAAGGACGGAGTGCAAAGGCAGAAGGCGGTTCCTGGGGGATACGCGCATGCCTGAATCCCGACACGATCATGCGGCAACAAGCGACCGCGTATATTTTGCATTGGACGCGCCGGATATTTCCTGCTATCGGGCTTGTCACACCTTGAGGACCGCTTGACATGAAAGCAACCAGAAGCCTGCGACGACGCCGATGATCCCGAACGCTCGACAAGCGTTTTTGAGAACCATCCCGTCCGTCTATCTGGTTTCATTGGTCTAATGTACAAGCACGATCTGGTCTACCTCACTGAGGATGCGTCGCACGACGCTGTCATCGAACTCATCAACGAAGAAGCATTCGGTGCTGGCCGTTTCGCCCGCGCTGCAGCGCGGATTCGCGAGCAGGGGCCGCATGACCGCACGCTCTCCTTCATCTGCGCCGACGACGGCGAGACGATTGCCTCCGTCCGGATGACGCCGGTGCTCGCCGGTTCGGTCAAGGGACATCTGCTCGGACCGCTTGCCGTCAGGCCGTCGCACAAGAACCGGGGCATCGGCCGGGAACTGGTGCGGATCGCGATCGAGGCCGCCAAGCGGAAGGGCTCGGAAGCCGTGATCCTGGTGGGCGATCCGCCTTATTACGGTCCGCTCGGCTTCGAGAAGGTCGCCTATAATGCGCTGGCGTTTCCGGGGCCGGTCGATCCCGGCAGGGTGCTCGTCGTGCCGATCGCCTTCGACACGCATGAGCGGCTGAAGGGCACGATTGCCTGGCATGATGACGCCGCATCGGCTGTCGTATCGGACGTGCAGGATGATGGCGACGATCTCGCTATCGCCGTTTAATTAAAGTCATCGCCCCGTCTGTCTCAGCGGGGCGATAGTCTTTTCTGCAGGAAATAGCGGCGGCGCTCCAGGGGAAAATCCGGCAATTCGCCGAAGATGGCGTAACCCTGCCGCTGATAGGCGCGCAGCGCCTGCGGATTGAAGGTATCGATCCAGGCGCCGTGGCAGCCGCGGGCGATCGCCTCTGTTTCGGCCGCTTCCAGCAGCTTGCCGGCCATGCCCTGGCCGCGCAACGTCTCCGGCACGAACAGCCATGCCGTGAACAGCCAGCCCCAGGCCGTATAGCCCGAGATGCCGCCGATCGTTTTGCCGCTTTCGTCGCGGATCAGGACGGCGAGCGAACGGCGCTCGGAGGGGCCGACATCGGCGGCATTGAAGGCTGTCAGGCCCTCGCCGATCGCCGCGAGATCGCTTTCGGAAGGAGTGTCCGTTACATTAAGCCGCGACATGGCATTCACCGTCCTTCACGCCACCACATGGCGGAAAAGGCAAAGAGAAGGGCGGCAAGACCGGCAAAGCCCGCAAAGAGCGGCAGGTTGTTGATGCCCTTCAGAATAGTTTCGTCGGTCATGCGGATGGTCAGACGCTGATCGTCGGCGATCCGCACGGCGCCGCGGACGGGAAGGATCGGCGGGACGGTCACGCCACCGCTCGCAGTCGCGACCCGTGTGACGAGCCCCTTGGTCTTTTCCGCCAGAGGCTTCAGCGTCTCCGTGGTGGAAATCATCGCCTTGAACTCCGGCGCGTCGACAGCGCCGACATGCACCAGCGTCGAAAGATTGCCGTTGGCGATCTGGTAGAGCCCGATCTCATCCATACGCCTATCTGCTTGATACAGGCCAGGCTGCGTCTGCCTCAGCGGCAACGTCTGCGTTTTGCCGGACGGAGACTTGATCGTGGCCGGGCCGGGATCGTCGCCGATCGTCTGGCGGGTCACCTCCAGCGTGCGGCCGGCGGCGCGCGCTGTCAGCGCCTCTTCCTCGAGCGCCGGTTCCTTCAGCAGCCAATGGGCCATGCGGCGATAGAGCGACACATGCGGACCGCCGCCCTCGAAGCCGCGCGCCCAGAGCCAGCCTTCGTCGGAGAGCAGCATGGCGACGCGGCCCTGACCGACGCGGTTCAGCACCAGCAAGGGATTGTTGTCGGCGCCGACCATCACGGTCTGGCCCTGCGGCTTCTCGACATCGACGCTGCGGAACCAGCGGCCCCAATGCGGCGGCTCGGTATCCGACCCGTCGAGTCCACGCGTGACCGGATGCTTGCGGCCCTGATCCGACAGGCGCGGATAGAAGGGTTTCTCGATCATCTGTCCGGTCGGCTCGGCCGGCAGCACCGAGGAAAGCGGTGTCAGCGCGATCGAATTGCCGCCCGCGTGCTCCGGGCCGGCGGCCACCAGCAGCGCGCCGCCGTTTTCGACATATTGGGCCATGTAGTCGTAATAAATCGTCGGCAGGACGTTGGGACGGTCCTGGTAACGGTCGAAAATGATCAGGTCGAAAGAATTGATCTTGTCGACGAAAAGCTCGCGTGTCGGGAAGGCGATCAGCGACAGCTCGTTGATCGGCGTGCCATCCTGCTTGTCCGGCGGCCGCAGGATGGTGAAGTGCACGAGGTCGACGGAGGCGTCCGATTTCAGCAGATTGCGCCAGGCGCGTTCGCCGGCATGCGGCTCGCCGGAGACCAGCAGCACGCGCATGTTCTGGCGGATGCCTTCGATCAGCTGGACGGTGCGGTTGTTGATGGGCGTCACTTCACCCGGCACTTCGGCGACGGCGAATTCGAGCACGTTGTTGCCGGCGCGGGGCACCTTGAAGCTGAACGGCGTATCCTGGCCGGGTGTCGTCTGCAGCGTCGCGATCTCATCGCCGTTCATCTTGACGGTTACCGCTGCCGTGCCGCCGGGGCTCTTTCCGTCGTCGACGACGCGCAGGACGAGTTGCTGCTCGTCGTTGACGATGCCGAAGCGCGGTGCGCGCACCACTTCGATGCGCCGGTCGAATTCGTCCGGCTTACCGGTGATCAGCCCATGGATCGGCGCGTCGAAGCCGAGCGCCTGATTGACGCCGGGAATATCGTGGATCTCACCGTCGGTCAGGAAGATCGCGCCACCGACGCGGGCGGGCGGCACATCGGCGATCGCCGATGTGAGCGCGGAGAAGAGCCGCGTCGAGGGAGATTCGGATTCGGCCGGCTCGCGCACCTCGACGATACGCGGCTCGATGCGCGGGAATTGCGCCAGCCGGTCCTTCAATTCCGCCAGCGCGTCATCAGTCATCTTGATGCGCTCCGGCGTCTGCTGGCTCAGGCTGCGGTCGACGATGACGGGGACGATGGTGGAGAGCTGGTCGCGGTCCTCCTGCATCAGCACGGGATTGGCGAGTGCCGCCAGGAGAGCGAATGCCGCAAGCGCGCGGATCCAGCCGCCACGCATGCGCCGGAAGACCGCGAGCGCGGCAATGGCAAGCGTTATCACCGCCAGAGCGGCGAGAATAGGCCAGGGCAGGAAGGGGGCGAAACCGATATTCATTCTATTGCCCCAGCCGTTCCAGGATATCGGGGATATGCACCTGGTCGGCCTTATAGTTGCCGGTCAGCATGTACATCATGATGTTGACGCCGGTGCGGTAGGCATATTCGCGCTGTGTCTCGTCGGGCGGTACTGTCGGAAGCAGCGGCGAGCCATTGTCATCGATCGCCCATGCGCCGGCGAAGTCATTGCCGGTGATCATGATCGGGGTCACGCCATCCGCCGAGGCAACGGCATTGCCGTCGGCGCGCGTATCCTGCCGCGCCTCGATCCAGAGCGGGCTATCGGCATAGCGGCCGGGAAAGCTCGACAGCAGATAGAAGGACTTCGTCAGCACATGGCCTTTCGGCACAGGCTCCAGCGCTGGAATGTCGAGATTGGCGAGGATCGCCTGCAGCCGCTGGCCGTTCGGGCTCGGCGTCGTGGTGTCGCCCATCGTGTCGATGGCGTCGCGCGTATCGAAGAGCACGGTGCCGCCGTTGCGCATATAGGCGTCGATGCGGTTGATGGCGTCGTTGGACGGCATCGGCGCGGTGGCGGAAATCGGCCAATAGATGATCGGATAGAAGGCGAGTTCGTCCTTGGCGGGATCCAGCGCGACCGGAGGGCCGGGCTCCAGCGTCGTGCGATAGGTCAGAAAATCGGAAAGGCCGGCAAGTCCGCGCTCGGAAACATGGTCGACCTCGGACTCGCCGGTGACGACATAGGCGAGATGCGTCTTGTCCAGCCGCGAAAAGATGGTGTCGTCGCCGGGTTTGGAATCGTCGGCCGAGGCGCTGCCCGGATGCAGGAAGGTGGCAACCGAGACTGCGAGCAGCAGCATCGCGGCACCGGTTGCAGCCGTCTTTGTCGATTTACGAAGGCGGGGGAAAGCGCCGTTCATGAAGAGCACGATCAGACTGTCCGCCAGAAGCACGAGGAAGGCGATGGTGAAGAGGATCGGTTTGGCCGACCAGGCCTCGCCGCCGATAAGGCCCTCGCGCGCGACGGAGAGGCTTGCGCCGGAGGCGTCCAGCGGCTTGAGTTGCACGCCATCCGGCAGAACGTTGAGGGCACTGAAGCCTTCCTCCGAGCCGTAAAGGCCGGGTGGGTTGTCGAAATTGGCGGCGATCGTGCCGTTGCTGTTCGGCTCGAGCGGGCGGGCATTGCCGGTTTCGCTGGTCAGCGCGCCCTTGGCGGTCAGCAGCCGATACGGCGGCATGGCTTCGCTGGTCTTCGGCATGTTGTCGCCCGAGGTGACGCCACCGGAGCGGGAGAGCTGTACGATACGGCGCAGCATCTCCACGAAGTCGCCCGAGATGGGCAGGTCGGACCATTGCGGCTCGGCGCTGACATGGAAGAGAACGATGCGACCGGCCTTCATCTGTTTTTCGGTCACCAGCGGTGTGCCGTCGGCAAGGCTTGCCCAGGTGCGCTCCGCAAGGTCAGGCGTCGGCTCGGCGAGCACTTGGCGCTTGACGAGGACATTGGCCGGCTTCGGCATGCCGGCGAAGGGGCCGAAGGTGGGGAAGTCGGCGAGCGGCTGCGGCTCGGCCCAGGAGAGCGCGCCGCCGAAGGTGCGTTCGCCCTGGCGCAGCGTTACCGGCACCAGCGGGTCGTCGGCGGGAGCGGCGGCAAGACGCGGCCCGGCGAAGCGCACCAGCGTGCCGCCATTCTGAATCCATTGCTGCAGCGGAGCATAGCTTTCCTGCGGCAGGCGGCCGACATCGGCCATGATGATCACGGAGGGGTTGCCGGTCAGCAATTCGGGGATCGATTTCGCAAGGTCGGCGCTGTTCGGCTGGGTCAGGTCGGCATAGGGCTGCAGGGCGCGCTGAATGTAATAGAGCGGCGACAGGATCGGCTGGAACTCGTCTGCGGCCTGCCCGGACAGCAGCGCCACGCGGCGGCGCTTGAAACCGTCGTCGAGCAGATGCACGGTGCCGGCGCTCGCATGCCGGTCGATGCTGATGCGGGCGAAATCGTTGCGCATCTCGAAGGGCGCGGCGATGGAGCCGGTCGCGACCGTTTGCCCGCCGGCGAAGTTCAGCGAACCGGCCGCGATCGGCCGTCCCTGATTGTCGAGCGCGGTCAGCCCCAGCCGGAGCGGGTTGGTGGCGTTCAGCCGCGTCGCGGTCACCGTCATGTCGTTTGCGGCATTGGCGGCGCCGGTGAGAGCCAGCACATCGCTGCCGTCGGCTTGGATCAGGCGCAGTTCGCTCGGCTTCAAGGCGGCGAGCTGGTTGAGGATGTCGTCCTTGTCCTTGCTTTCGACGCCGTCGGAGAGGAAGGCGATCGTGCCCGGCCGAGTGCCGTTGAGGGCAGCCTTGATGGCTTGGGCGGTACGCTGGCGATCGGGCACCAGCGGTCTCGGATTGATCGCATGCAGCCTGTCGCGGGCGGCGGCGGCGGCGCCAGGCGTGGTATCGTTGCTCTGTTCGGCGGTGAAGGCGATGGAGACGGGTATGTCCTTGGCGTCGGCATCGTCGATCAGCGCATCGGCCGTCTGCACGCGGCGCTCCCAGTCGGAGGCGGTCGCCCAGCTATTGTCGATGACCAGCACCAGCGGTCCGCTGCCCGAAAGCGTATTGGTACGCGGATTGAACATCGGATTGGCGATGGCGAGAATGACGAGAGCGGCGAGCAGCATGCGCAGCAGCGTCAGCCACCAGGGGCTGCGCGCCGGCGTTTCCTCGCGCTTCAGGATCGTTGCCAGAATGCGCAGCGGCGGAAAGACTTCCGCCCTCGGATGTGGCGGCGTGAGACGCAGCAGCCACCAGATCGCCGGCAGCAGGATCAATGCGCCGAGGATTGCCGGGGAGGCGAAGGCGAAGGAAAGACCGCTCATGGCTGCCCCCCAGACATTGCCCTGGCCGGCATGCCGGAAAGGTACATATGCACGGCGACCAGCGCTTCCGATGCCAGCCGGTCGGTGCGGTGGCTCACGAAGGTCCAGCCGAGATGGCGCAGCGATTGCCCAAGATTGTCGCGGCGGGCGAGATAGGCGCGCTGATAATCCTCGCGCAGGTTTTCCGCCCGCCCGGCCACCAGCTTCGTACCGGTTTCGGGGTCGCTGAACTCGGTGCGTCCACTGTAAGGGAAGATTTCCTCGGCCGGGTCGGCGATCTCGACCACATGGCCGCGCAGTCCCCGGCGGGCAAGCGGCCCGATCCGGCTCATGACGCTGTCGGCATCGTCCAGAAAGTCGCCGATCAGCACGATATCGCTCCAGCCGCGGATCATCGCGGTCTGCGGCAGGCCGCCTTCGAGCGGGGTATGCATCAGCGCCGCCGCCAGCCGTTCGGCGGCATTGCGGGTGGAGACCGGCTCCATGATGCCGGGGCAGCCGACGCGTTCGCCGGAACGGGCAAGGATTTCGGCAAGCGCCAGCATCAGCACCAGCGCGCGGCTTTCCTTGGAGACATGGCCGTAGGTCGATTTGTACATCATCGACGGCGACATGTCGGCCCAGAGCCAGATCGTGTGCGCCGCTTCCCATTCATGGTCGCGGATATAGGTATGATCGTCGCGGGCAGAGCGGCGCCAGTCGATGCGCGACAGGCTTTCCCCCTCGCTATAGGGGCGGAACTGCCAGAAATTCTCGCCGATGCCGCGCTTGCGCCGACCGTGCCAGCCGGCAATGACGGTATTGGCGATGCGCTTGGCTTCGACGAGGCAATCCGGCACGAGAGCGGCACGGCTGCGGGCGCGGGAGAGGGCATCATTGCCTGAAGTCGGGCTGACGATCTGTCCGATGGATGCCACGCGCTATACTCTCCTCGACATCCGGGGTTAGGTTCTCGACTGCTTGACCAGTTCTGCAATCACGTCCCGCACCGACATGCCTTCGGCGCGGGCGGAAAAGGTCAGCGCCATGCGGTGTTGCAGCACCGGTTCCGCCAGCGCATGCACATCGTCGAGCGAAGGTGCCAGGCGGCCTTCATAGAGCGCGCGGGCGCGGGCGCAGAGCATCATCGCCTGGCCGGCGCGCGGGCCGGGACCCCAGGCGACATGCTTGTCGGTCGAGGCATTGCCCTGACCGGGGCGGGCGGAGCGCACCAGGGAGAGGATGGCATCGACGACGCCGTCGCTGACCGGCATCTGGCGGATCAGCGTCTGGATCTCGATCAGTCGCTCTGCACCGATCACCGCATGCGGCGTCGCTTCGTTGAGGCCGGTGGTTTCAAGCAGGATCCGGCGTTCGTCGGCAAGCTCCGGATAGTCGACGTCGACCTGCAGCAGGAAGCGGTCGAGCTGCGCTTCCGGCAGCGGATAGGTGCCTTCCTGCTCCAGCGGGTTCTGGGTCGCCAGAACATGGAACGGCGCGGGCAGGTCGTAGCGCTGGCCGGCGATGGTGACGTGATACTCCTGCATCGACTGCAGTAGCGCCGATTGCGTGCGCGGCGAGGCGCGGTTGATTTCGTCGGCCATCAGCAATTGCGCAAAGACCGGGCCTTTGACGAAGCGGAAGGAGCGGCGGCCGCTCTCATCCTGGTCCATGACTTCGGAGCCGAGAATATCCGACGGCATCAGGTCCGGCGTGAACTGCACGCGGCTGGCGGCAAGGCCGAGAACGGCGCCGAGCGTGGTCACCAGCTTTGTCTTGGCAAGGCCCGGCACGCCGACAAGCAGGGCATGGCCGCCGGCAAGCACGGCGAGAAGCGTGTTTTCGACGACGCTTTCCTGGCCGAAGATGACCTTCGAAACCTCTTCGCGAATGGTGGCGATATCGCTCAGTGCCCGTTCGGCGGATGCAATCATGGCTTGGTCGTCGAGGGTCGTTTCGGTCGATTTGATCATGCCCATTTGCGTCTCCAACGGCTGAAAAACGGTACGTGCGATTCGCAGACCTTACACATTTGCCTCATACTCAATACAACTTATCGCCATGAAGACGGCTGACAAGCGCGTTTCGAATGACTATCTCGTGAGAAACGGCTGTATTCAGGACTAAGTGCAAACCGGGACGGAAGAATGGCAACCGAAGAAATCAGGTCGACCAGCGATGCGGCAAGTCTGGCTGCGCTGATTTCGCGCGCAGCCGGCGACAATGGCGGGCACAAGAAGGGCCTGCCGCCCGTCGACCGCTGGAACCCGCCGTTTTGCGGCGATATCGACATGGAAATCCGTGCCGACGGCACCTGGTTCTACATGGGCACGCCGATCGGCCGCGCGCCGCTGGTCCGGCTGTTTTCCACCGTTCTGCGTAAGGATGCGGATGAGAAGACCTATCTTGTCACGCCTGCGGAAAAGGTCGGTATCCGCGTCGTCGATGCACCCTTCGTCGCTGTCGAAATGAGCGTGACCGAACGAGACGGCAAACGGGTGCTGACGTTCCGCACCAATGTCGGCGATGTCGTCGAGGCGGGCAGGGAGCATCCTATTCGCTTCGTCATCCGCGGCGACAATGACGAACTGAAACCCTATCTGCATGTTCGCGGCCGGCTGGAAGCGCTGGTGACGCGCGCCGTGATGTATGATCTCGTCGAACTGGGCGAGACGGTGGAAATCGCCGGACGCGACATGTTCTGCGTGCGCTCCGGCGGCACGATCTTTCCGGTCATGCCGGTTGCCGAATTGGATGCCCTGACGCGATGAGCGAGTTTCCCCTTTATTCCGCCGGCGAATTCCGGCGTCGTGCGCTCAATCAGAGCGGCGGCCCGGTCGAGCTTGCATGGCGCGACCATGGCGACCATGCGCTCAATCCGGAAACGACCCTGCAAGTCGAGCGCCTGGCGCTGCGCGATGCGGCGGTGCTGGTGCCCGTGGTGGATGATGGCAAGGACGCCAGGGTCATCTTCACGCTGCGAACCTCGACCTTGCGCAAGCACTCCGGTCAGATCGCCTTTCCCGGCGGCGCCATCGATCCGGAGGACGCGTCGCCGGAAATGGCGGCGATGCGCGAGGCGGGCGAGGAGATCGGGCTGGCGGATATCTTCATCGAGCCGGTGGCTCGCTTGCCCTACTATCTCGCGGCGACGGGGTTCCGCATCACGCCGATCCTCGCGGTGGTCAAGCCGGGTTTCGAACTGGCGCTCAATCCGGCCGAGGTGGAAGATGCCTTCGAAGTGCCGCTCTCCTTCCTGATGGATCCCGACCATCACGTCACCGACAGTATGGTGTGGCAGGGGATCGAGCGGCAATTCTATCGAATGCCCTATGGATCGCACATGATCTGGGGCATTACCGCCGGCATTGTCCGCACGCTTTATGAAAGGCTCTATTCATGACTTCCGTTGCCGGTGAGACCTGGTTCAAGGACGAGGCCCTGCAGCGTGTGCTGTCGCTGTTGAACGCCGATGGCGGTGAGGGGCGTATCGTCGGCGGCGCGGTGCGCAACAGCCTGATGGGACTGCCGGTGGCCGATATCGATATCGCCACGACCCTGCTCCCTGAGGCGGTCATCGAAAGGGCCGTTGCCGCCGGCATCAAGGCCGTGCCGACGGGTATCGCGCATGGAACGGTGACGCTGGTTATCGATGGAAAGCCGTTTGAGATCACCACCTTGCGCCGCGATGTTGAGACGGACGGCCGTCGTGCCCAGGTGGCCTTCAGCAATGACTGGCAGGCGGATGCCGAGCGGCGCGACCTGACGATCAACGCGCTCTATGCTTCCGATGATGGTGAGGTCGTCGATATGGTCGGCGGGCTCGCCGATCTGGAGCGCCGCAATATCCGCTTCATCGGCGACGCGGCGACGCGGATCGCCGAGGACCATCTGCGCATTCTGCGCTTCTTCCGCTTTTTTGCCTATTACGGCAGCGGCAGGCCGGATGCCGACGGGTTGCGCGCCTGCGCGGCGGCGCGGTCGAAGATCGCAACGCTGTCGGCGGAGCGCGTCTGGTCCGAGATGAAAAAGCTGCTTGCGGCCAAGGATCCGGGCCGGGCCTTGCTCTGGATGCGGCAGGTCGGGGTATTGACCGAGGTGCTGCCGGAGACCGAGAAATGGGGCATCGACGCCATTCCGGCGCTGATGGTCACGGAACAGGCGCTCGGCTGGAGCCCCGATCCGCTGCTGCGGCTTGCGGCCATCGTGCCGCCGGATGCCGCGAGGCTGGTAAAGCTTGCCGAAAGGCTGCGGTTGTCGAAGGCGGAGGCGGCCTATTTGCAGGGCTGGGCGAATACGCCCGGTATCAAGGACGATATCTCCGAAGCGGCCTTCGACCGTCTGCTCTACCGCTATGATACCCCCGGCGTCGCCGCGCGGCTGAAGCTGGCGCTTGCCGTCGCGCGGGGCAAGGCGGAAGGCGATTTCGAGGAGATGGCGCGCACGGCCCGGCTGGGCAAGCTGCTGGAGCGGACGGCAGGCTGGAAGAAGCCGGCCTTCCCGGTCAGCGGCGCGGATGCGTTGGCTGCGGGCGTGGATGCAGGCCCGCGGGTCGGCGAAGTCCTCGGCAAGCTCGAGCAGCAATGGCTCGACAGCAATTTCGCCATGGACCGGGCAGCTCTGCTCGCCCGGCTCAAGGAATTGATCGAGTCCTGATGTCCATGGGCTAGGCGGCGTTCGCTTCGTCGCGAATGCGGGCCTTGATATTGTCGACCATGCTTTCCCGGATGGTCGTCTCGCCGTGGGCGTTACGCATGTGCTCGATGGCGCGACGAACCACTTCGGCATCGTCATTGGCGCGGGTGTGCCAGCCGCAGCCGGGCACGAGCGTACCACATTCGAACAGTCGCATATCTGCCTCCTGATATTTCAGCGCGATGTCATTTCTTCATGCCAAAGGGCATGAAGGTCGAAACGCGACAGATAGAGAAAGGTTTCGTGCGCCCGGCAAGGCTTTTACCCTGCCGGACGATGCTTTCCGGATATCAGTCCGGCATGGCCCATGCCTTGAAGCAATCCGAAGATTGATGCTTCGGAGCCGGCGTTTGCCGTGCCGGACGATCCGTTGCCATGCGGGCGATCTCACCGGGAGATTTGCCGGCAAGCTGCATTCTGACCTGCTCGATGAAGCAGGAAAGGGGCAGATCCGATCCGCTTCTGACCCGCATATCCTCGGCTAGCCGGACTATGAATTCCGGCGTGTCGACGCTACGCGCAAGCTTCTGTTCATTCGCAGTCTCTGCCACTTGATTCTGTACTGCCATTACAATCTCCTCCGATTGAAACGCGCATTACCTAACCTAGGTACTCCTCCGAACGATTTCAGGGTTCTCCTGATGTTTTAATTGCCGCTCTACGGCCAACGCACCACGGGCGGCAAGGATGACAGGATCGACTCAACATTGCCGCCTGTCTTCAGCCCGAAGATTGTACCCCGGTCATAAAGCAAATTGAACTCCACATAGCGCCCGCGGCGGATCAATTGTTCGTCACGATCCTCTTCGGTCCATGCTTTGTTGAAGTTCGAGCGCACGATCCGCGGATAGACCATGGAGAATGCGCGGCCGACATCGCGCGTGAAGGCGAAATCGGCGTCCCAGCCGCCGGATTCTTCTCCGGAATGCAGCCAGTCGAAGAAAATGCCGCCGATGCCGCGCGGTTCGTTGCGATGCTTCAGATAGAAATATTCGTCGCACCAGGTCTTGTAGCGCTGGTAGTCCGCTACCTTGTGGCGATCGCAGACGATCTGCATCGCGCGGTGGAAAAGGACGCTATCGGCGTCTTCCTGCGTGCGGCGCCGGTTGAGCATCGGCGTCAGATCGCAGCCGCCGCCGAACCATTGGCTTGTCGTCACCACCATGCGGGTGTTCATGTGCACGGTCGGCACATTCGGATTGACCGGATGGGCGATTAGCGACAGGCCGGAGGCCCAGAAGCGCGGGTCTTCTTCGGCTCCCGGGATCTGGCTGCGAAAGTCGGGCGAGAATTCGCCATAGACGGTCGAGGTGTGGATGCCGACCTTCTCGAAGACGCGGCCTTCCATCATCGACATGCGCCCGCCGCCGCCTTCGCCGTTCTCCCGCTGCCAGTCCTTGGCGACGAAGCGCCCCGGCGTCTGATCGGAAAGGGGGCCGGCGAGTTCGTCCTCCAACTGTTCGAACTCGGCGCAGAGCACATCGCGCAGGCTTTGAAACCAGCCTTGCGCTGCCTCCTTCTTCTCTTCGATGTCCTCGGGCAGTTCCTTGGGGAGGTTCGGTCGTTCCATATGTGCTCTCCGGATGCGGGCGGCCTGAGGCCCGCGATTCGATTTGTCGCTTTGAATATCAGCAACATCGTGGCGGAACCAGCGCGCTGGCCTCCCTGGAGAATCGACTCGCAAATTGTCAAATGCGGTATTATCTTCCCTCTCAAAGGCGAGGTTTCATGATGAAGGTACCCGGACCGCCGCTCCTCGATGGGTTGAAACGTAGAATATTCCGGCACCGGCAGGAAAATCCCGTCGGCAGAAAGAATGATTTCGTTCGCGAAACCTTTTGTCTCAGCCGTCCGGAAGCACGCGCCAAGGCGCGCGAATGGTTCGATACTTTCCCGAGAGCTGCTTACTGGACCGAAGTCGAAAGCTGGCGACAGGTCGAGGGCGACCGCATCGAGTTCACCATGCGGCGCCTGCCATCGGCGGATTGATGGGAACGTTGCCGGCGCTTGAAACGGCTATTGTGTGTTCCGCAGCCGGCTCTCGATCAATAGCCCGCTTTCATCCAGGATCGGATGCGCCACTGAGACGATGTGAGCGTTGATGCGCTTCAGGTCGCGCAGCATGTCGAGATGCAGCGTGCTGGTCTGCAGGCTGTCGACGCGGCCGTCGCGCAGGCGTTCGAGGTGGCGCTCGGAGGATTGCTTCTCCAGCCGGCGGACATCGACCTTCACTTCCATGAGTTGACGGGCGAGGTTGAAATCGCGGGTGACGAAGATTGTCTGGGCGATGCGCAGATTGTCGATCGTCATGCTGAAGAGCTTTTGCAGTTCCTGATAGCCATCGTCGGAGAAGGTCAGGCCCTTGCCGATCTTCTTTGCCACCTGTTCGGCAAGGCCTTTTTCGATGATGTCGCCGATATGCTCGAGGTTGATGGCGTAGTCGATGATGACGATCGAGCGGCGGCCGTTCTCGTCGTCCAGCCCCTCACGCCCGAGCTTGGAGAGATAGATCTTCACCTCCTGCTGGATACGGTCGACGCGCTTTTCCAGAACAGCGATTTCCTTCAGCGGCGAAAGGTCATTGTGGTCGAAGGCATTTTCCGTGCGGATCAACATGCGCTCGATGAGATCGCCGACGCCAAGCACTTCGCGCGTCGCGCTGGCGAGGGCCACGACGGGCGTACTGAGCGCGTTATGATCGAGAAACTTCGGCCCGTCATCGGTCTGCGGATCGTCGGGCACCATTCGCAGCATCGTCTTCGACAAAAAGGACGAGAATGGCCAGGCAGCGATGGCGAGGGCGATGTTGAAGAGCAGATGCACGTCGACCGGCAGCTTGGCCGGCGAAAAATGCAGGTCCTGCATCCACGCGCCGATATAGCCTGCAAAGGGCAGGACGATGAGACAGCCGATAGTGCGCACGATCAGGTTGCCAAGCGTCACCCGCCGGGCGGTGGCGGGGCCGGAGAGGGTGGCCATGACGGGCGGGATCGCGCCGCCGAGATTGGCGCCGAGGACCAGAACGACCGTGAGGGCCGGAGAAAGGATACCGGCCGAGGCAAGCGACAGGATCAGCACGACCACGGCGAGGCTGGACGAGGACACGAAGGCGAGCACGGCCGAAAAGATCAGCGCCACCGGCAGCGCGCCGTCGAGCAGGCCGATGAACGCGGCGAGCGCCGGAGACTGCCGCATCGGCTCCGTGGCGAGGCTCAGAAGCTGCAGCGACAACAGCATCAGGCCGATGCCGATCAGGGCTGTACCCGCGCCCTGCTGCGTGGTGGACGAGCGACGATAGAGCACGATGCCGATGAGAATGATCAGCGGCGACAGCCATTCGATGCCGGTCGCGACGATCCAGGCCGTCACTGCGGTGCCGACGTTGGCCCCGAGCAGCACGATCTGGGCCATGCCGGGCAGGACGAGATCGCGCTCGACGAAAGAGGCGATCATCAATGCCGTTGCGGTCGAGCTTTGCAGCGCCACGGTTGCGACGAAGCCGGAGACGAAGGAACGAAGGCCGCCGCGCGTGCCCCTGGCAAGGCCGGTTCGGAGCCTGGCGCCGAAGGCACGCGATACACCATCCTTTACCTGTGCAAGGCCGAACAGCAATAAAGCCACGGCTCCGAACAGATTGATCATCACGACGGTGGATTCCATGTCGTCTTTTTATATCTTTCTCATGCCGCGATGCCATTGACGATAAATAGAGATTTGACGGAAGACACTGAAAAGGCATGTATTTCAGTGTCTTTCTTCCATACGGATTCGTGGCGATTTCAATCGCCGGCTAATGATTATACGCGCGCGGCATCCATGCTCCAACACCATGCGCGACATATCGAGGCAATATTTGCGCAGTGCCCGATTTTAGTGCGGTTTCGGCGGCGGCGACTCGGCGGAAGAGCCGGTTTCCTTCGGCGGAATATTGGGCAATAGGTTGTCCGAGAAGGATTTTTTCACTTTTTCGATCGTTACGGGTCGCCGCATTGGTCGCACTGAAGACGATGAGGCCACGGCTTCGTCCATCGAAGCCTCTGTTTTCGCCGCGACATGCAGCGCCGACTCGGTCCGAGCTTTCCCGGCAATCGGCGCGGCGGCCAGGATCTCCTTCAGCACTGATGTCACCGGCAGATGGCTGTGCAAATCCGTATTGGTATGGTGCCCGGCATGCGGAATGCGACGGTCGGTGGAAATGAACGGCCGGGAATTCATTTCGCCGAACCAGTCCCATTCGCCGATGACGTCGATCACATCGGAAAAGGTCGGCGGCATGGCGACGCGGGTGCCGATGGTGACGATCTTCGTACCCTCCGCCAGTTTCGCGGCTCGGGCCTCGTCCTGCCGGCCGAGATCGTGAAGCGCTGCCGAGAGCACCAGATTGCCCTTGGAGTGGCCGACGAGCAGGCGGAAGGAGAAGCGGGGATCGGCCAGAAGCGCACGCACCGTGCGGGTGTCCAGGCTGGTGCGCGAGGTCGTTTCGTCGCTGCTTGCGTCGGCGGCGCCGAATTTCGGCCGTCCGGCAATGTCGTCCAGCATTTCAAGGACGGGGCGCAGGCCCTTGATATGGCTAAAGAAGAAATGTCCGCCAAGCGTCTCGGTGATGACATCGGCGAGGCCGTAGCCGGAGACGACGGCGGCGGCCGGTGCGCCGATCGCATCGGCAACATTGCGGGCAAAGGCAGCCGCGCCAAGAGCGGAGCCGCCGATGCCGGCAACCGCCAGCGCTTGCACATCATGGCCGCCGCGCATAGCGAACTCTTCGAGGGTCTCGCAGAGAATGATCGCGCCGCTGCCGCTTGGCGGAACGATCATGATCGTGCCTTCGGCGGCCAGGGAGTCGCTGATGTAGAAAGCTTCGTCCGGAGTGATGACCTTGATGTCGTAGAACAGCGCGTCGAGCGTCGTGTTGCGCTGGCGAAGCGCTTCCAGGGCGAGATTGCGCATCGGCGAGCGTTGTAGCCGTTCGGGCAGGCTGAGGGTGCGTGCGAACTGCGTAAGGGTGAGGGTGAATGCCGTCTGGAACATGGGTCACCTCGCCAAGGCTGCCGTAAGTTAGAGCATTCCGCTGAAAAGCTTCTCACACTTTATTCGGCATGCCAACGGCAATTCACGACCATGTCGTCTGCCGTAAAGCCTCACCCGATATCATCGCCACAGACATGGCCAGATTGATCGAACGCTGGCCTTCGACCATGGGGATCAGGATACGGCCATCGGCCGTTTGATGCACATGATCGGGCACGCCGGCGCTCTCGCGGCCGAAGAGCAGAATATCGTTTTCCAGGAAAGCGAAATCCGTGTAGCGCTCGGCCGCTTTGGTGGATGCGAGCACCAGACGGCGCCCGGTTGTCGCTCGCCACTCCTCGAAGCGCTCCCAGTTGACATGTCGCGTCAGGGCGACGGCGGAGAGGTAATCCATGCCGGCGCGCTTGAGGTTGCGATCAGATATGTCGAAGCCGGCGGGCTCGATGATGTCGACGCCAAGGCCGAGGCAGGCGGCAAGCCGAAGGATCGTGCCGGTGTTGCCGGGAATGTCGGGCTGATAGAGGGCGATGCGCAGCGAAGTCATGGTTTGCAACTAGCGAAAACACACGGATTTGTCTTCGGGTATTCGTCGAATACCTCTGTTTTTGTGATGGTCTCCATCAGCAAAATTGAAGATTCCGGCGCGTTTTTAGGCATATTCCGCTTTTCAAAGCCATAAATGCACGGTAAAAGGGAGCCGCTCTACAACTTGCGACATAGGAGGCTCAGATGAATATCTTGTTTGTGATGATGCGCCTCCAGGCCATGCGCACATGGCTTTGATTCAGGCGCGCTAAAGCGCATTTTCGCGAGTTCCCCCTTTTTCTAGATTCATTACGCGGCCGGCACGGCCTCGTTCTTTCATCGCCCGGCCACCATATCAGTCTGTGATCTCTCTGGACGCAGCATTCATGGCTGAAGGGTCGAGTCTTTGGAGCATTTCATGTTTGGCTGGTTCGAACAGCGACTAAATCCCTTTCCGAGCGAGGTGCCGGACGTTCCTCCGCGAGGGCTGTTTGCCTTCTGCTGGCACTATACCAAGCCCGCAGCACCATGGCTGCTGGCCATGGCCTTTCTTGCCATGCTGATCGCCGCCGGCGAAGTCGCGCTGTTCCAGTTCCTCGGCAATATCGTCGATTGGCTGTCGCATGCGGACAGGGCGACATTCCTGCAGATGGAGTGGCAGAAGCTCTTCTGGATGGGCGCCATGGTGGTGGTCGGCCTGCCGCTGGCGGCCGTGGTTCATTCCGTCATCATGCATCAGGTCCTGCTCGGCAACTATCCGATGATCGCCCGCTGGCAGATGCATCGCTTCCTGCTGCGCCACAGCATGACCTTCTTCGCCAACGAGTTTGCAGGCCGCGTCGCCACCAAGGTGATGCAGACATCGCTTGCCGTGCGCGAAGCGGTCATCAAGATCCTCGACGTCTTCGTCTATGTCGTCACCTATTTCCTGTCGATGATCCTGGTCATCGCGGTGGCGGACTGGCGGTTGATGTTGCCGATCCTGGCATGGCTGGCGGCCTATATCGCCATCGTCGGCTATTTCGTGCCGCGGCTGCGCAAGATCGCCGCCGCCCAGGCCGATGCACGCTCGACGATGACGGGACGGGTGGTCGACAGCTATACGAACATCGCAACCGTGAAGCTGTTTTCGCATGCGGGCCGCGAGGAAAGCTATGCCAAGGCCGGCATGGACGGATTCCTGCAAACGGTCCACGGACAGATGCGCAAGGTGACGCTGTTCTACATCGCGGTTTACGTCAACAACTGCGTGGCGCTCTTCGTTGTCTCAGCACTGTCGATCTGGTTCTGGCTCAGCGGCTCGATCTCGATCGGCGCCATCGCCATCGCCATCGGCCTTGCCATGCGCGTCAACGGCATGTCGCAATGGATCATGTGGGAAGTCTCGGCGCTGTTCGAGAATATCGGCACGATCTATGACGGCATCGAGATGCTGACCAAGCCGCACGATATCGTCGATGTACCGGCGGCTCCGGCGATCACGGCCAAGCAGGGGGCGATCCGCTTCGACCATGTCCGCTTCCATTATGGCAAGGCCAAGGGCGTCATCGACAACCTGACCTTCGATATCCATGCCGGCGAGAAGGTCGGCCTTGTCGGCCGCTCCGGCGCCGGCAAGACGACGCTGATGAACCTGCTGCTTCGGTTCTACGACCTGGAAAGCGGACGCATCACCATCGACGGCCAGGATATCTCCAAGGTGACGCAGGACAGCCTGCGCTCGCTGATCGGCGTGGTGACGCAGGATACGTCGCTGCTGCACCGCTCGATCCGCGACAACATCGCCTATGGTCATCCGGAGGCGACCGACGCCGAGATCATCCAGGCGGCCAAGCGCGCCAATGCCTGGGAGTTCGTCGAGGGTCTGGTCGACATGCAAGGCCGTAAGGGCCTCGACGCGCAGGTCGGTGAGCGTGGCGTCAAGCTCTCCGGCGGCCAGCGGCAGCGCATCGCGATCGCCCGCGTCTTCCTGAAGGACGCGCCGATCCTGGTGCTCGACGAGGCGACCTCGGCGCTCGATTCCGAAGTGGAAGCGGCGATCCAGGAAAATCTCTTCGCGCTGATGCAGGGTAAGACGGTGATCGCGATCGCCCACCGTCTGTCGACACTGACCGAGATGGACCGCCTGATCGTACTCGACAAGGGCCACATCATCGAGACGGGCACGCATCAGGATCTGGTCCAGAGCGGCGGCATTTATGCCGACCTCTGGAACCGTCAGTCCGGCGGGTTCCTGGCGGACCATGAAGAGGCCGAGGCGGCGGCGCAGTAGGAATCGGGGGAAGGGCGGGCTTAGGGCTCGCCCTTTTTTTTGGGGTAGTGCTATTGAATGATGCGGTCAGTTTGGTCGAGATCCATCTCACCCGATGTTCGTTTGACGGGCCGCGGGTTTTCCAAACATGACAAAAATATAATGTTCTCAAGCCGTGGCATTCCTTTGCGCCATCGGCAAAACCTCCTATATCGCATGGGATGTTGATCCGCTCCGTCTACCGTCTGTTCGAAACCTGGATTGATCCCTATTATCGCAGTGGCGATCTTCGTCCGCCACGGTCGCTCTGGGCGTTCATCTGGTACTATGTCGGTCAGGCGAAAGGACCGTTTCTGGCGATGGCGGCACTGGGCGGTGCCGTGGCGATGCTCGAGGCGGCGCTGTTCTGGTTCGTCGGGCATCTCGTCGATATCCTGGACAAGGTAAAGCCGGGCGAGGGGTGGACGGGACTACTTGCCGGCCATGGCGGCACGCTGCTGGGCATGGTTTTCGTCGTGCTGGTCGTGCGGTTCGTGGTAGTGAGCCTCGGGGCACTGGTCGAGGAGCAGGTGGTCGTTCCCGGCTTCCTCAATCTGGTGCGCTGGCAGGCCTATGCACATGTTGCGCGTCAATCGATCAGCTTCTTCCAGAACGATTTTTCCGGCCGCATCGTCACCAAGGTCTGGTCGGCGGGGCAGTCGACGGGCGATCTCGTCGTATCGCTGCTGCAGGTGGTCTGGTTCATCATCATCTATGCCGCTTCGACCATAGCGCTGGTTGGCGGGCTGGACTGGCGCCTGGCGCTGGTGATCACCATCTGGATCGGCGTCTTCTCGCTGCTCGCCCGCTATTTCGTGCCGCGCATCCGCCGTCATGCCCGCAATTCCGCAGAAGCTGCGTCGGTGTTGAACGGCCGCATGGTCGATGCCTATGCCAATATCCAGACGCTGAAGCTCTTTGGCCGTGAAGAGCAGAACGACGATTATATCCGCAACGGCTTCGACCGCTTCCAGGCGGCCGTCATGCCGTTCACGCGGCTTCTGACCGGCGTGCGCTCGTCGCTGGCGCTTCTGTCGGGCGTGATGATCACGACGATCGCGGCCCTTGCCATCCATCTCTGGCTTGCCGGCGAAATCTCGACCGGCGGCGTCGCCTTCACGCTCAGCATGGTGCTCCGGCTCAACATGCTCTTCGGCCGCATGATGTCGCAGTTCAACGCGATCATGCGCAATCTCGGCACGATCCAGAATTCGGCGGAAATGATCTCGGAGCCGATCGGACTGCTCGACCGGCCGGGCGCCAGGGATCTGCAGATCGTCCGTCCGGAGATCCGTTTCGAGCACGTGACCTTCCACTACGGTCGCGGCAGCGGCATTATCGAGGATTTTTCGTTGACCATCCACGCCGGCGAGAAGGTCGGCATCGTCGGCCGCTCCGGCGCCGGCAAGACGACGCTCGTCAATCTTCTCTTGCGCTTCTACGATCTCGAAGGCGGCCGTATCCTGATCGACGGGCAGGACATTGCGGCGGTCCGGCAGGAGTCGCTGCGCGCCGAGATCGGCATGGTCACGCAGGATACGGCGCTTCTCAACCGCTCCGTCCGCGACAACATCCTCTTCGGCCGTCCGCAGGCGAGTGAGGAGCAGATGTCGCAGGCGACCCGACGGGCGGAGGCGGACAGGTTCATCGCGACGCTGGAGGACCAGAAGGGGCGAAAGGGCTATGCCGCCCATGTCGGCGAGCGTGGTGTCAAGCTCTCCGGAGGCCAGCGCCAGCGCATCGCCATTGCCCGCGTCATGCTGAAGGACGCACCGATCCTGGTGCTGGATGAGGCGACCTCGGCGCTGGATTCGGAGGCCGAGGCGGCGCTGCAATCCAATCTCGAAACGCTGATGGAAGGCAAGACGGTGCTGGCCATTGCGCATCGCCTGTCGACCATCGCCAAACTGGACCGGCTGATCGTCATCGACAAGGGCAGGATCATCGAGGACGGCACGCATGACGAGCTGATTGCCCATGGCGGCCTCTATTCCGAGCTCTGGGCACGCCAATCCGGCGGTTTTATCGCAGAGGACGCCGAGTAGCGTCCTCATCGCAAGCGTCAGGCGCTCTTTCCGATAAGCTTGCACAAAATCAAAGAGCTATTTTGAAACGTTGAACTCGATCATCAGGCCGAAATGGTTCGAGCCCATGGCGTCCGGTATCTGTCGGACGGATATCAACTGCAACGGCGCGCGCGCGAAAACATGATCGATGGCGATACCATAGGCGCCGGCCATGACCGGCCATGTTGCGGGCTCCGGAAAGGCGTGGCTGAGCCCGGCGTCCTTCAGGAAGTCCCGCATATCGGGAGCAATGACCGAGGCGTTGAAATCACCGGCAAGGACCAGCGGCCCCTGAACGTCTTTGAGGATCGGGCCGAGGATGCTCAACTCGCCCGCATGAAATTCGTCGAAATAAGGCTTGCTGAGATGCGCCGACGCAAAGGCCACCGGCTGGCCGCCCATGTCGATGGTCGCGAGGATGAAGCGGTTGGCCCAGAGGCTGCCGAGGCTGCGCACCTCCTGCGCTTGGAACGGACGCTTCGACAATAGGAGTGAATCGCAATTGGTGGTCATGACGCCGCAGCCGATGCGATAGGGGTAGGTGTCGCCGATACGCTGCAGTTCGGCTTTTATCGGCTCGGCCTCGAAAATCTCCACGACATCGGCGTTGGAGCCCAGGATGAAATCGGCGATGCGCGCGCCGTTTTCGAAGTTGCTGTTCTCGATGTTGAAGGAGAGCAGCTTGAAGCTTTTGGCTGTACCGGTCGCTGTCACCGGGGATGCAGCATATTCCCGCAGCATCAGGACCGAATGGACCGCGAGCCCGATGCCGAACACGACCAGGAGAACCGCATACCAGTGCCGCCGGAAAAGAAGCGCGAGCAGGGCAAGCGCTATGCCGAAAAAGCTGAAATGCGTCTGCAGGCTCTCGAAGAAGGCGAGTAGCCAGAGGTCGAAGACGTAGCGCGCCGCCAGCGTGACCAGCAGCAGCGTCGCGAGCACGCATAAAACGCAGTAAATCGTCTGCCTCATAAAAACATATCCTTGGTATTGCTAAACGAGGCTCGGAAGCGAGCGGCGGTGCCTGAAACGGCGCGTGATGTCGTTATGAAATCCATAGGGGTCGAAAGCGAGGAAAGACTGTCGTCGTACAGATCAATGACCGGCGTGGCATTGATTTTATTGCAATGCAACATTGAAATCACTGTTTATTTTGCTTTGCAACACGAAATTTTATTATGCGAATCCCGCGGTTTTTCATGCTCTTACGCCGGTTTGACTGACGGCGATGATTTTAAGCTCGGCGCTCCCGGCCAAATAGCACGCTTTTGCCGCGACATTGTGCCCCCATCCCTTGCCAAGACTGGACATAATTTGCGATCAAGCTTAGAACGCGGCGGGATGCGGAGGAATCTATGGCGGAATTATGGTCGCGTTGATTCGCCGTTTGTGAGGGGGTACCGCAGCGCCTAGCTGCGGGTTTTGCGGAAGAGGATGGTCCGGCTTTGAGCGAGCACACTACGACGGGTGAAACCACGGGCGAGCCTACTCGCCGAGATTTCCTTTATCTGACGACGGGCATGGCCGGCGCGGTAGGCGCGGTTGCCGTCGCCTGGCCGTTTATCGACCAGATGCGGCCGGATGCCTCGACGCTTGCGCTTGCTTCCATCGAAGTCGACGTGTCCAGCCTGGAGCCGGGCATGTCTCTGACCGTGAAATGGCGCGGTAAGCCCGTCTTCATCCGCAACCGCACGCAGAAGGAAATCGACGATGCCAAGGGTGCTCAGATTTCCGATCTGAAGGACCCGGTCGCCCGCAATGCCAATCTGCCGTCGGACGCGCAAGCGACCGATGTCGCGCGTTCGGCCGGCGACGGGAAGGAGAACTGGCTCGTCATGATCGGCGTCTGCACGCATCTCGGCTGCATACCGCTCGGTCAGGCGGGGGAGTATGGCGGTTGGTTCTGTCCCTGTCACGGTTCGGTCTATGACACTGCCGGTCGCATCCGTCATGGGCCGGCGCCGCAGAACCTCGCCATTCCGCTATATGCGTTCACCGCAGAAAAAAAGATCAAGGTCGGTTGAGGGGGAACTGAATCATGAGTGCTCATTCGTCTTACGAGCCATCGACAGGGCTCGAAAAATGGGTCGACGCGCGGTTGCCGCTGCCGCGCATGGTCTATGACAGTTTCATCGCCTATCCGGTCCCGCGCAATTTGAACTATGCCTATACGTTCGGCGCCATGCTGGCCGTCATGCTCGTTCTGCAAATCCTGACCGGCGTCGTTCTTGCCATGCATTATGCGGCAGACACGACCGTCGCCTTCAACTCCGTCGAAAAGATCGTTCGCGACGTCAACCATGGTTGGCTGCTGCGCTACATGCACGCCAATGGCGCGTCCTTCTTCTTCGTCGCGGTCTATCTCCACATTGCCCGTGGCCTCTATTACGGTTCCTACAAGGCGCCGCGCGAGATCCTCTGGATCCTCGGCGTGATCATCTATCTTCTGATGATGGCAACGGCCTTCATGGGCTACGTTCTGCCCTGGGGTCAGATGTCCTTCTGGGGGGCGACCGTCATCACCGGCTTCTTCTCGGCCTTTCCCTGGGTCGGCGACTGGATCCAGACCTTCCTGCTCGGCGGCTTCGCCGTCGATGATCCGACGCTCAATCGCTTCTTCTCGCTGCACTATCTGCTGCCGTTCATGATCGCCGGTGTCGTTATCCTGCACATCTGGGCGCTGCATGTGACCGGCCAGACGAACCCGACCGGCGTCGAAGTCAAGCTGAAGACCGATACCGTACCCTTCACGCCCTATGCGACGCTGAAGGATGCGCTCGGCGTTTCCATTTTCCTGCTGGTCTTCGCCTATTTTGTCTTCTACCTGCCGAACTTCCTCGGCCATGCCGACAACTACATTCCGGCCAATCCGCTGAAGACGCCGGCTCATATCGTTCCGGAATGGTACTTCCTGCCGTTCTACGCGATGCTGCGCTCGATCACCTTCAACATCGGCCCGATCGACTCCAAACTTGGCGGCGTTCTGACGATGTTCGGCGCGATCATCGTGCTGTTCTTCCTGCCCTGGCTCGACACGTCGAAGATCCGCTCGGCGGTCTATCGTCCCTGGTACAAGCTGTTCTTCTGGCTGTTCGTCGCCGATGCCGTTCTGCTCGGCTGGCTCGGTTCGCAGCCAGCGGAAGGCAATTTCGTTGTGATCTCGCAGTTTGCGACGCTGTTCTACTTCCTGTTCTTCCTCGTCGCCATGCCGGTTCTCGGCCTGGTCGAAACACCGCGACGCATTCCAAATTCGATAACGGAGGCGGTCCTTGAGAAGCAGAACGGCAAGACAGCCGTTCCGGCGCAAGCGTAACCGGGGAAGAGAACAATGAAAAAGCTTGTTGCCGGCCTTCTGTCGCTCGCACTCATCGGTGGCTTCGCCACGGTTGCCGCCGTTGCCGCGGAGACCAAGCCCGCCGCCGAAGAAGCGACACCGCACTACCCGCTCAAGGAGCCGAGGACACAGCACTGGTCCTTTTCCGGCCCCTTCGGCTATTACGACAAGGCGCAGCTTCAGCGCGGCCTCAAGGTCTACACGGAAGTCTGTTCCGCCTGTCATTCGATGAAGCTGGTGCCCTTCCGCACGCTGGGCGAGCTCGGCTATTCGGAAGCGCAGGTCAAGACCTTCGCGGCGAACTACGAAGTGCAGGACGGTCCGAACCCTCAGGGTGAGATGTTCACGCGCAAGGCGCTTCCGTCCGACCATTTCCCGTCGCCGTTCCCGAATGATGAAGCGGCGGCCGCCTCTAACAATGGGGCCGTACCGCCGGATATGTCCCTGCTTGCCAAGGCGCGCGAAATCGAGCGCGGCTTCCCGCAGTTCATCTTCGACATCTTCACGCAGTATCAGGAAGGCGGCCCGGACTATATCTACTCGCTGCTGACCGGGTACGAGGAGCCGCCGGCGGGTTTCCAGGTTCCGCAGAACTCGCACTACAATCCGTATTTCGATGCGGCCGCGACCTTTGCCATGCCGAAGCCGCTCTCCGACGGCCAGGTGACCTATGACGACGGTTCACCGCAAACGGTCGATCAGTATGCGCACGATGTTTCCGCCTTCCTGATGTGGGCTTCGGAGCCGCATCTGGAGGAGCGCAAGCACCTCGGCTTCATGGTCATCGTGTTCCTGCTGATCTTTTCGACGCTGATCTATCTCACCAAGCGGTCGGTCTACGCCAAGGCCGGCGCTCACTAAGCGTTTCAGCCATGCAATCAACAAGAGGCGGCCCGTCGGGGCCGCCTTTTTTGTTGGTATCGCGCACGCGTCTTGATAGGGTGCGGCCGGCCCTATCTTAGCCTGAGAGTACCTATTTCCATGAACACTATCGCTTCGGAGCTTGCCGCCAGCATCCGCTCCATTCCGGACTATCCCAAGCCCGGCATCATCTTCCGCGACATCACCACGATGCTCGGCAATGCCAAGGCGTTTCGCCGGGCCGTCGATGCACTGGTGCAGCCCTATGCCGGCACCAAGATCGACAAGGTCGCCGGCATGGAGGCCCGTGGCTTCATTCTGGGCGGCGCGGTCGCGCATCAGTTGTCGGCCGGTTTCGTGCCGATCCGCAAGAAGGGCAAGCTGCCGCACGATATCGTGCGCATCGCCTATAGCCTCGAATACGGCGTCGACGAGATGGAGATGCACCGCGACGCGGTGAACCCAGGCGAAAAGGTGATCCTGGTCGATGATCTGATCGCGACCGGCGGCACGGCCGTTGGCGCCACCCAGTTGCTGCGCCAGATCGGCGCCGAAGTCGTCGCCGCCTGCTTCGTCATCGACCTCCCGGATCTCGGTGGCCGCAAGAAGCTGGAAGCACTCGATGTGCCGGTTCACACGCTGGTGGAATTCAGCGGGCATTGATGGAAGACCTTCTCTCCAACGGAGAGAAGGTGGACACGAACCATTGAGTGAAACGAAGTCGCGAGTGGCCGGATGAGGGGGCCTAGGAGCGAAGCGAGAAGGGCCTTGAGCGGCAAGCGAAAGGCAATTTCCCGGTAACGCCCCCTCAACCCGCGTGTACCGCGCGACCCGCGCCGGGGTTGAGCCACGGGTCTCAACCCGTACTTCGGACCCCCGCTGGGGCGAAGGTGCTAGTCAAACTCCAGCA
>DASWOH010000323.1:0-5581 GCA_036398815.1 Rhizobium sp. | reverse complement strand
CGCCAGCATGCGCAGCAGCGTGGACTTGCCGCAGCCGGACGCACCGAGCAGGGCGAAGAATTCGCGGTTGTAGATATCCAGCGAAAGATTATCGACGGCGACGAAATCGCCGAACTTCTTCGTAACGTTCTTGAAGGAAATGTAAGGCTTTGCCGAAGGGTCGGTCCACGGAGCAAAGGAACGCCGGATATTCCCGAGAGACTTCATCATTTATCCCCAAATGAAAGGATGTTGCGCCGGCTCTTCCCCATTCCGGCGCGGTCCTGATCTTTACCTTATGCCGTCAGAAAAAGGCCCGGACGTTGCCGTCCGGGCCTGCTTTGCAATTATTGGCCGGTGGTGACCTTCGTCCACAAGCGCGTCGCCACGCGCTGCGTTTTCGGATCCCACGGATTCAAGGTATAAAGGTTCTTCGAGACCTCTTCCGTCGGATAGACGGACGGATCCTCCAGCACTTCCTTGCTGACGAATTGCTGCGACGCCTTGTTGCCATTCGCATAAGCCGTGAAGTTGCTGGCCTTGGCGATGACTTCCGGCTTCATCATGTAGTTGATGAACTCGTGCGCTTCGGCGATATGCGGCGCATCGGCCGGGATCGCCATCACGTCGAACCACATCTGCGCCCCCTTTTTCGGGATGGCATAGCTGATGTTGATACCGTTCTTGGCCTCGGCCGCGCGGTTGCGCGCCTGCAGCACATCGCCGGAGTAGCCGAAGGCAATGCAGATATCGCCGTTGGCAAGCGCATTGATGTATTCGGACGAATGGAATTTGCGGATATTCGGGCGGGCCGCCGTCAACAGCTCCTCGGCTTTCTGGAAATCCTCGGGCTTGGTCGAGTTCGGATCGAGGCCGAGATAGCGCAGCGCCGCCGGAATGACGTCGGTGGGGGAATCGAGCACGTAAATTCCGCAATCCTTGAACTTGGCGGCAAGCTTCGGATCGAAGATCACGTCGACGTCCGGCGCTTCGTCGGTGCCGAGGATCTGCTTCACCTTGTCGACATTGTAGCCGACGCCGCTGGTGCCCCACATATAGTCGACGGCATATTGGTTGCCGGGATCGTAGGCCGCGATCCGCTGCTGCACTGTATCCCACATGTTGGAAATATTCGGCAGCTTCGACTTGTCGAGCTTCTGGAAGACGCCGGCCTTGATCTGGCGCTGCAGGAAGTAGGCGGTCGGCACGACGACGTCATAGCCGGTCTTGCCCGCGAGCAGCTTTGTTTCCAGCGTTTCGTTGGCGTCGAAGGTGTCGTAGACGACCTTGATGCCGGTTTCCTTGGTGAAATCGGCCAGGATCGAATCATCGATGTAATCCGACCAGTTGTAGACGTTGACGACTTTGTCTTCCGCCTGGGCAGCCGTCACTAGCGAAACAGCCGCAAAAGCGGTTGCCGCGAGCCGTGCGAACATGGACTTCATGATCTCTCCTGTTTTGTTCAAGGGCATCCCGGCGACACCCAACCCTCTGTTTTTCCCGCCAGACTAGAAAGGAATCCCAAAGGCCACAAGGGGGAAAAGCAAGCCAGTATGAGCTTTCGCGGATTTACGCAGGATCGGGGGATGGCGCAGTTCGCCGATCGGACGCAGGTCGTGCCATTCCCGGCTTGCGGTTTTCAAACATAGGTCGGACGGTTGCCCGCGAAGAGGTCGGCATGGCTCTTCAGCAGCCGGGCCATGCGGTCGACCACAACGCGGATCTCGCGGCGATGGCGATCGGTGTCGTTCATGACGATCCATTGCCCGTGACGCAAGGAGGCGACCTCCTCGCCCACCCGCTCCAGACGAGGCTCCAGATCGCCGACGAAACAGGGAAGAACGGCGACGCCCGCTCCCGCAAGGACAAGGTCGTGAAGCGAGCGCGGCCGGTTGACCGTCACCGTGATCGCCTCGCGTACGGTCTGGTGCGGCCAGCGCAGATAGGCGGAGATCGCCTCCTCTTCCGCAACGGCGATCCAGCGCCTGGGTCCGGCGAAGCGCATGTTGCGCGCCTGATAGGCGGCATAGGCGACATCGCCGGTCTTGATAGCAGCGAGATTGGCCTCTTCCGGCTCAAAGGCGCGGATGCCGATATCGCTTTCGCGATGGGCGAGGCTGGCGCGGCGCTCGGCGAGATGCAGGTCGATGCGGAAGCCATCCCGCTCGGAGCAGATCGACGGCATGTTCTGGCTGAGCAGCCAGCCGACCCAGGTGCCCGCCGCTATCCGCACGATTGCCGCACCCTGCACCTCGCGCTGCCAGCTATCCACCTTGCGCGCGGCTGCTTCCATGTCCAGCAACTGGTCGAACAGCGCCTGGCCGTCGCCGGTCAGCGCATAACCCGTCTGGCTGCGCTGAAAGAGCGCACGGCCGACCTGGCTTTCCAACTCCAGCATCCGCCGGCCGATCGTCGCCGGGCTCAATCCGCTCGACGAAACGGCGCCCGTCAGCCCGCCGCCGCGGGCGACATCGAGGAAAAGCTGATAGGCATCCCAGGTCGCATTTTTCATAATTGAAAAATATATAGCGAAAATGGCTATATATGAAGCAAATTTCTATGTGTAATTGAAAAGATGCCTTTCAACATGGAGATTTCCCATGCTCGACAGCATCGTTATTGCCAACATCATCCAACTTCGCGACCAATACCGTCTTGGGCGATCGAGCCTGAGCGAGGATGAATTCTACCAGGTGCATGGTCACAACTCCTATGTTGTGTTCACCTGGTTCGGAAACATCCTCGACCGCACCTATGCATGGCTCAAAACGAAAAAGGCGGACCGGCCTAATGTTGGCCGATCCGCCTGTGACGATGACGGCGATTGCTGCGGTCAGGCAGCATCCGCCCGCATATGGCTCGGGTTATACCCGCTTTCGATCTTGAATTGCTGGATGAGATAGAGCAGCGCGTTCCCCTCGGAGGCCAGTTCCCGGCTGGCCGCAGTGGTCTCCTCGACCATGCCGGCGTTCTTCTGCGTCATCTGGTCCATATGGTTGACGGAGGCATTGACCTCCTGCAGCGCGCTTGCCTGATCGTGGCTGGCGCGGGCGATCATTTCCACATGCTGGCTGATGGTGACGATCTGGCCGCTGATCTGCGCCAGCACCGAGCCGGCCTGCTGCACGAATTGCGAACCGGAATTGACCTCCTGGGTCGATTTGTTGATCAGGCCCTTGATCTCCTTGGCCGCAGCGGCGGAGCGCTGGGCCAGTTCGCGCACTTCCATGGCCACGACCGCAAAGCCCTTGCCGGCGTCGCCGGCGCGGGCTGCCTCGATGCCGGCGTTCAGCGCCAGCAGGTTGGTCTGGAAGGCAATCTCGTCGATGACGCCGATGATCTGTTCGATCTGATGGGAAGCATCTTCGATGCGCGTCATGGCGTCGATGGCATTGCCGACGACGACGGAGCTATCGTCGGCGCTGCGCTTGGCCTCGCGCACGATCGCATCCGCATCCTTGGCGCGCTCGGCGGACGAGCGAACCGTGATGGTGATCTCGTCGACGGCGGCGGCGGTCTGTTCCAGGGAGGCGGCCTGTTGTTCGGTGCGCTTCGACAGGTCCTCGGCGGAGGCAGCCATCTGGTTGCCGTTGGTCTGGATCATCTCGACATTGTCGCGCACCTGGCTGATCGTCTGCTGCAGGCGCGACAGCGAGCTGTTGAAATCCCGGCGAAGCTGTTCGAGACGGCCGATGAAGGGCGTCTCGATCGTCGAGGAGATATCGCCCTGCGCCAGGCGCTCCAGGCCAGCGGCAAGCTCGCTGACGGCGAAGTCGATCTGGCGGTCGAGCTCGTGCTTTTCGGCGTCGTTGCGCTGGCGTTCGTGCTCGGCGGCGGCACGCTCCTCGTCGCTCTGCTCCTCGATGCGGATTTTCGAGATCGCGTTTTCCTTGAAGATGCCGAGCGCACGGGCCATGTCGCCGATTTCGTCGTGGCGCTTTTCGCCGGTGATCGTGGTCTCCAGCATGCCATCGGCAATGCGGCGCATGGCGGCGGTGATCTGGCCGATCGGGCGCTGCAAGGTCAGCACCAGGGCAATACCGCCGGCGACGGAAAGGATGATGCCGAGGATGGTGGCGAGGAGCGAGATATAGTTTGCCTGGTTGCGCTCGGTGCCGGCGCTCTGCTTCTGCGTTTCGGCAAAGGCGGTGAGCTGACCCCAGACCTGGTCGAGCTGCTGGCGCGCGATGGCGTATTCCGCGATACGCAGGGTCGACGTGTTGACCAGTTGGTCGCCGCCATCCTCGATCGCCTTGAGGGCGGGGCGGATGCCAGCGTCGATATTATCGATGAAATCCATGCCCCTGGCGCTTTGCTTCAGCGTGTCCATGGCACCCCGGAGTTTGGAAACCTCCTGCCTCAGACGGGCGAGATTATCCTTGCTGGTATTGGACAGGAACTCGCCAAGCACGAGCTGCAGCGAATAGACGGAGCCTTGGAGACGGCGGGTATCCTGAAGAACGGAGTTGGTTTGAGCAACCTTGGCGTCCATATCCACGAAGGTCGTCGTCGCCTCCCGCATCATCTGCGTCGCGGCCAATTGGGTATAGGTCGATGTCTGGCGGAAGCGGGAGAGAAGCCGGCCGATGCTGGCGATCGTGTCGTCGGTCGGGGCATCCGTGCTCTCGGTGAAGGCGGTCAGGTCCTTGATCGTGCCGACCAGGGATTGCACGACGCTCTTCTGGTTTTGCGGAAGAGCAAGAGCGATCGAGCGTTGCGCCTTGGCAAGATCGGGCAACCGGTCCTTGAGCAGCTTGACCTTGTCGGCAGGTGTTGCGGCCTTGTTGAAATCCTCGGCAACGGCGCCGAGCATATCGCCGCCCTTCAGCAGGCGGTCGGCGGACCGCAGCGTCGCGGTCGCGGCCGCTTGGTCCTGGCGCACCTGGTCTTCCAGTTGCTGACCGTTGAAATCGACGTTGAAACGGGCTTTGATCAGCGTTTTCTGAGCATCGTCGATCACCTTGCGGAAATCGACTTCCTGTTCGTGCAGCATCCAGAGCTTGGCGACCACGTTCGCCATATCGGCGGTCTTGGCCGTCGCATCCGTCAGATTGTCGCGGCCATCCGCATCTTTCTCGAGCTGGCCGAGCGTCGAATCGAGGACGCCCTGCTGCGATTTGATATCCTCATACAGCTTGTCGCGCAGCTGCTCGTTGGTAATGCGCAGGAAGTCATCCATCGAGCCGTAGAGATTCTTGAAGCCGGTCAGCGATTGCAGCACGCTGTTGGAGATTTCCATGCGCCCCTGCAGCAGGCCCGAAGCATAGAGCCCGGTGAGGCCGACGGCGGAAATGCTGATGACGAACGGCAGGACGAAGATCAGAACCTTCGTCTTGATCTTGAAACGGGACAGTATCTTGTCAATGAACATCGTGGCTCTGGCCTCTCACACACCGCTCCCCCCTGCCAGCGCTACGCAACACTGACCGGACGCATAATCTTCAATCTTGAGATGTCCGCAGGCGGGGTCCTGAGCAGCGCCAGGAGGCAATCATTGCTTCGGCTTCACGTTGTGGAAGCGCCCCAGAAAATCTGGGCAGATTGTGAGTCCGATAGATTAATTTTCGGATAAGGAACTGCCGCAGGCCCTGGGCACGAGGGA
>DASWOH010000322.1:0-1587 GCA_036398815.1 Rhizobium sp. | reverse complement strand
CCGAGAGGAGTGCCGATTCGACCCCGGCCAACCGCACCACCATATTCCTCTCAGACCTATGGTGACGGCGGTTCCACCGGCAGGGCTATTGAAACTAAGTTCATAGTCTTCCGTGACGGCGTGCCAAATCGGCCGCAGCTTGCTTCGCTCGTTCGAGTTCGCACGCCGGTTCGGGCGTTAGGAGCGTAGGCTGGAAGCGGACTTCGTCGATATTCGTAACACCGGCCTGGTTCAGCCAGTCGCGCATATACGTCGAATGGTGGTCCACGCCGAACGCCGGCGACGGCAAGCTGGGGGCGTAAGCTCCCGACGTTAGTATCAGCGTCGCATGCTTATCTTTCAGCAGGCCATCATATCCGATGGTGGGGTCTAGGCCCCAAAGGAGGCCAGGCTGATGAATGACGTCGATATAATGCTTCAGGCGATACGGAATGCCACCGTTCCACATAGGAATGGAGAATAGGTAGCGATCCGCTGCGATGAACCGACCGGCGATTTCCACGATTTGATCCCACGCAGTTTTTTGATCGGCGTTGTGATTCTGTCCGCCGATGACGTTCAACTTTGCTGCTATTTTATTTCCGTCGAACTCCGGCAGATCCATGTCCCAAATCTTGATCGTATCAATCTCAAGATCGGGATTGTCTTCACTCAGGGCGACGAGATAAGCCTCGGCCATGTGAATAGACTTGGCGTTGTGTCCTCTGGGAGAGGCTTCCAGATAAAGCAGCTTGGTCATCAATATTCCCCGCGTCGTCGCGCTTGTTGTGGGCGAAGGGTCTGGTTGGTCCGATCATCACGCGATGTCGGGGGTGGCAAGGACAGGCGGGCGACGGCATTCTTCCAAAGGAAGAGTGTCGGGGCGAAAGTCGCCCGCCTGCCGCCATGGCGGCCGATGTCTTTTATTTTTATTCGGCCGCGCGCTCGATCGCCTTGGCGAGGCCGTCGGGATCGGTGAGGAACGGGAGGTGGCCCGTCAGGAGGGTGACCGAATTCCGCACTGGCGTGCTGTCGACCATCTTGGCCTGGAAGGCGGGGCTGATGACCTGATCCACGCTGGTGTGGACGTAGACCTTGTCGACCTGGCCGAACCGAGCATCCGTGACATGCACCGGAGTCACCAACGGCGCCACGGGCTCGTCAAGGATGAGGTCCGGGAGTTTCGCCTTTAGAGGCGCCGGGCCGTCATTGGCGAAGAGTTCGGCGCGCGCCGAATATTCGACGACTGCGATCCCCCTCTCCTTGTCGATCTGCAAGTGCGGGCCGATCTTGGCGTCGTGATCCTGCTGGGCCAGCGACAGAAGCGAGTCGCCATCATGCGGCAGGTAAGCGGCGACGAACACGAGGGTTTTGATCTTCTCCGGCGACTGCTCGGCGGCGGCCGCGATGACGATGCCGGCAAAGCTGTGGCCGACCAGAATCGCGGGACGATTGGTGTTGTTCAGCGCGGTGAGCACCGTATCGCGATACAGGTCGAGGCTGACCTTGTCGGGGGTCATCGGGTTTGCCGGACGGCCCGGCAAATCGATCGTCAGAACCTCGTGGCCAGCGGCCTGCAGCTTGGCCGCGACATGCCCCCAAACAAAG
>DASWOH010000321.1:0-14345 GCA_036398815.1 Rhizobium sp. | reverse complement strand
GCTCGGTCAGGATCGAGGAGGTCGGCTTGATGGCGAAGCGGGCGATAACGGGTTCGCCGGTGGAAATGCCACCCAGAATGCCGCCGGCATGATTGGACAGGAAAATGCGGTTTCCGTCATTGCCCATGCGCATTTCATCGGCATTTTCTTCGCCGGTGAGTTCGGCGGACGCAAAGCCTTCCCCGATCTCGACACCCTTGACGGCGTTGATCGACATCAGCAGCGAGGCGATATCCTGGTCGAGCTTGGCGTAGATCGGAGCACCAAGGCCGGCGGGTACGCCCTTGGCGATGACTTCCACCACTGCGCCGATCGATGAGCCGGACTTGCGAATGCCGTCGAGATATTCTTCCCAGACCGGCACGATTTCCGGGTCCGGCGCGAAGAACGGGTTCTGGTCGACCTGCGCCCAATCCCAGTTGGCGCGGTTGATCTTGTGCTTGCCGATCTGCACTAGCGCGCCGCGCACGGTGACGCCGGGCACGACGAGACGGGCGATGCCACCGGCAGCAACACGCGCCGCGGTCTCTCGGGCCGAGGAGCGGCCGCCGCCGCGATAGTCGCGAATGCCATATTTGACGTCATAGGTATAGTCGGCATGGCCGGGGCGATAGCGCCGCGCGATCTCGCCGTAATCCTTGGAGCGCTGGTCGGTATTCTCGATCAGCATCGAGATCGGCGTTCCGGTCGAAATCATCGTCTCGCCGTCCTCGTCCAGCATCACGCCGGAGAGTACCTTGACGAGATCGTCCTCGCGGCGCTGCGTCACGAAGCGCGACTGGCCGGGCTTGCGCTTGTCGAGCCAGGCCTGGATGTCTTCCAGCTTGAAACGAAGGCCGGGAGGGCAGCCGTCGACGACGCAGCCGAGCGCCGGCCCATGGCTTTCGCCCCAGGTGGTGACGCGGAAGAGATGACCGAAGCTATTATGCGACATGGGAACAACCGGATTGCGGCGGCCCGGCGGCGGGCCGCGTCTTGTCTTTTGGAATTGCGGCACACTCATAGGCCAAAAAGCCGCCGAGGCAAATCCTTCTTTCCACGAAACGGCCCTCGGGGCGAACCATGTAAAAGCTCGGCCAGGGGTCTGATATGGTAAACGAAGACTAGTCCATGCTGTGGATTGTGAAAATACATTCATGAATTGGGCGGCGAACGCCATTGTTGCGGGCAACTTCCGCCATATTCAAAGTGTTATCTCTACCAGATCAAAAAATGGCACCGAAATGAAATAAAGGGTCCCTCCCATGCGCTTCTTTGTTGCGACGCTCCTGGCCACGGCGAGTCTTCTCGCCCCCGTCGCCGGCTTTGCCGAAAGCGCCGATGTCGAGTCCACGATCAAGAAGGTCGATGCGAAGAATTTCAGCATCACGCTGGATGACGGCAAGAACTATCAGGCGCCGGAGGATTTCGATTTCAGCGGCCTGAAGGCCGGCGTCAAGGTCATCGTCTTCTACACGGAAGTCGACGGCAAGCGCGTCATCAACGATCTCGATATCGTACAGTGAGAATTGGCAGCCGTTAGCCGGGCAGGCGGCGGCTCCTAGATCCAGCCGATGATCTTCATCTGCGGATCGACCTTCAGGATGCGGTCCTGCGGTATCTCCGTCTCCGAGGCATCCTCTTTCGAGACATCGCCGACCAGTCGGAATAGCGAACGGATGACGCCGCCATGGGTGACGCAGACGGTCGGCCTGTCGACGGATGCCAGCCAGGAGCCGACGCGCCAGGAGAGGATCTCATAGCTCTCCGCGTCCTCCCCCGGCGGGATGAAATCCCATTTGGAGGCATTGCGCTCGGCAAGGCGTTCCGACTCGGTCGCCTTCAATTCCTTGATGGTAAAACCTTCCCAGGCACCGAAGGAGACTTCGACCAGCCGCTCGTCGGTGCGATAATCCTTGGGTGGCAGGCCCATGGCTTCCCGCGCGATCTCCATGGTCTCGCGGGTACGCCGCATTGGGCTTGCAACGAAGTCGAAAGGGTAGTTTTCGAAAGCGAGGACTTCGGCCAATTCGAAGCCGTTCTGCCGGGCTTGCGCACGGCCGATGGCGTTGAGGTCGATATCCTTTTGCCCTTGCAGCCGGCGCTCGGCATTCCAGTCGGTCTGACCGTGACGGATCACATAGAGGATGGGCGGCACGGTTCAGACTTCCTGTTGATCAATCCTTGAGGACCGACATGTCGGGCGCGTCCACAGCCTTCATGCCGACGGTATGGTAGCCGGAATCGACATGATGGATTTCGCCGGTGACGGCGGTGGAAAGATCGGAGAGCAGGTAAAGTGCGGAATTGCCGACCTCATCGATCGTAACCCCGCGCTTCAGCGGCGCGTTGTATTCGTTCCACTTCAGGATATAGCGGAAGTCGCCGATACCGGAAGCGGCCAGCGTCTTGATCGGGCCGGCCGAAATCGCGTTGACGCGAATGCCGCGGCCGCCGAGGTCGACGGCGAGGTAGCGAACGCTCGCTTCGAGAGCGGCCTTGGCGACGCCCATGACGTTGTAGTGCGGCATGACCTTCTCCGCACCGTAATAGGTGAGGGTGATCAGCGAGCCGCCGTCATTCATGATTCGCTCGGCGCGCTGGGCGACGGCGGTGAAGGAATAGACGGAGATGTCCATCGTGCGCGCGAAATTATCGCGGCTGGTGTCGATGTAACGGCCGGTCAGTTCGTCCTTGTCGGAGAAGGCGATGGCGTGCACGACGAAATCGATCTTGCCCCACTTGGCTTCGAGCGTGTCGATGACGGCGTCGATCGTCGCGGGTTCCGTGACATCGCAATGGCCGGCCATGACGGCGCCGAGTTCCTGAGCGAGCGGCTCGACGCGCTTCTTCAAAGCGTCGCCCTGCCACGTCAATGCGATTTCGGCACCGGCGTCGGAACAGGCTTTGGCAATACCCCAAGCTATGGAACGGTTGTTTGCAACGCCGAGAATGAGGCCGCGCTTGCCTGCCATGAGGCCAGTGGCTTGAGCCATATTATGCTCCCTTGAATTACGATTGATCCTGCCTATGGCATAGGCCGATCCCCTGTTCAAGCATCGTCAAGATCATCAACTGTTAGGGATCGTAACAAAGGGTGCGGTTGTCACTGAAATTTCACAGAAAAAAACCTTCCCGCATGCTGCGCATCAAATCGGTGACTTTGTCATCCGGCTTTTCCCAGAGCATCAGGCGCAATTCCACCACCAGATCGCCTTTTCCACCCTGTCCGTCCGGGAGACCCTCACCGGAGATTCGGATAACTTGATCCGAACCGGACCAGGCGGGAACGGTTAGTCGAACCTGACCGTTCAATCCTTCGACCTCCGTCTCATAACCGAGCACGGCATTTTCGATGGTGACCGGAAGCGTCGTGCGGACGTCGAAGCCGTCGAGCGTGAAGCGGCTGTCGGTGGAAAGATGGACGGTGATCGCCACGTCGCCGCGCAGCATGCCCGGCAATTTCAGTCCCTGGCCCTTCAGGTGCAGGACCTGCCCGTTGCCGATATCCGTCGTCGCCTGGAAGCGCGCCTCCCGCCCTTCGGGGAGCGGAACGTTGATCCAGTGTCCCTTGAGCATGTTATCGAGCGTGACGGTCGCCTCGGCGGCGATCTCCGGCGTTTTCTCCGGCGGCTTGTCCTGAACGCCGCCGGTGATGCGGCGTACGAGCGAGCCGAGTATGCCGAAGGGGGAGCGAACGGAGCCCGAACCGGTTCCCGTCGCAAGCTGTTCCTCATCGGCAAGGGCTTCTTCGATCGTGGCGCCATTCGCTTCGCGTTGTTTTTCCGCCTCGGTGGCGCCAGTATCGGCCGTGGTCTGGCTCGGGGCCGCGCGCGCGGCCTTCGCGCCGAAAATGCGTTCGACCATATCCTCGGGCGACTCGCCTGTATCTGCTGCCTGCGGCTCGGTTGCCGCCGCCGCCTGCGCCTTGCGCGCATTGGCGCGGGCGAGTTCTTCCATGATCTTTTCGGCGTTGGCGCGAGCAGCCTTGGCGCGTTCCTCGGCATCGCGGGCCGCCTGGCGCTGCTGCATGATGGTCTGTTCCCGGCTTTGCGCCTTCGCTTCCGCCATGTGCGCCACCTGATCGTAACGGCTGCGCTTCTGCGGGTCCCTCAGCGTCTCGTATGCGCGGCCGATTTCGGCAAAGCGCTCCGTTGCCGTGGGATCGCCGATATTATGATCGGGATGCACCGCCTTCGCCAGGTTGCGCCACGCCGCCTTGATTTCGTCTGCCCTTGCATCCTTCTTCACGCCAAGTAGCTTGTACGGATCGCGCATCATCTCAACCACCGATTTGGACGGCGCCAGGCCTCGTTGGGGCGCCCAAAAGGAAATAATGGAATGGACCGCGCTTCCCTCCCGTGTCCCCGGACGCCAAGGAAGGTCGACGCGAATGTGGCGTGATCCTGCGGGAACAGTTGCTAATCAGTGGTTACGCCGGGCGAGCCCTGCTCAGGCGATTTGCTGCAATGGTTAGCCGTTCGCTAAGTTTCAAGGCGGGCCGGCGAGAAGATCTCCGTCGGAACGGTCGGCCGGCGCGCGCTTCATCGCTCCGCCGGCCAGGCGGAAGCGTTTGATGGGAATGAATGAAGATAGGGAGGCTGGTCAGCCGGCCTGCTGGAAGCTCAGCAATTGCCATTCGCCTTGCCCGATAAGGCAAGTTCTGCCGGAGAAATTGGCGATTCCCTGATAGGAATGCCGGGTGGTGCGGAATTGGCGGCAGACCTGCCCGGAAGCGTTGTTCTCGACGATCGTGTCGATGACGCCGGCGCTGCCCGTCGAGGCATTCGCCCACGGCACGGGTTGTCCGTTGAGCCTGTGGAGATCCGCCGAGGTCACGGCATTGCGCACGGTGGTCTCGTCGGAAATGCTGTCGGTTGTCACAGGAGCGGTCGGTACCGTGCCCGTGGACACGCTTCGGTCCACCTTCGCCGAACTCAGTACATCCATGCCGCCGCCGACGCAGCCGCCAACGGAGAAAAGGGAGAGAATGGCAACCGCCATCGCCGCGCCTTTTACAAGCTTGCGCTTTGTATGAACCGTCGACTTTGCTATGACTTCCACCCGAGTATCTTGGCCAGCGTCAGGGACTGGCGATTTTTAGGAATTGCGGAGCATTTGAGCTAATATGTCGGAAAACGAGTTAACAAGCGGTGACTTCACCGAACAGAATGAACCCTTCGCGCTTTTCGCCGCCTGGCTGCGCGAAGCGGAAGCCACTGAACCGAATGATCCGAATGCGGTTGCCCTGGCAACGGTTGATAAGGATGGATTGCCAAATGTCCGCATGGTCCTTCTGAAAGGTTTCGATAGCCAGGGATTCGTATTCTATACGAATTTCGAGAGCCAGAAAGGTCAAGAAATTCTTTCCCAGAAGAAAGCGGCCATGTGCTTCCACTGGAAGTCGCTGCGACGGCAGGTGCGGTTGCGTGGCCTCGTCGAGGTGGTGAGCGACAGGGAAGCCGACGAGTACTACAAGACGAGGGCCCGCGGCAGCCGCATCGGTGCCTGGGCCTCGAAGCAGTCGCGCCCGCTCGAGGGCCGTTTCGCGTTGGAAAAAGCAGTCGCCGAATATACCGCGCGCTATGCCATCGGCGACATTCCGCGCCCGCCATATTGGTCCGGCTTCCGCATCCGGCCGCTGTCGATCGAATTCTGGCACGATCGTCAATTCCGTCTGCACGACCGAATCGAGTTCCGCCGCGAGGTGCCGGAAGGTGCCTGGGAAAAGGTGCGGATGTATCCCTGACGGATTATACCGGCGCCCCACTGCTGCGCCGCGCGTCCAATCGGACGCGCTAAGGTCGTAGTAACACTTTGAGTTAGCGCATAATCCTTTCCTTAAATCGATTCCGATTTAAGGGGTTATGCGCAAGCCGCATGGGGATGCCGGAGGCAAGCGCCGAGGCATAACGCGCCTTTTGATAATGGCCGTTCAAGGACAGCCGGGGCAGGAGGGTGGCGGCGGCATTGGCGGCCACGATCGTTCCGGGGCGGGTCGTGACGCCGATGGAAAAGCCGAGTTCCGCCGCAAGCCGGGCTTCGCGCGGTGAGACCGCGTCGGCCGTGCCGTAGGGATAGGCGATCGTCGCCGGCCGCCGGCCGGTGATCTCGGCGACATAGTCCGCCGACAGCGCCATTTCCGCCGCCGCTTCCGCCTCCGGCAACCGGGCAAGTGCGCGATGGCTCACAGTATGGGCGCCGAGCGAGGCGAGTGGATGGGCGGCAAGCCGCCTCAATTCCGTCCGGTCCATGATCGATCCGCGCACGAGATCGAGCGGCTCCAGCCCGTTCTGCCGCGCAAGCTCGTCGATCCGGCCGACGGCCTCCGTCTCGTCGCGGCCATGAACATAGGCCGCGAACCGGGCAAACGCGATCTGCCGCCGGCCCGCCTTGTCAAGATCGAAGCTCTCCGAACCAGCGCCGAAATCGAATGTCAGGCGGTGCAGCCGGTCAAGCAGGTCGGCCAGTGTTTCCCACCATAAACTATGTGTCCGCTCCGACAGGCCCTGGGCGACGAAGACGGTGAAAGGGGCGCCGTGGCGGGCAAAGACCGGCAGCGCATGGTCGAGATTGTCGCGATTGCCGTCGTCGAGGGTAAAGGCCGCGAAGGGCTGCCTGTCACTTCTGCTTGCCAACCGCTCCGGCAGCGCCTCGAGGGCAATGAAATCGTAGCCGTCTCGTTTTAGCCGGGTCAGCGCGCGGTCGAGGAATTCAGGCGAAATTTCCAGATGCGCATTCGGCGCGAAGCGGCGGGGCAGCGGCGGACGGACATGATGCAGGGTGAAGATGGCGCCGAGGCCGGCGGCGTCGCGCATCAGTCCGAGGCTCTGCAGAATTGTGGCAGTTTCCAGCCCGCTGGAGATCGCGGCGCGCTTGAGACGGTCTCTGATGGCCTGTTCCATAGGGATTGACCCGGTTGACGAAAACCTATGCTGTAGCCCGACCGCCGTTAATCCTTGCTGAATCCGCACCATATTTTCAATATGTTAACCGTTATTTTACCAGGAAAGGCAAAATTGGAAATCTATCGAGGCTGTTGCCTCAATATCGCACCGAATATCAGGTTTCTGTCGCAGAAGCGTACAACGGGTTGACGCGGTGTATTGGCATCTGTTTCGTTTGGGGACGAATATGAAAAAATTTCTGATGGCCCTCTCTGCGGCCGTCGTGCTGTTGGCAGCGCCCGTAGCGAGCTATGCGGGCAGCGCCTATTTCATCATGGACGCGAAGACCGGCGCGGTGCTGGCTTCGAGCAATGCCGATGATCTCAACCATCCGGCGTCGCTGACCAAGATGATGACGCTTTACATGACGTTCGAGGCGATCCATCGCGGCAAGCTGAGCTGGAACAGCAAGATACCGGTATCGCGCAACGCCGCCGGCAAGAGCCCGACCAAGCTCGGCCTGAGGGCGGGCAGCACCGTCACCGTGCGCGAGGCCGTCGACGGCATGATCATCAAGTCGGCCAACGATGCCGCCGCCGCCATGGGTGAGGCGCTTGGTGGCAGCGAGAGCGGCTTTGCCCGCATGATGACGCAGAAGGCGCGCGAACTCGGCATGCGCCGCACCGTGTTCACCAATCCCTCGGGCCTGCCGAGCATGCAGCAGGTGACCACTGCGCGCGATATGTCCACCCTCGCGGTCGCGCTCATCAACAACTATCCCCAGGAATACCGGCTGTTTTCGCAGACGGGCTTCAGCTATCGCGGCAACCGCATTCGCGGCCACAATAATCTGATGTATCGCTACCAGGGCATGGACGGCATCAAGACCGGTTATACCAACGCTTCCGGCTTCAACCTCGTCAGCGCCGTGCGCCAGGGCAATCGCCGCGTCATCGGCGTCGTCATGGGCGGCGCGACCGCCCGTGGACGCGACGCGCTGATGGCTTCGCTTCTCGATCGCTACGTGCCGAAGGCCAGCTCCGTTTCGACATCGCGCCTCGTCGCAAGCATCGGTGGCGGCAAGGTCAAGCAGATCGAGGTGGCTTCGGCATCGGACGATGTCGCCGTTGATGTCGATACGCAGACCACGGCGACTACGCGCAAGCGCGCCGAGTTCGCCCCGGCTCAGGCCCCACTCGCCTTCGCCGCCGTCCCGAACGTGACCGTCCCGAACGTGACCGTGCCGATGGATCGCCCGGTGGCGATGGATGAAATCCTGAATGCCGGCAAGCCGGCAACCGGTCGCTGGCAGGTGCAGATCGCCGCGACGCCGACGGCGCAGGCCGCCAAGGACCTGCTCTCCGCGGCCCAGTCGAAGGCCGGCAACGCGCTCGCCAATGCCTCGCCCTATACGGAAGCCGTCGGCAAGGGCAACGGCACCGTCTACCGCGCCCGCTTCGTCGGCTTCGACAGCCGCGACGACGCGAACTCCGCCTGCGCCGCGCTGAAGCGGAACGATTTCGACTGCATGCTGCTGCCGCACAAGGGCTGAGCGAAAATCAAAATCTGGGCCTACCGAGACGGCGGGGCGCAAGCTCCGCCGTCTCGACATTTTCGGTAGAATCGTTCATTGATGACTGGAACATAAAGGGAACGATATCGATGCTTTCCGGCCTGATCCAGCAATTCGAAAAAGCCTCCACAACCTATGCCGTCGCCAATGGCGTGGAGCGCGACGACGATTGGTTCGTCCTCAAGCTACAGGAAGAGATGGGCGAACTCACCCAAATCTGGAACAGGAAGACGGGCCGCGGCCGGCGCAAGGGCATGACGGATGAGGAAGTGGCGATGGCGCTGGCGGACGAAACGGCCGATGTGCTCGGCCATATCCTGCTCTTCGCCCACCGCAATGGCCTGGATCTTGCCGCCGCCGTGGAACGGAAATGGCGCTTTCGGCCGGAGGAGGAGTGAGCGGCAGATAGGTCTTACGTCTTCGTCCCGCCGACTGTGACCTGATCCATCCTGAGATGCGGCTGACCGACGCCGACGGGGACCCATTGGCCAGCCTTGCCGCAATTGCCGATGCCGGTGTCGAGTTTCATGTCGTTGCCGATCATCGAGACGCGCTTCATAGCGTCCGGGCCGTTGCCGATCAGCATGGCGCCCTTGATCGGCGCGCCGACCTTGCCGTTCTCGATCAGATAGGCCTCGGTGCAGCCGAAGACGAATTTGCCGGAGGTGATATCCACCTGGCCGCCGCCGAAGGAGACGGCGTAGACGCCCTTCTTCACCGAGGCGATGATTTCTTCGGGCGTCTTGTCGCCGCCGAGCATGTAGGTGTTGGTCATGCGCGGCATCGGCGTGTGGGCATAGCCCTGGCGACGGCCGTTGCCGGTCGCCTTCATGCCCATCAGGCGGGCGTTCTGCCGGTCCTGCATGTAGCCGACCAGCTTGCCGTCTTCGATCAGCACATTATAGGCCGAAGGCGTACCTTCGTCGTCGACCGTGATCGAGCCGCGACGGTTTTCGATCGTGCCGTCGTCGACGACGGTGACGCCGGGTGCGGCAACCACCTGGCCCAAAAGTCCAGCAAAGGCCGAAGTCTTCTTGCGGTTGAAATCGCCTTCCAGCCCGTGGCCGACGGCTTCGTGCAGCATGACGCCCGGCCAGCCGGAGCCGAGAACGACATCCATCGTGCCGGCCGGCGCATCGATCGCTTCGAGATTGACGAGCGCCTGGCGGAGAGCCTCGTCGGCGCCGCGGCGCCAGTTCTCTTCCGTGACGAAATCGCCGAAGCCGACGCGGCCGCCGGTGCCGAAGGAGCCGGATTCCTGCCGGTCGCCGTCGCCGACCATGACGGAGATATTGATGCGGGTCATCGGCCTGATGTCTCGGACGCGGTGTCCGTCGGCGCGAAGAATGTCGACCACCTGCCAGCTCGCGGCGACAGAGGCCGTCACCTGACGCACCTTGCCGTCCTTGTCGCGCAGGTAGCTGTCGATCTGCTGCAGGAGTTGCGCCTTGTCCTCGAAGCTCGGCGCCCCGATCGGGTTCTCGTCGCTGTAGAGCACCTTGTTGGTGCGCTGGGGGGCTGCGGCATAGGAGCCGGCATAGCCGGAGGTGACGGCGCGCACCGCATCGGCCGCACGCTTCAGCGCCGCTTCGGATAGATCGCCCGCATGGGCGTAGCCGACCGCCTCGCCGGCGACGGCGCGCAGGCCAAAGCCCTGTTCGGTGTTGAAGCTGCCGCCCTTCATGCGCCCGTTGTCGAAGGACAGCGATTCCGCCTGGACGTGCTCGACGAAAAGCTCGCCGTCGTCGGCACCGGCAAGCGCGTCGGCAACAATGGCCCGCAGCCTGGTTTCGTCGGCATCGAACAGGGTAAGGAGATCGGTATTCATGGGTCAGGTGCTCCGTTCAGAGCCGATGTAGGCGTCGCACGACGAGAGGGCAAGCCCCGCCGTTTACGGAAGCGCGTCGTAGCCCTCGGCGAAGCCCTTGAGATCGACGGGAATGCCGATGCCTTCCTCGGGCGACTGGAAGACGATGAAGGTGGCGGTAGCACCGCTGCGCAACGTCTTCAGCAGCTCGTCCTCAAGAACCACCTCGGCATAGCAGCCGTCCGTGAAGCAGCGCACGAAGTAGGCGCGGCCGATATCCTTGCCGTCGATATTGAGGCCGAGGCCGTTCGGCAGCAATACGCCGAGCGGGGCGAGCACGCGCAGGATCTTCGATTTGCGATCGGCGGTCTTCAGCACGACAACCGAGAGGCCGACTTCCGGCCGGTCCTCGGCGATGACGTTCTGCATCAGCGCGCATTGCTCGGTCGCGGCGCCTGCCGGCTTGTCGCAGACCACGGACCATGCGCCATGGCTGGAGCGCACCGTGCCCGGCGGTTGCGGAACCTGGGTGGTGGGGACTTGCTGGGTATGGGTCGGCTGCTGGCCCTGCTGCTGCGGTTGCAATTGTTGGGCCTGCGGCGCCGGCTGTGCCTGCTGTGCCGAAACGGGTACGGCAACCGCGGCAGCGATGCTGGCGGTGACAAACCAAAGCCGGGCAAGGGAACGAAAACCCATGGAAACCTCTAGATTCGAATCAGTGCCGATATTGTTGAAGCCCAGGCCGGCAAATGAAAAGCCCCGCCTGCTGAATTCCAACCTACTGCGGCGGAAATACGACCTCTATCCTATTTTGTCCCGGCTGTGCGATGGACCGTCATGCAATTTTTCGTATGATGATGAAATGCTTGCCATGTTTAGACGGGCCGGGGGACTGCTGCGTCCTTTGCGCGTTCCATGGGACACACGCAAAGGACGCAGCAGAGTCTCAGCAGGCGGATAACCCTTTAAATCGGCAGCGATTTAAAGGGTTATCCGCCGGTATTCGCGCAAAAATGCCGCACGGACAAATGTCGTGAGTTGTTGCGGAGTGCCCCAAACTGTGGTTTGAAGCGCAGAGGACTGTAGGGATACTGCGTTTGAGGTTGATCTGGGATCAAACGCTGGAGGGAGAGACATCGTGATTAAGAGGGCTTGCGCAGCTCTGGCGGCTATCGCCTGTCTGCTTTTTGCGACCGGCAGCTACGCCGATCAGCCAAAACCATGGGAAACCGGTCTGCAGGAGGCGGCAACCGGCAACATGCATGAAATACGCTGGTTCGAAGCATACACGCTTTGGTTTATCGTTCCGGTCACATTACTGGTGCTCGTTCTCTTGATCGTCGTCATGGTCAAGTTCCGGGCCTCCAAGAATCCGGTGCCCTCCAAGACGAGCCATAACACATTGATCGAGGTCATCTGGACCGTAGGGCCGGTCCTCGTTCTGCTGTTCCTGGCCGTTCCTTCCTTCGATCTTCTGACCGCGCAGCTGACCTTCCCGCAGAATCCTGACGTGACCGTCAAAGCGACGGCGACGCAGTGGCAGTGGAATTATGAGTATGAAAACAGCGGCAATAACCCGCTGGCTTTCGATTCCTTCCTCTTGAAGGAACAGGACCGCACCGCCGCCGGCAAGGAAGACAAGTCGAAATATCCGCGGCTTCTCGCCGTCGACAACGAGCTGGTGCTGCCGGTGGGCAAGGTCGTGCGCGTTCTCGTCACCGCGGCACCCACGGATGTCATCCATTCCTTCGGCATGCCCTCCTTCGGCCTCAAGATCGATGCCGTTCCGGGCCGTCTGAACGAGACCTGGTTCAAGGCCGACCATGAAGGCCTGTTCTACGGCCAGTGTTCCGAGCTCTGCGGCAAGGACCATGCGTTCATGCCGATCGCCATCCGCATCGTCTCCCAGGATCAATACCAGCAGTGGCTGACCACTGCCGCCGGTGACCTGAACAAGGCGAACAAGGCCCTGATGGCCGCCGTCGATCAGCCGGCTACCGTCAATGTCGCTGAAAACGTCGCGAAGTAAGAGGGATTAGGGACAATGGCTGGATCCACGGCACACGACGATCACTCGCACGATCTTCACGACGCCCACGCGCATGACGATCATCACGCTCACAAGCCCGGTTTCGCAAGCCGCTGGCTTTTCTCGACGAACCACAAGGACATCGGCACTCTCTATCTGATCTTCGCGATCTTCGCCGGCCTTATCGGCTTCCTGCTGTCGCTCGCCATCCGCATGGAGTTGCAGGAACCGGGCATCCAGATCTTCAGCGGCCTGGCCTCCATGGTCTATGGCTATTCGGGCGATGCTTCCATCGACGGCGGCAAGCAGATGTACAACGTCTTCGTCACCGCCCACGCGCTGATCATGATCTTCTTCATGGTCATGCCGGCGATGATCGGCGGCTTCGCCAACTGGATGGTGCCGATCATGATCGGCGCGCCGGACATGGCTTTCCCGCGCCTGAACAATATTTCCTTCTGGCTGCTCGTTCCGGCCTTCCTGCTCCTGATCCTGTCGATGTTCGTCGAAGGACCGGCCGGCGCTTATGGCGCGGGCGGCGGCTGGACCATGTATCCGCCGTTATCCGGTACCGTCGGTCATCCCGGCCCGGCGATCGATCTGGTGATCTTCGCGCTGCATATCGCCGGTGCGTCCTCGATCCTCGGCGCGATCAACTTCATCACCACCATTCTCAACATGCGCGCGCCCGGCATGACGCTGCACAAGATGCCGCTTTTTGCCTGGTCGGTGCTGATCACCGCCTTCCTGCTGCTCTTGTCGCTGCCGGTTCTGGCGGGCGCCATCACCATGGTGCTGACCGACCGTAACTTCGGCACGACCTTCTTCGCGCCGGAAGGCGGCGGCGATCCGATCCTCTACCAGCACCTGTTCTGGTTCTTCGGCCACCCGGAAGTCTACATCCTGATCCTGCCCGGCTTCGGCATGATCAGCCACATCATCTCGACCTTCTCGCGCAAGCCGATCTTCGGCTATCTCGGCATGGCCTATGCCATGGTCGCGATCGGCGCGGTCGGTTTCGTCGTCTGGGCTCACCATATGTACACGGTCGGCCTGTCGCTCGACACGCAGCGTTACTTCGTCTTCGCGACGATGGTCATCGCCGTTCCGACCGGTGTGAAGATCTTCTCCTGGATCGCAACGATGTGGGGCGGCTCGATCGAGTTCCGCACGCCGATGATCTGGGCGATCGGCTTCATCTTCCTGTTCACGGTCGGCGGCGTCACCGGCGTCCAGCTCGCCAATGCCGGCCTCGACCGCGTATGGCACGACACCTATTATGTCGTGGCGCACTTCCATTACGTGCTGTCGCTCGGCGCCGTCTTCGCCATCTTCGCTGCGTGGTACTACTGGTTCCCGAAGATGACCGGCTACATGTACAACGAGAAGATCGGCAACCTGCATTTCTGGGTCACCTTCATCGGCGTCAACATGGTGTTCTTCCCGCAGCACTTCCTCGGTCGTGCCGGCATGCCGCGCCGTTACATCGATTATCCGGATGCTTTCGCCGGCTGGAACTTCGTCTCCTCCATGGGCTCCTATGTCGCAGCCGTGGGTGTGGTCATCTTCCTCTATGGCGTTTATGACGCTTTCGCCAAAAAGCGCGTTGCCGGCGACAATCCTTGGGGCGAAGGCGCGACGACGCTCGAATGGCAGCTTTCGTCGCCGCCGCCGTTCCATCAGTGGGAAGAGCTGCCGCGCATCAAGTAGCCTATTTCCGGACGCCGTGATAAGCGGCGTCCGGCTCAACTGACATTGGAATGAAAGAATGACGGTCATCGACAATCACGAAGCGCTTGTGAAGGAAGGCGAAACGGGCCTCTCGGAAGCGGGTGCGCGCGATTATTTCGAGCTCCTGAAGCCGCGCGTGATGTCGCTGGTCGTCTTCACTGCCTTTGCCGGCCTGGTTCTGGCGCCGGGCCATATCAATCCGGTTCTCGGCCTGATCGCCATTCTCTGCATCGCCGTCGGCGCTGGCGCGTCCGGTGCGCTGAACATGTGGTACGACGCCGATATCGACGCGATCATGACCCGTACGGCGAAACGCCCGATCCCGGCCGGCCGGGTGGA
>DASWOH010000320.1:0-4489 GCA_036398815.1 Rhizobium sp. | reverse complement strand
CGACGCCGATCTGGATGTAGTTCTCGACGGTCGCCTTGGCCTGGGCCGTCACGAGGGGGCCGTAATCGCTCTCGGGATCGTGCGCGTGGCCGATCTTGAGCCCCTTGACGCGTTCGGTGAGCTTCGCGGCGAGCGCGTCACCGGTCTCCTTGCCGACCGGCACGGCGACCGAGATCGCCATGCAGCGCTCGCCGGCCGAGCCGTAGCCGGCGCCGATCAGCGCGTTGGCGGCCTGATCCAAATCGGCATCCGGCATGATGATCATGTGGTTCTTGGCGCCGCCGAAGCACTGGGCGCGCTTGCCGTTCATCGCTGCCGTTCCGTAGACGTAACGGGCGATCGGTGTGGAACCGACGAAGGAGACGGCACCGATATCCGGATCGGTCAGGATGGCGTCGACCGCGGCCTTGTCGCCGTTGACGACATTGAGGATGCCGGCGGGCAGGCCGGCTTCGATGATCAGTTCGGCCAGGCGGATCGGCAGGGATGGATCGCGCTCGGAAGGCTTCAGGATGAAGGCGTTGCCGCAGGCGATCGCAGGGGCAAACATCCACATCGGGATCATGCCCGGAAAATTGAACGGCGTGATGCCGGCGCCGATGCCGACCGGCTGGCGGATGGAATACATGTCGATCGCCGGGCCGGCGCCTTCGGTGAATTCGCCCTTGGCGAGATGCGGAATGCCGCAGACGAACTCGCAGACTTCCAGGCCGCGGATGATGTCGCCCTTGGAGTCCTCGATCGTCTTGCCGTGCTCCTTGGAGAGCATGGTGGCCAGCTCATCCATGTGCTTGTTCAGAAGCTCGACGAACTTGAAGAAGACGCGGGCGCGGCGCTGCGGGTTGGTGGCGGCCCATTTCGGCTGCGCTGCCTTGGCGTTCTCGACGGCGGCGCGGATTTCCTCGACGCTGGCGAGCGCTACCGTCGCCTGAACTTCGCCTGTTGCCGGATTATAAACGTTGGCTGTGCGTCCGCTGGTGCCGGCGACGTGCTTGCCGCCGATAAAATGACCGATCTCATGCATGGATGTGCCTCCTCGTTTTCTTGGATGACCGTAGGATTGCACTTCAATTTGCACAAATCAATGAGCTGTTATAAGCAACCGTTGTGCAGAAATTAAAGTCCGGGATGTGCATATGGATTGGGACGATGTCCGCATGTTCCTCGCCGTGGCCCGCACGGGACAGATCCTGGCGGCCTCGAAGCGGCTCGGTGTCAATCATGCGACGCTGTCGCGGCGGGTGACGACGCTGGAGGAGCGGCTGAAAGCGCGGCTGCTGGTGCGCCGCACCAATGGCTGCGAGCTGACGGCCGAGGGTGAAATCTTCCTGCATGCCGCCGAGCGCATGGAAACCGAGATGCTGCGCGCCCAGGCGAGCGTCGGCCATCTCGACAGCGCCATTACCGGCACGGTACGCATCGGCGCGCCGGACGGTTTCGGCGTCTCCTTTCTCGCGCCGCGCCTCGGACGGCTGATCGCGCGCTATCCGGAGCTGCGCATCCAGCTCGTGCCCGTCCCCCGCTCCTTCTCGCTGTCGCAGCGCGAGGCCGATATCGCCATTACGCTGGAACGCCCGGAACAGGGCCGGCTAGTCTCCTCCAAGCTGACGGACTATACGCTCGGTCTCTATGCCTCGAAAGCCTATCTCGACAAGGCCGGCCTGCCCGAGAGCGTCGAAGCGCTGAAACTGCATCCGCGCATCGGCTATGTCGAAGACCTGATCTTTACCGCCTCGCTGAATTTTTCCGGCGAGATCATGCGCAGCTGGGACGCTTCCTTCGAAATCTCCACCTCCATCGGCCAGACCGAAGCCGTGCGCTCCGGCGCCGGCATCGGCATCCTGCACGACTATATCGCCCGGCACTATCCGGAGCTGACCCGCATCCTGCCCGATATCGCAATCAAGCGCGCCTACTGGACCACCTACCACGAAAGCGCCCGCGACCTCGTGCGGGTGCGCACCGTCGCAGACTTCCTGCAGGAGCTGGTGAGCGAGGAACGGCGGATGTTCTTGTAACGTTACCCTCGACGCTACGCATGTTTCGGCGGCTCCTCGTTTTCATCGGGATTGGGCACGGGAATTTCATCCGGCAACCTGCCGGGGTCCGGCTCCTCGATCGGCGGCTTCGGCGTCCAGCTGGGATCGGGCATCGGTGGCGTCTCGGGAATAGGCTCGCGTGGCACGGACATGCCAGTTCCTTCCGTCTTGCTGCTGATATTGGCTAACGGTCGGGAGCAGACGAGGTTCCATAGGACGTCTCTCAGGCTCATCGTCGGAAGTCGCGACCGACGCCGGCAATGTATCCTCGCTTCGGAAGACTTTCCGTTTCATTTGCGCATGCGGCCGGCTCGTGCATAAGTAGAGCGACAGACTTTCACTTCATTCGAGCAGATTCCGAGGGGGCGCTTGATGTTGAAAGGCGGGATATTCTTTACGGCGCTTGCCGTTGGTCTCAGCGCATGCACGACTGTCGACTTTTCACAGCTTGCTCCGGCGAGGCTAACCGGCAGCCTGTTCGTGATGTGGGTTGGCGAGGGCGATTCCAGCGGAGATGGCAAATTCGTCTTCGTTCCCGACCCCGCCGATCCCTTGACGTTCCGCCGTGCCGATCGCTCTCTGCCCGGCGCCGAAATCCAGCCCGGCCTGATGTACACGGACGGCGGTTCCATTCCGAAGATCGCGCAGGTCTTCAAGGGATTGTCGCCGTGGGGTTATGCGCCGGCCTATATGATCCACGACTGGATGTTCACGGCGCACCATTGCGTCATCGATGGTGAGAATGACAAGAGGTTCGACCAGGTGCGCAACGTGTCGTTCGAGGATTCCGCCAAAATACTCGGCGAGGCCATCCAGGGGATGGTGAAAGCAAACAAGGTTCAGCGGAACGATGTAGCCGGGACAGCCATCACCGCGGCGGTGAGCAGCAGCATTGCCGAAAACCTCTGGAACAAACAGGGCGCCTGCGCCGCCTCCAAAGTCAAACCCGAGGATATCGCCGCAGTCGAAAGAGCCATCCCTGGCGCCGTGCAACGCACCGCCAGGAAGACATTCAGAGTTCCCCCCGAGACTCCCGCAATACCACCTCGCGGGCGTGCCACGATCGTGTCCCGGATTACATTCTAAGAACGTCCGCCAGGAAGCACACGATACCGCGTCCAGGCGAGGTCACGCTGGACAAGGGCCTCCCATGGTCTAGTTATTTCAGGAACACATTGGAGAGTAAGGATGATGGCTGAGAAAAAGAAAACGAAGCAGGCCGAGAAAGAGCATAAGGAACAAGACGACTATCTCGAGGAGGCTCTGGAGGAAACCTTTCCCGCGAGCGATCCGATCTCGCCGGGGCATGTCGTAAAGAAGCCCGAAGACAAGAAATAGCTCGTGGCCGGTGCCGGGAGAGCTGTGATGTCTGATCTATAAAGGGGGGAATGGTACGGTTGGGGGGTCTCGAACCTCCGACCTCAGGTGCCACAAACCTGCGCTCTAACCAACTGAGCTACAACCGCACATGCTCGCGTCGCCGCGAACGGGGGTGACATACGAGGAGTTTGAAATTATTTCAAGTCCTATCTCCCCGCAATATGAAAAAGCTGGGCATGATACCCAGCTCTCGCAGTCTCGCGCCTTCGGACGAAGGCCCCAAAGGCACTCCATCGCCCTGAATCAGAAGCGTCCCGCCTTCAGAGCATTCACCTGAAGGCGGGACGCTTTGGCCTTGGGAGGCATTTTGGAAATCAGGCTGCCTTGAAGGAGGACATGGCCTTTTCAGCCGCATCCTTGGCCGGCTTTGCCAGCTTTTCGGCAACCTGCTTGGTGGTTTCCTGAATGGACTTGACCTGCTCGACGGTCACTTCAGCCTGCTTGCGGATGAAGGAGGTCTGCAGTTCGAAGAGTTCGGCGACGGACTTGACGCGAAGCAGGGCTTCCATGTGCGCCAGCGAGCTCTCGGCATTGGTGCGCAGCGCGTCGATGGCCTTGAGGCCGATCTCGACGGAGCCGGCCTGGGCGGTCTGCACGGTGGCTTCAACGGTCTTGCCGGCTTCTTCGGCGGCGGTCTTCATCTTGGCGAAGGCTTCCTTGGACTGTGCCGCACCCTTTTCCGCGAAGTCGCGGAAGGATTCGGAGAGCTTGGAAGGGTCGAATGCAGCCGTTGAAAAAACGTCGTCTTTCTTTACAGTAGCCATGATAACGCTCCTAATGTGGGCCCTCCTCCGAGCGCCCTTCGTAAATGTGAGTGAGCGTTATATAATATAAATTATTGTGCAGTGCAACATATTTGTGCGACGCACAAGACGTTAACCTTGCCAGCCGAAAAACTGGCCGTTCGCTGGACCTGAAACCGGGGCGCAGTTATTAATAAAGCCTTAAAGCAAGAGAGGCGGTCACGCCCGCAAAGCAGGTCGGAACATGCCCGCAGTCCAGTATCCATTCATTGACATTGCCGTGCACCCGCGCGTTCGGGAACGCTTTGCGCGCGGCGAAGCCATGGT
>DASWOH010000319.1:0-3783 GCA_036398815.1 Rhizobium sp. | reverse complement strand
CGTCAGACTGGATCAGTTGTTACCGGGCAGGATCATGCGCAAGGCCGTCAAATCGAGCCGGAAATACAAACAGATCGCAACATCCATAGGTGAAGTCGGTCTGGTCGAGCCGCCGGTCGTTGCCCGCAATCCGGACAACGTGGGTACATTCTTCATCCTCGATGGTCATCTGCGAATTGAGGTGTTGAAAGATCTCGGGCGGACCGAAGTAGAGTGCCTCGTTTCAACGGATGACGAAGCGTTCACGTACAACAAACAAATCAACCGACTGGCTGCCGTCCAGGAATACGCGATGATCGTCAATGCCCTGAATCAGGGAGTGCCCGAAGACAGAATCGCGAAAGTTCTTTCCGTCAATGTGGCGACGATCCGGCGACGTTCACGCATGCTGAACGGGGTTTGCACTGAGGCTACAGAGCTCCTGAAGGATAAGAACTGCCCGATGGCGATCTTCGAGATCCTGAAAAAGATGCAGCCTCTCAGGCAGATCGAGGCCGCGGACCTGATGATCAATGCCAACAATTATTCCGTCGCCTATGCGTCAGCGATATTGGCAGGAACGCCACGCAATCAGTTGGCTGAGCCGGACAAACCCAAGAGCATCAAAGGAATGACAGCGGATGCCATTGCCCGCATGGAAAAAGAACTGGCTCGGCTCCAGGAGGCCATGACTTCAATCCAGGACACGTATGGGAAGGATCACCTGGAACTTACGGTGGTCAAAGGTTATCTCAAGCGCCTCCTCGGAAATTCTCGCGTGGTGAGTTATCTTGTCGTCAATCGACCGGAATATTTGCCCGAGTTTCAGAGCATCGTGGACATCACATCAACTATGCCCCCGGAAGGCTGATGTTCTACGACTGATTGACTACGCTTTATCCACGGCCGATGTTCGGCGGTCACGCCCTCCACAATCCGACGGTAAAGACCAAGCCGCTCATTTGCCCCGGCCCGCGGCTGCAATGGCATGAGGCATCAAGAATGCGGCGATATCCGTGACGACATCCATCAATTGACCCGGATTATGGGCTACGTCTTCAACAAACGCTCGCCATTGCCGTTGCTTTTGCTGATCCTTGGCAAATGCTTCGGTTAAAGCATCCGGCAGGACTGTTGGGATCGGCGTCTCCCGCCGTTCGAAAGTTGCGGTAATTGCCCGCGCCAACCTGTTATTGCTGAAATCGAACGATCTGCTGAGAATCCAGATGTCGTAGAAATCTTTCATCCGAGTGTTGGCACGTCCCAGCGCCACCATCGCCTGAAACTTCTCGGCAATGACGGTTTCCCGCGCATAGCCCCGCAGCCGGGGCATCGGAAAATTCAGCGTGGACGGATAGTCCAGTTCTTCGGCGCCAGGCTCCAGCGCATCACCAAAGCCGATGTCGATCGTCAGGCTGATCCTGGCGCCGCTGATCGAGGCCGTCGTCCTCAGCCTCAGCCCGCCATACTCCAGCTCCTCGCGAATGCGATCGACGCGGAGCGCATCAGCGTCGAACTCGACGCCATCGCCGGCGTCCTGCGTCAGGATCTCCCGAAACGTCGCCAGCATCGGCTCCGCGCTCGGATCGCCAAAACCCAGCAGGTCAAGGTCGCGGGTGCCACGGTGCGGATCATCGAACCAGCTCATCATCAGCATCGCGCCCTTCAGCACGAAGCGGTCGGCATGCCGTGACTGGCTAAGCCGGAAGAGCAGCCGTTCGAGGGCGAAGCGTGTCAAAACCAAGTCGAAGCTCTGGCCACTTGCCTTGGCGAGTTGCAGCAGGCGTGCGCGCACCGAGGCGCCGATGTTCTTTATCTCTTTAGCCATTGGCAGTCAGCGCCTCGAGATACGGCCGGATCACGGTGGCGACACCACCACGCTCGGCCTGCCTGGCAATTTCGCCGGGCGTGGCCTTGCGCTGGCGGAGTGCTTCCTGGAGACCCTCAATCGCCACCGACAGGCCGATCTTGTTGCGATATCGGAAGCAGTCCGCGACGGTTTTGACCACCCCAAAGACCTTCACGGGAACGCCCTCGACGACGTGGGTCTCGACGCTGTCGTTGAGCAATCTTTCGGTGAAACGCACGATCCGAAGAGGCGTGTTGTCGGGTTTCGGAGCCCAGTCCTTCCGACCTATCGCCAGCCACACCTGCTTCGGAAGCTGGTCGGTCAGGCCGTGGAACGCCAGGGCCGACACAAGGCAGACGACGCCCTTGGGTACCCGTTTGGCTGCCTCGGCCAGGCTATGATTGGCGTCGAGCGGCGCGTCAGAGAGCTGATAAAGGCCCCGTGCAAGCCGGAGCACCTCCCCATCCCGCTCCATGCGGCTCATCGTGGCGGCCGTTACGCCAGCGTCGCGCAGCTCTACAAGACGCGCGATCCCACGCGCCGTCAGGAGGGCGTGGGCGATTTGGCGCTGGGAGATAGACTCGGACATTGAGACGATAGCTCGAAACTAAGGATGTATTGTCCGAGGATTCGTATCAAATTTCCGATGTAAAGGGAAGCTTTGGTAATCAGCAACTTTTCAGTACATCCGATGCAGGCTCACAGTCCAGGCAAACCAGTCGAAGCAAGCTGATTACCTTTTATTGGGCAAGAAGCGGTTGGACCCGTTGCTATCCACCGAAACGCATCACACCGTAGTTTCGGCGCTTATGGCGTGCCGCAGCGTAGTGCGGGGGCGAGCTTTCATCTTTACTTGCGCTCCAAGCAAGTAAAGATGGTTGCGGGTTTAAATCGCGCAATTTCAGATTATTTAACAATGGCTTCCAGGGATATAGTCATCCCGCAAGGCGAACTTTTTGCAACATGGGCATAGCGACCTCGCCTTTAAACCAGGGGGCGAGCAACCAGTGAAGTCCAATCACTTATCGGCAGTCTGTCCTCGTTCCCAAGGCACTGGCCGATTTATCAGTTCGACCATTTCCGGAACTGATGCAGCCGGTTCAGATAAAGCCAAGCAAAAATCCGAAAACCCTTCAGGAGTCATGACAATCAAACGCCCAATTATCACGTCGTCTGCGAATCGTAGAATGGAGGTATGTGCAAACTCCGTCAGCGACTGACCGCATTGGTCGGCTGCACGCTTAACCACTGCGGCGTCCGCTTCCGAGAGCCATATCGTTGTAATGTCTTTTGTCTCTTCCAAACGATGTACCCGATTGCGACCATCAAGTTCTTCCTCACTACAGCATGACAGTCTCGTCTGACTACCGTTCCGGGTACAAGAGAGTGCAAACGTTTGAACGTAGGAGTTCGAACCTTCCCCTCCGCGTACTGAGTTTCGAACATCTACCGCCAAGCTTACTTGCCAGTAGGCTTGAACAGCTGCCACGCCGGCGAGAACCTGCAAGTGCTGCGAGCTGTTCCGGGAATGACGTTGATCGTTCCGATCATCCGCTTGAACTGCAAGACATCATATTCGGTGTCGCTTGTTTCCAATCTGCTGATCAGAGCTTGCAGCTGATTCCACTTGTGTCCTGCTTCCCGTTTTGCAGGCGCCAGCATCCGACCGCTGACCTGTAATCTCGCTCGCAGGCTTTCGGCCTGGTCTTCGAGCTGCTGGAAGCGCGTCTTCAAGGTTGCCGTATAAAGCCCGTCCTCAATAGCGGACATCAGGCCTTGAAGCCGCCGATTTATCTTCTCGAGTTGTAGTCGATCTGAACCGCGCCGGGTTTGCCGGAGGCTCCAACTTCTGAGAGAGTGGAGCCATCATGAGCAAGACAACGAACAAGTTTTCACCTGAAGTCCGCAGCCGCGCCATCCGCATGGTGCTAGACCACGAGGCCGAGCATTCATCA
>DASWOH010000318.1:0-1916 GCA_036398815.1 Rhizobium sp. | reverse complement strand
GCATTGGCACGAGATGGTGCCGCATGCTTATGACGACAGCATCGCCATCTTCGAAGGATTGATCGCGGAAGGCCGCGATGTCACCATGCTGACCAACTTCGCCTCCGACACGTTTCGCGAGGCACAGGCGCGTTTTGATTTCCTCAATAAGCCGCGCGGCGTCACCGTGTCCGGCGATATCGGCCTGATCAAGCCGGATGTCGCGATCTATGAGACGCATGTGAAGAGTTTCGGTCTCGACCCGGCGTCAACGATCTTCATCGACGATTCGCTTGCCAACGTCGAAGGCGCCAAGGCGGCCGGCTGGCATGCAGTTCACTTCACCGGCGCTGCGAAGCTGCGCAGCGATCTCGCCGCCTACGGCATTAAGGTTTGAGTCCATGATTTTCGACCCGGCAGAACGCATCGCCCTGTTTCACGACGCCATCAACAGGCTCGACTACGAGACTATCAAGAATTTCTTCGCGGAAAACGCCACCTATATCTCGAACGGCGTCGGCAGCCTTGCCGGCCGCGAGGCGATCATGGAGGCCTTCCGTGGCTATTTCGACACCTATCCCGATCAGACAGCCTCCAACTCATTGGTGGAAACGCTGACGCCGCTTTCCGGCCGCTCCGTCTGGTCCGTCCGGGCGACGAACAGCAAGACCGGCAAGCCGCTCATTCGCGAGGGCGAGGAAACGATCACCTTCAACGAGGATGGCCGTGTCGTCCGGGTCGATGTGACGGATTATCAGGAATTCTAGGCCACGAAGCCCAAATGATGACGCCCAGGGTTTTGGCCCTGGGCGTTTCGCCTTCCTCCCTAACTGGAGGTACAAGACAGAGAAAGGCGAGTGTGCGGAATGGGCAGCAGTGCGATCCCGAAAACCGTGGGGCGGTTTTGCAGCGGGATCGTGCCTGTCAAATGAGTGGGATTACCCCACCTTCCCCATATCATTGCGGATGATCGCCCGGAGATCGTCGATCGGGCGCAGGGACTGCCCGTCGTCATAGTGCCAGAACGTCCAGCCGTTGCAGGCATCAAGGCCCTGGACTTTCGCGCCAAGGCGATGAATGGAGCCTGCCTCGCCGCCGGCGGCGACCGTGCCATCGGCGCGAACGATGGCGCTATGCCGACGCTTCGCGTCCGTCAGCACCTGGCCCGGCTTGATCAGGCCGCTTTCAACGAGCACGTTGAAAGCGATGCGGGCCTCGGCCTTCTTGCCGGTCATCACCGTCAGTTCCGCCTTACCGAGCGGCTCGACGGAGGCAATACGGGCGCTGGCCGCATCGATGTAATCCTGCTCGCGCTCGATACCGACGAAGTGACGGCCGAGGCGCTTGGCGACGGCGCCCGTGGTGCCCGAGCCGAAGAAAGGATCGAGAATGATGTCGCCGGGCTTGGACGAGGCCATGATAACGCGTGCCAGCAGGGCTTCCGGCTTCTGCGTCGGATGCACTTTCTTGCCGTCGTCACCCTTCAGGCGCTCGCCGCCATTGCAGATCGGGAACAGCCAGTCCGAGCGCATCTGCACATCGTCATTGGCGGCCTTCATGGCGTCGTAGTTGAAGGTATAGCCCTTCACCTTGGCGCTCGGGCTCGCCCAGATCATCGTCTCATGGGCGTTCTGGAAACGACGGCCCTTGAAATTCGGCATCGGATTGGTCTTGCGCCAGACGATGTCGTTGAGGATCCATGCATTGTCTTGCTCATAACATCATGCACTAACCCTTAGGAAACGGTAGCGACGACAGCCAGGACAAGACCTGGCTGTCTATGAGGAGACAAGTTTGTGTTTCCTCAATGGTCTTCCTCTCTTATAGCGACTGATTGTTGTCTAGTCAATGAATTGTCTCGCTCATAATTCGAAGGACTAACTTTAGGAAACGGTGGCGAAGACGCGCCGCCGAGAACAACAGCCAGGGCAAGACCT
>DASWOH010000317.1:0-12180 GCA_036398815.1 Rhizobium sp. | reverse complement strand
ACGAGCCGACGCATCCAGGGTGTCGGCACCTCCGAAATGCACCAGCACATTCGACCAATCATTCAAGGAAAAGCTGTGATTCATCTCGATCTTGAATCACAGCTTTCTCGTCCGTTAAAGTCTTAAGTTAGCGCCTATGGGTGTAATTCCCCTCGCCCCCTCGGGGAGAGGGTGGCGCGATAGCGCCGGGTGAGGGGGCATTACCGGCAAAAGAAGCCCTCGTCACTGTCGTTCCTCGGCCCCTCATCCGCCCTTCGGGCACCTTCTCCCCAAGGGGAGAAGGGGGGAAGCCCTAAGCCCGCTTCGTCAGCGGAAAGCGTTCCTTCAGCAGTCGCAGAACCGAATCCGTGCCCATCGGCGGGCCGAAGATGAAGCTCTGGCCGTAGGCGCAGCCCATCTTGGCGAGTTCGAGCGCATCCTCTTCCGATTCGATGCCCTCGGCGACGACGCGCATGTTGAGTTCGCGGGCCATGGAGATGACGGAGCGCAGAAGTATGGCCTTCTTGTCGCTTTCGTCGCTGACCATCGTCTTGTCGAGCTTGATCGTGTCGAAAGGGAAGCGGGTGAGATAGGAGAGCGAGGAATAGCCGGTGCCGAAATCGTCGAGCGCCAGCCCGATGCCGGCTTCGCGCAGCTTGCCGAGCACGAGGCGGGCCTGTTCCGGATTCTCCATCACCTGCGATTCCGTCAATTCGAGCTTGATGCGGTTCGGCTCGCAATGGGTTTTGGCGAGCAGGGCGCGGATATCGTCGTAAAGCTCGTTGTTGAGGAGCTGCACGCTGGAGAGGTTGATGGAAACGAAGAGCGGCAGGTCGCCGGTCTGGCGTTGCCAGGCCATCAGATCGTTGGTCGCCTGTTCCAATGCAAACATGCCGAGCGGGCCGATGATATCGGAAGCTTCGGCGATCGGGATGAATTCCGATGGCGGAATATTGCCGCGCTTCGGATGTTCCCAGCGCATCAGCGCCTCGAAACCGGCGACTTCGGCGTCTTCCAATCGAACGATCGGCTGGTAGACCAGCGATAGCTCCTTACGTTCGACGGCCCGGCGCAGATCGGTTTCAAGCTGCAGGCGGTCGGTGCCGAAGTTGCGGAAGGCGGGCTGGAAAGGCTCGACGCGATTGCCGCCGGCGCGCTTGGCGCGGTACATGGCAAGCTCCGCGTCGCTCAACAGACCCGAGGCATTTTCCTGCTGATCGACCCAGGACGTAAGGCCGATCGATGCCGTCAGAATGATCTCGCGATTGGCGAAATTGATCGGCACCATGATCGCCTTGCTGATCGCATCGGCGAAATCGGCGACCTTGGCCGGATCGCGCTCCGAAACGAGGATCAGGCCGAACTGGTCGCCGGAAAGCCGCGCCAGCGTATCCTGCGGCTTCATCAGGCGGCGCAGACGGCGTGTCAGGGCGATCAGAATATTGTCGCCCGCCGCAACGCCAAGAGTATCGTTGACCAGCTTGTAGCGGTCGATGTCGATCACCATCACCGTCGGGCGGAGCTGATTGCCTTCCGGCGCCAAGGTGAGAATGGCCTGCAGGCGGTCGAGGAAGACCTGGCGGTTCGGCAGGCCGGTCAGATTGTCGTGCAATGCGTCGTGTAGCAACCGCTCGATCGAATTCTTCTGCTCGGTGACGTCGACGATGGTGCCGACGCAGCGGATGATCTCGCCGTTCGAGCCGAGCACCGGCCGGGCGCGGATCGACAGCCAATGGAAATGCCCGTCCTCGGCGCGGATGCGGAATTCATGGTTCAGCCGGCCGCGGCGGTGTTCGAGAAGCACATCGAGCGTCGCGCGGAAACGGTCGCGGTCGTCGGGATGCAGCCGCGGCAGCCAGTTGCGTGCCGCCCCATGCATGGTGCCGGGCGACAGGCCGAGCTTCATCGAGATATCCGGCGTCGTCACCACCCGGTCGCGGGCTACGTCCCAATCCCAGACGGTGTCGCCGGAGCCGGTGAGCGCCAGCGATTGCCGCTCGAGATCGGAGAAGAGGCCCTGCTGGAATGCGCCGCCGGCAAAGGCGTGCTGCATCACCGTAAAGCCGATCAGCAGCACGATCAGCACCAGTCCGCCGCCGAGCGCCGGCTGGATGATGTCGTTGTCGAGCTTGCCGGTGATCGTCATCCAGCCGCCGAACAACCAGACCAGGATCAGAGCCCAGGCGGGCACCAGCAAGATGGCGCGGTCGTAGCGGCTGAAGCCGAGATAGATGATCAGCAGCAGGCCCGCCGTCGCCGTCAGCGCCAGCGACAGCCGCGCGATGCCGGAGGCGATCGACGGGTCGTAGATCGCCACGCCGAAGAGCAAAGCGAGACCGAGCACCCAGGCAAGCGTCACGTAGCCCAGATGCGCATGCCAGCGATTGAGGTTCAGATAGGTGAACAGGAAGATCACTAAGCTCGACGCGAGCGCCACTTCCGCACAGGCGCGCCATATTCGCTGATCGCTGGAGGTGATGCTGATGAGCTTGCCGAGGAAGCCGAAGTCGACGCAGATATAGCCAAGCACCGCCCAGGCGAGCGCTGCCGTCGCCGGCAGCATCGAGGTGCCCTTGACGACGAAGAGAATGGTCAGGAACACCGCCAGCAGGCCGGCAATGCCGAGCACGATGCCGCGATAGAGCGTGAAGGCGTTGACCGTATCCTTGTAGGCGTTCGGTTCCCAGAGATAGAGCTGCGGCAGGTTCGGCGAGGAAAGCTCGGCGACGAAGGTGACGACCGCGCCGGGATTGAGCGTGATGCGGAAGACATCGGCCTCGTCGCTCGGCTGCCGGTCCAGCGCAAAGCCTTCGCTCGGCGTGATCGCGACGATGCGCTGCGAGCCGAGATCCGGCCAGAACATCTTCGAATTCACCAGGCGGAAATGGGGAGCGACAATGACGCGTTCCAGCTGCTCTTCCGAAACATTGGCGAGCGCGAAGACGGCCCAGTCGCCCTGATGGTTGGGTGAGGAGGAGCGGACCTCGATCCGGCGGCGGATACCGTCGGTGCCGGCGGCTGTGGAGACCTGAAAGGCCTCGCCCTGGTTGGTGTAGATCTCCGTCGTCGCCGTCAGGTCCAGCGCGGTGTCGTCGCGCGAAATCTTCACGGGTTCGGCAGCATGCGCCATGCCGGCAAGGAAAAACAGGATAATGGCCGCAAGCGCCGCGAGGATCGCGGACAGCCGTTTGGTCACCGGCAGGGTTGGCTTGAGCGCGGCGGTCATCGCTTGTCGGCGTTTCCGCTCAGGTCGGCGTCGGACACCAACCGGGAAAACATCACATGATCACGCCACTGACCGTTGATTTTAAGATAACCGCGCAAATGACCTTCCCGTTGGAACCCGGCCTTTTCCAAAAGCCGCATGCTACGCTCGTTATCCGGAATACAGGCTGCTTCAATACGGTGCAACTCAAGTCCGGAAAAGATATAGGGTATAACCAACCGAAGTGCGGCGAACATATGGCCCTGACCGGAATGCCGCTCGCCCATCCAATATCCGATCATGCAGCTTTGCGCGGCGCCACGGCGAATATAGCCGATCGTGATGCCGCCAAGCAGTGTCGTGTTTTCCTTGAGGAAAATGAAAAGCGGGATGGCCTGGCCGGAGCTGTACTCCTGTTTTCCCCTGATGACGCGGGCCCGATAGGCGCCCTCCGTGAGTTCATCGTGGCGCCAGGCCGGCTCCCAGGGTTCCAGGAAGCGGCGGCTCTCGGCCCTCAGCCTGTGCCATTGATTGAAATCGGAATAACGCGGCAGACGCAGCAAATAGGTCGCGTCTTCAAGTTCAACCGCGTCCGGATGACGTGACAGAAACCGAAAGACCGATTTTTGCATTCCGCCCAACACTCCCCCGAGAATTGACATCATCGGCACGCAACGTGTGCCTTAGCCGCTCGCGCTCTTGGAAGCGGGGGTCGATGAAGACAGCGATGTGACGATGTCTTCCATCGGCGCCAACTGTTCCAACGGTCCGATTGCCGACAGCGTCGGCACGGTATCGAAGAACAGGCGGCCGGCAAGATCCGTCAGGCGGTCGATGGTAATGCCCTGCAATCGCTCCAGCATCTCCTGGTTCGGGATCGGCCGGCCATAGAGCATCATCTGCCGGGCGATTTGGCCGGCGCGCGCCGCCGGGCTTTCCTGCCCCATCAGCAACTGCGCGCGGATCTGGGCGCGGGCGCGTTCGATTTCCTGCTGCTCGATTTTGTGGGAGGCTTTATGCAGTTCGTCGACGATGACCGGTACCAGTTCCGGCAGGTTCTCACCGCCGGTGGCGGCATGGATGCCGAAGATACCCGTGTCGGAAAAGCCCCAATGGAACGCATAGACGGAATAGCAAAGACCGCGCAGTTCGCGCACTTCCTGGAACAGCCGCGAGGACATGCCGCCGCCGAGGACATTGGCAAGGATCTGCGAACAGTAGAAGTCGCGCGTGTGATAGGCGCGGCCCTCGAAACCGAGCAGGATCTGTGCGTCCATCAGATCGCGCGTCTCGCGGATATTGCCGCCGATATAGCGGGCCGGCTCGATGACGGGCGTTGCCGACGGTTTGGTCGGCAGGCTGGAAAAGCGCTCCTCGACCTGGCGCACGAAGCTTTCGTGGTCCACGGCACCCGCAGCCACCACGAACATGCGGTCGGTCGTGTAGTTGCGGTCGAGATAGCCGCGAATCTGCGCCGGCGAGAAGGAGACGACGGTCTCCGGTGTCCCGAGAATAGCCCGTCCGAGCGTCTGGCCGCGATAGGCGACCTCGGAGAATTTGTCGAAGACCACGTCGTCCGGTGTGTCGTTCGCCGCGTTGATCTCCTGCAGGATGACCTGCTTTTCGCGGGCCAGTTCCTCTTCGTCGAGGGCGGACTCGGTCAGGATATCGGCAAGGATATCGACGGCGAGCGGCACATCGTCCCGCAGCACGCGGGCATAATAGGAGGTCGTTTCGGTGGAGGTGGCGGCATTGACTTCGCCGCCGACATTCTCGATTTCCTCGGCGATCTGCCGCGCGGAGCGGCGAGCCGTGCCCTTGAACGCCATGTGTTCGAGCAGATGGGCGATGCCGTGCTCCGCCCCGGTTTCATTTCGCGAACCGGATTTGATCCAAACGCCGAGCGCCACGCTTTCCAGATGTGGCATCGTTTGGGTCGCTACTGTCAGCCCGGATGCGAGCCGGGTGCACTCCACTGTCATCGCCTGTCTTTCTGCGTTTCTCATTCTCCGGCCTGAGCATGCTTGCCGATGAAAGTTTCAACGGCTTCAAGCTCGGGATCGAGGATGTCGAAACGCTCCTCCCTGTTCATCAGTCCAGCAAGCCACGTCGGAAGCGCCGGGTCAATACCACACGCCGATTTTACTGCGGCGGGGAATTTTGCCGGATGCGCGGTGGCAAGCGTTACCATCGGGCTCGTTGGTTTCTCATTCTTTTCCGCCACGAAGACGCCGATCGCGGTATGCGGATCGATGAGATAGCCGGTATCGTCGAGCGTTTTGCGGATTGTCGCCGCCACCTGCTTTTCGCTGGCGCGGCCGGCACGGAAGTCTTTCCTGATGGCCTTCAGCGCGTCTTCGCCGATCGAAAAGCCGTTCGATTGTTTCAGGCCTTCCATCGCGGCGCGCACCTTCGACGCATCGCGGCCATGGGCTTCGAACAGCAGCCGTTCGAAGTTGGAGGAGATCTGGATGTCCATCGACGGCGCCGTGGTCGCCTTGACGGCGCGCATTTCATAGCGCCCGGTCTTCAGCATGCGTGCGAGGATGTCGTTCTCATTGGTGGCGATCACCAGCCGGTCGATCGGCAGGCCCATGCGCTTGGCGACGTAGCCGGCGAAAATATCGCCGAAATTGCCTGTGGGAACGGTGAAGGAAATCTTCCGGTCCGGCCCGCCGAGCGCGACGGCGGTGGTGAAGTAGTAGACCACCTGCGCCATGATGCGCGCCCAGTTGATCGAATTGACGCCGGACAGCCTGACACCGTCGCGGAAGGCGGTGTCGTTGAACATGGCTTTGACGAGGTTCTGGCAATCGTCGAAATTGCCGTTGATTGCCAGCGCGTGCACATTGGCGGCCGTCGAGGTCGTCATCTGCCGCTGCTGCACAGGCGAGACCTTGCCGTTCGGGAAAAGTATGAAGATGTCCGTGCGCTCGCGCCCGGCAAAGGCGTCGATCGCAGCACCGCCCGTATCGCCCGAGGTCGCGCCGACGATGGTCGCCCGTTGTCCGCGCTTTTCCAGCGCATAGTCCATCAGCCGTGCGAGCAGCTGCATGGCGACATCTTTGAAGGCAAGCGTCGTGCCGTGGAACAACTCCATGATGAAGCTGTTCGGCCCCGTCTGCACCAGCGGCGCCACGGCCGGATGGCGGAAGGTGGCATAGGCCTCGTCGATCATGGCGCGGAAGGTGTCGTCGGGAATTTCGCCGTTGGTGAAGGGCGACAGCACCGCGAAGGCGACCTCCTGATAGCTCTTGCCGCGGAAGGCGCGAATCTCTTTTTTCGTCAGGCGAGGCCATTCGCGAGGCACATAGAGCCCGCCATCACGCGCAAGGCCGGCCAGAAGAGCGTCGCAGAAGCCAAGGGCAGGGGCTTCTCCCCGCGTTGAGATATAGTCCACGGTCTTGAATTCCTTTGGTCGCAAAATTGCCGAAGTGATGGGATGAGAGAGTAGAAGAACGAAGCGGTGGCAGCCCGTCTTTTTGCGTCGGATCAGCCGCGTGGTTTTCGCGTTTGCGCAATGTCCGCCCGGCCGCTTCCGGCGGGCGGCGGTTTACGCCAATCTGTCGACGTCGAAAAGTGAGCCAAAACGGTGCCTACCCAATCGATTTTTCGCTGCGTCGCTGGTATAGACCATCGCCAAGTGTCATAAAAGGCCCGTCGAACAGGCTGCAGGCCGATAATGTGAATTATATGCAGAGGGTGGAATAATAGTGTTTGGCAGGGTTTCGCGTCGTCTTTTCTCCGCTTCGCTTCTGGCATTGCTGGCTGGTTGCAGTTCTCTCGGTTTCGGCGGTGGCGGCGATAAGCAGCCGGCCACGGACGTGACGGTGGCACCGCAGGCCGGAGCCGGCGGCTCCACTCAGCCGGTCGCAGGCGGCCAGGCCTATGTCGCCGGCAAATGCCCGCAAGTCGTGATTCGCGACGAGGCGTCCACCTATCGCACCTACGCCAAGGGCGCCAAGGACGATCCGAACCAATTGACCTATCAGGCATCCCTCGCGGAGGTGACGCGCCAGTGCACGACCGACGGTGCCAGCCTCGGCATCAACATCGCCGCGCAGGGGCGTCTTGTCGCCGGCCCGCAGGGCAGTTCCGGCAAGGTCACCATGCCGATCCATGTCGCCGTCATGGACAACAACACGGCGCTCTACGACAAGACCATCAACTTCGTCGCCGAAATCCCGCCGGGCGAGACGACCACGCAGTTTCTCTTTACCGCGAACGACATCAAGGTGGCCGGTGGCTCTGGTGGCTTCACCATTGTCCAGCTCAGTTTTGATCAGGGGCCGCAGAAGCCTGCAAAGGCCGAGAAGCCGGCTCGCAGGAAGCACGCAGCGACAAACTGAGGATCTAGGCAGTAGGCAGTAGGCTGTAGGCAGTAGGCAGTAGTAAAAGCCACTTGGTCCTTGCCAAAAGGCCGACAAGGCAGCCGCAATATCTATTGCCTATTGCCTATTGCCTATTGCCTATTGCCTGGCGGCTTGCCGCTTACAAAACCCCATCCCATTCCGCCAAAGCCATCACCACGCCCGGAAGATCGACCATCCGGGCGATGACCGTTTCCGCGCCGGCATCCGTCAGCTTGTCGGCATGCGAAGGATAGGTGTGCGAAGCGCCTGTGAAGCCGATGACGCGCATGCCGGCTGCCCGTGCCGCCTGGACGCCGTGAACCGAGTCTTCGACGACGATGGTGTTGGCCGGCGAGACGTTCATTTGCTTGGCGCCGTGCAGGAAGATATCCGGCTTCGGCTTGACGCGGTCGGCGCCGAGATCCTTGGCAGAATAGATATGCGACGCGAACAGTTCCTTGTAGCCGACCTTGGTGAGCATCATGTCGAGGCGCGCGGAGCTGGAGTTCGAGCAGATGCAGCGCGGCATCGGCAGACGCGACAGGGCAAGGGGAACGCCGGGGATGGCCTTGACGTCGCTGGCGAGCTTAAGGTCGAGCAGCTTCTCGGATTTGTCGAGGAGCGACGCGGAGAGCGGGATGCTCGCTTCACGCTCGACTTGAAACAGAATATTCTGCCAGGTCATGCCGGCGAAGCGCTCGCCCATTTCCTCGGTGCTGATCGGATAGCCGGCGTCCGTCAGCAGCTTGGATTCGACCTCCGCCGCGATGATTTCCGAATCGACCAGAACGCCGTCGCAGTCGAAGATGATGAGGTCGAAGCCATTGCTCATGAGGATGTACTGCCTTTGAAGAGGGCGCTGGATCGGGCATGTCCTTGTCCGGAAACCGTCTAACGGCCTTCGGGGCATGCTCTGGAAAGGGATCGTGCGGCTTTACACGATGCGCCGGCAAAGCTCAACCGGCCGGCGGGCATGGCTGGACTGCGCTGGCGGAAAGGGTCGGCCGGTGTTCGAATACCCTGCGTCCTGCCGTTGTTGCTCGACAATCCGCAATCCCGCCTTTAAGGATCAGCCATGGTCAAAGAGCGCGACGACACGATTGCCAGCCGTATCAGCCGGGTGCTTGCCGACCGCATCATCCGCGGCGAAATCGCGCCCGATGCGCGGCTGCGGCAGGATCACATCGCCGAGGAGTTCGGCGCCAGCCATGTGCCGGTGCGCGAGGCGTTCCGGCGGCTGGAGGCGCAGGGGCTGGCGATCAGCGAACCCCGCCGCGGCGTTCGCGTTGCTTCTTTCGATCTCAAGGAAGTCCGTGAAGTCGCCGAAATGCGGGCGGCACTCGAAAGTCTGGCGCTGAAGCACGCCGCTCAGCATCTGACGCCAGCAATTCTCGACTCCGCCGAGGAGGCGACGCGGGAAGGGGACGCCGCCGCCGATGTCCGCGCCTGGGAAGAGGCGAATCGCCGTTTCCACCGCCTGATCCTTGCCCCCTGCGGCATGGCGCGGCTACTCGCCTCGATCGATGACCTGCATGCCGCCAGCGCCCGCTTCCTCTTTTCCGCCTGGCAATCGGGCTGGGAAAAGCGCACCGACCATGACCATCGCGCCATCCTTTCCGCCCTGCGCCAGGGGCGAGTGGAGGAGGCTGCGTCCATCCTGCAAAAACATGTCCAGTGGATCGGCAGGGCGCCGGTTCGGACACCGTCCGGGGTGACGCGCGAAGCGTTTGCGATTGTCGGATAACCATCCCGCATAAATTATAGATAATTTTAGCAATGGCCTTTCGCCTGTATTTGCGGCGAAAAGCAGGATTGCGCGCGTCTGCCTCTTGCCTCTTTTCCCGATCTCCTGCATAAAAATAGATGAGAATCATAAATTATCTATAATTTAAAAAGGAGAGCCATATGTCCCTGTCACATCATCATGAAGAGACCGCCTTCGATCCGCTGCGCCTCGGCGGTCGGTCGTCGGTCGTCAAGGCGATTTTCGTTCTTGCGGGCACGCTGGTGCTGACGCTCGCTTCGTGGATCTCCGTGCCGATGGTGCCGGTGCCGATCACCATGCAGACCTTCGCGGTCACCATGATCGGCGCGCTTTACGGCTGGCGTCTTGGCGCGCTCACCATTCTTGCCTGGCTGGCCGAAGCCATGGTCGGCTTCCCGGTTCTGGCTGGCGGCTACGGCGGCATCGCGCCCTTCATGGGGCCGACGGCTGGCTATCTCGTCTCCTTCCCGATCATGGGCGCGCTGGTCGGCTGGCTTGCCGAGCGTGGCTGGAATGGGGACAGGATCGTGCGCAGCTTCGTAGCGCATCTTGCCGCCAACGCTCTTGGCCTTGCGATCGGCGGCGCCTGGCTCGCCATGTTGATCGGAGCGGAAAAGGGCTGGCTCCTCGGTGTTGCGCCCTTCATCCTCGGCGCCGTCCTGAAGTCGGCGCTGGCCGTCGCCGTGCTCAAGGGTGTGAAGCTCTATGGCGGCAAGGCGCGCCTGAATTGACCATCCGGCTTCGTGCCCACCATCTGCTCTGCATGCTGACCTTTGTCGGTGAAGGCTATACGCCGGCCTTCACCGCCAATTACCGCCGCATAGCAGAGCGTCTTACGACCGGAGAGGAGATCAAGCTCGTCTCCGGCCCCGACGACATCTGCGCGCCGCTTCTCGACGAGAAGGAGCCGCACTGTTTCAAGGATTCGGTGATCGAACGTGATGCCGCCGCCCTGGCGGATGTGGTCGCGCTACTGGGCGAAGAGCTCTGGCCCGGTTCGGTCGTCGTTCCCGATGCCAGCCTTCTCGCCAAGCTGCGCCGGAATTTTGCCAGCGGAGACATTCGCCACGCCTGTCTCGGCTGCGAATGGACGGGGCTTTGCAGCCGTATTGCCACGGACAATTTCAAGGGCGTTCTGGTGGGTCAGGTCTGACCGTGATGTCTCACATCATGGGCAGCGCGCCATTTAAATTCAGGCTTCCGCTTGAGCCCACGCTTTGTCTGTCTGGCTGGTTTCAAGAGGAAATAGCGCCAGGAAACGGCGCTCGCCCTCCGAGGTGAACAGGATCGAGCGGCTGTTTTCCATGCGCCGCGCCCAACCCTTGTCGAAGAAAGTGGATAGCAGCGCCTTACCGAGGCTGCCGGCAAGATGGGCGCGCCGTTCGCTCCAGTCGAGACAGGAGCGGCAGAGCGGGCGGCGTGTCGAGCGCAATCCCGACACGTCTATGCCGATCGAGGCGAGATGCGTTTCGCCGCGCTCCGTCAGGTTCAAACTGTCATCGACCGCCGAGATCGCGCCGGCCGCAATCATGCTGTCGAGCATGCGCACGCCGTAGTCGCCGGCTAGATGATCGTAGCAGATGCGCGCCTTGCGCAGTGCCGGTTCCTTCGGGCCGGGGCGATGGCGCAAGTGCCCCCGCGTGGCGGCAAAGCCCATGATGCTCTCGAGAAGCTTGCCGACGCCATCGTCGGCCAATGCGAAATAGCGGTGCCGGCCCTGCTTGCGCTGCGTCAGCAACCCACCGGCTTCGAGCTTCGATAGATGCGTGCTTGCCGTCTGCACGGTGATGCCACCGGCTGCCGCCAGCTCCGTTGCGGTCAGCGCGCGGCCACCCATCAGCGCGGTGAGCATGTTCGCCCGCGCCGGATCGCCGATGAGCGCGCCGATCTGCGCTATGTCAGGACCTTCCTTCATACTTCGATAGTAACCGAAGCATTGACGTCATGCAATGTGCGAAAACATCTCCGTCATCAGAGGAGAAAACTATGATCACCTGTTTCATCCGCTACGAGATCGATCCGTTCAAGAATGATGCCTTCGCCGAATATGCCAGGGCCTGGGGTCAGGCCATCCCGCGCAACGGCGCCGATCTCATCGGCTATTTCGCGCCGCACGAGGGCTCGGCAACGACGGCTTACGGCGTCTATAACATCAAAAGCCTGGCTGCCTACGAAGCCTATCGCGCCCGGCTCGCGGCCGATCCGCTCGGCAAGGCAAACTACGAGTTCTCCCGGCGCGAACGCTTCATCATCAGGGAAGACCGCATGTTCCTGAAAAACGTGTCGCTGCCGCACGGTCCGAAGGTAACGCCATGATCGCCGTCATCTTCGAGGTCGTGCCCTATCTCGGCGAACGCCATCACTATCTCGACCTTGCCGGCAGGCTGCGCGCCGAACTCGAAACGATCGACGGCTTCATCTCGATCGAACGCTTCGAAAGCCTCAGCTCGCGCGGCAAGATCCTGTCGCTCTCCTTCTGGCGCGACGAGGCGGCGGTCAAGGAGTGGCGCAATCGCGAGGCCCATCGCGCCGCGCAGAAGATCGGGCGAGAGGCTGTCTTTGCCGACTACCGCCTGCGCATCGCGCATGTGGTGCGCGACTACGGAATGAACGAGCGGGAGGAGGTGCCAGCGGATGGCCGGGCGGTGCATGATGGACCCAAGACGGTGGAGCTTGGCGACGACTGAAGACCGACTTATTTCCGGGAAATCGTAAAATGTGAGGCCCGCTTTAGCCTTTGGTAACCAAGTTAGGTAACCATAACACTCAGTTAAGCGTAACGATTCAGTGTAACAGCGAGTATCACATGGCGTCAGTTTTCCCGCTTGCCGACCTTAGAACTTCCGCAACGCCGGGCTCTTGGGTCGACACGATCATCA
>DASWOH010000316.1:0-16863 GCA_036398815.1 Rhizobium sp. | reverse complement strand
ACCGATGAACGAGACGACCCTGTTAGCTGGTATCTCGAACGACACGTCGCTGAGCACGGATGTGTCGCCATAGGACTTGCTCAGCCCTTCGGCCTTGAAAAACACCGCCGCGCTCCCTTGCCGTGAGCCGTTAAGGAGTTCGATACTCAAAGGGTTCTGCCCGCATTCTGGAGATCGGATGCCGGGGCGGCCTTGCCGCCCCGGAACACTCATCAGCTCTTAGCGTTCGGCGACGGGCCGTCGAACTTGATCTTGTAATGATCGGCGTATTCCGCCTTGACGGCTTCAAACTCGCCATTGGTCCTAGCGTCGGTATAGGCATTGGGAAGCGCATAGCCAGCCGGTTTCGGGATACCGGTCCATTCGCGCTCCAAGTCAATCGGGTAGACGTCTGCCTGCGGATCCCAGTCATTCGGATGAAGAACCTTCGAAAGCAGCTTATAGTCGAAGGGCGCAACATCGCCATTGTCGACAAACCGCTGGCGATGGGTATCGACATTGTCCGACGTTAGGTTCAGGGAGCGCCAGTTCAGCACACGTTCGCTTGCCTTCGGCACCCATCCATGCGTTACGTCATAGATGCGGGATGTAAACAGGGCGGCCGGATAGGCAGGACTGTTGGCGCTCGTCGCAACCTGCGTCCCATCGATGATCGCCTTGACACCGGCCGAGGTCCCGTCGGCACCGACCACAAAGACGTCCTGGCCGGCGCGAATGCCGCGGGCCCGCAAGGATGCGAGAACGCCCTGGGCAATGTCGTCGTTCTGGGCCACGATGCCAACGACATTCGGATTGCGTGTCAGGAGGTCGTCGGTTGCCTTCAGGCCGTCTTCGCGGTTCCACTTGCCGGGCAACTTGTCGACCAGGCGAGTCTTCGGGAAGTCCTTGAACGCGTCGTCGCGACCGCGACTGCGGGCGATGTCGGACACATAGCCGTCGATGCCGGTTACCGCGACAATGTCACCACCGCCGAAAGTTTCCGTAACCTTCTTCAGGAGCGAGGACGTGACGGCGCGGTGCGCCGCAAATTCCTCGGGAACCGCATAAAGCGTATAGTATTCGCTCGCATCGAAAGGCGTGAACCAAGGAAGCGTGTTCCAGAAATTGCCGAAATAGAGTTTGTTGCTATCGGCAAGGCTTGCAACTCGACGCAGCGAACTTCCGTCAGCCAAGTTGAATACCGCGCCAGTGGCACCGGATATTGTTTGCTCCTCGAACTGATTGACCTGTCGCTGGCCATCACTTTGACCATCAAGAAACGTATACGGAAGATTGAAGGCTTCGGCTGCGGCTTTGAATGCCTTGTCGGCTTGGGCATTGTATTCGTTGACATTAAACGAGAGATAGGCAAGCTTACCGCTTGGAGCAGCTACCGCAGTAGCGGGTCCTCCGAGCGTGAAACTGGCGGTGGCAGCCGCGATGGCACCTGCAGAAGCGAGAGACAAGAAATCGCGCCTCGAAACACCAGACGTGTCCAGTCGATCCATATGTCGATCAATCACGTTTTTCTTTGTGAAATCAGGGAACAGGCGCGGATCTAGGCGTTTGATCATCGGTATCCTCGTTAAAGCTCTACGCCGCTACCGGTTAAGTGTCTCGTTGCGGCAAATGTCAGAGAGCTATTACTAAGCCTCTCATTCGCTTGTCAGAACGAATTATCTACTAAATTAGTCGACTATATAGGATATTATTGCCGCCATACTTAGCGTCGCGGCTGGAGGAGCGCTCCAACAGACTAACCAGTGAGATGCACTACCGGAGCAAACACCGGTGAATTTGAATACACTTTAGTGCCGCCGTGATCGAATTAGAGCTCTTGATAGGACATGAATAATACAGCGCGGAATGAGTATGGAACCCGTTTTCGGCTTAACGCCACTGGCAAACAAACAACTTGGCAACGGGTGACCTAGGCGGAATCAACCGGCTGTGGACAGGTGCTCTGAGTCGACCAAGATACGGGCATCCCTAAGAGGTTCGTGAGCTGCGAAGCCCGCGATATCGAAATCGTTGTGGATGAAGCCTTCGTGTAGAAGGAACTCCTTTTGGTCATTCAAATATCCAAGCAAATCATCGTCAAGCGCTGGCTCGAGCGCCCTCGTCACGTCCGGCGAGTACTTGAGCGGAATCAGTTCTTCTGCACTTCCGCTGTCGCGGGCAATGAAGCGGATTGCTTCGGCAGCATTGGCTTTGGCCCATCGAGCAGTACGAATATTCTGAGCGACATATGCCGTCACTATATCGGGGTCGGACTCCAGGAGTTCCCCCCTTACCGTGAAGGCAAGCGGCGTCGTGTTGTTGATGCGGTCGTACGGATTAGGAGCCAGACGTGCATCAAAGACGACATGGGCATTGAGTATCGATTCAAGTTCCGCCGCAGGACCCGTCACGTAGATCGCATCGACTGCACCTTCGTAAAGCGCCTTAACGAGCAGACCGTCCCATTTTCTCAACCGGACCGCACTGAACGCGGAAGATGAGAGAACGCCTTCACCCGGCTGGCTTGCAACAAGCGGTTCATCAATGGCAATGTCCACAAAAGTAACTGCGGAGCGGTCAACCCCACCTGCCTTTAATGCAGTCAGAAAGCCGCGCAAGCCAGTGGCCCGCGCATAATCGATCTGATCGTTGGGACGACGCACAAGACCAAGCCGCTTACCTTTCAGATCTTCCGGGGTGCGTATGCCTGAGGACGGCAGCGCCAGTACCGCCGCATACTGCTCTATCCACGTCAGTCCGATAAGGCGAAGATTACGTCCTTCCGAACGCGCCCAGAGCGGCGGGATATTGCCGCCTTCACGGAACAGATTCGCCTGGTTCTGATTATAATGTGCCTCACGCACGGCGCGGTCTGGATTATGCCGAATGTTGTGCAGAGTGACGCCGCTATCTTGGAAGGCGCGCTCCAGTTCGCCACGTCCCACCGCAATGCTGATCGCAGAAGCCACCGGACAAACGGTATAGTAAACGTCGGTCGGACGGAATTGTGTAGTATTTGACATGCTCTTTCCCTGTTTTCCGATGACTATTTTTCGATCCACGTGTCATAGACGATCTGCGACGGACCACTCGCCGCAAAGCCGAAGTCCTTTACCTTCATGCTTGCGGCCCAGAGATTGTCCGGGCTGAACAGAGGCACGCTGTAGGCCTGATCGATGATGATGCGCTGCGCCTCGTTCGTAGTCTTGATACGTTCTGCGGGATCGACGATCCCGTTTTGTTTGAAGAGCAGAGGATCAATGGCATTGCCAGCCGGCAGGTGCAGCCGGTTGAGGCCCTCTCTGGAATAGTCCTTGCGTAGAACATCGACATCTGCAAGCGACCAGTGCCAGCGGAAGAAATCGTATTTCCCGTCGATCTGACCCTGTAGATAGGCGGGACTGCTCGGCTCCGGGGTGACCTTGATCTCTATGCCAACCAGCGCCGCCTGTTGTTGTATCACTTCAAACAGTTGGATATTCGTCGGGTTTGCCCAGAAAGCGCCGATGAGCGTAAGACGCTTTCCGTCCTTCTCGCGTATGCCGTCCGACCCTTTTATCCAACCGGCTTCGTCAAGTATCTTTTCCGAAAGCTCAGGATCGAAGGCGATCTCCCCGCTCTGGTCCAGAAAGCCGGGGGTCACCGGCGTAAGCAGACCTTTCGCAGCCTCAACATAGCCGTTCTGGACCAGTTCAACGATTTCAGGCGTATTGATTGCATGCAGGAAGGCGCGACGAACGGCGAGATCGCCCGCCAGCGGTCGCGCTGTATTAAAGAACAGCGCCGCCGAGGTGCCAACATAAGAAGCATTGATGATGTTGAAACCAGCATCCTTAAGCGCGTCCGCGTCCTGATAGGACGCCGCCGTGATATCGACCTGACCGCTGGTCAATGCGCCCGTGCGCACACTCGCCTCCGGGATCACCTTGTAGACGATCTTGTCGAGATAGGCCTCGCCCTGATGCTTCAAAATTTTGGATGCCCAGTTGTAGCCTTCGCGCCGTGTCAGCACGAGTTCCTCGTTGTAGACGTGCCGGTCAATGACGAAGGGGCCAGAGCCGACGATGCCGTCCTTGCAGCGCTCGTCGGACGTTTTTGCCGCAGTCGCCGCTGAAACGATACCGAGACGCGTCGTTGCTGTGGCCGCGAGAAAAGCGATGTTGGGTTCCGAGAAAGTAATCTTCACCGTGAGCGGATCGAGAACGGTAATTTCCTTCACCGCCGTCAGATATTCCGCACCCGCTGCTGCCGGAATGGCTTTCAGGGCATCGAAATTCGCCTTGACGACACCTGCATCCAGTCTTGTTCCATCACTGAAGGTCACATCGTCGCGAAGCGAGAACGTGTACTCCGTTGCATCCTCGTTGATCTCCCAGGACGTGGCAAGCCACGGCACGATGGTCGCTGCATTCTGCTGCGACTGGTCTGTAAGGGAATCCACCAGCGCTCTGCCCTGCTGCGAGTCGAAACCGTGCTGATGCTGCTGAGGATCGAGGCACTCGGCCTGGCTGGCAAGGCCGATCGTCAACGTGCCGCCGCGTTTTCCAGCATCGGACCGGGCATGGGCCAAGGCAGTTCCAAGCGCCAGCGCCATCAGCATGGTCGCTGTACCCAGCATCCATCTGGAACGCGCGATATCGTCTTTCATCGAAAGATCTCCAGGTTAAAAATAGCCGCCGTCGACAGGCGGCGGGGTTTTGTTGAGGAACCAGTCGCCGATTGCTTGCTCCTTGTAGAACAGCGGGTTATGGCTGGTTATCGTGCGGATGTTGCGCCAATGACGATCGAAGTTGCGCGACCGGCTCGTGGCAGAGGCACCGCCAACGTTGAACAGCGCCTCTGACGCCTTGAGGGCCAGAGGCGCGAGAACGGTCTGCGCTTTCGCTATGGAAAATGTGGCCTCGTTGAGCATATTCTCCGCGTCTTGCCCGCCAATCTTCAGCACGCTGCAACTTGCGTCGAGGATTTTTGCGCCATCCGCTACCAGCACATCGACGGCGTGACTGATCGCCGCAATCTCGCCGATCTGACGCTGGACAAAAAGATCCTCGCGTGCGGTTCTGGCCGGACTGTGGGTGATCGGACGGGCCTGTTCCTTCGCGTAAGTGATTGCGTCTGACAGGACCCGGCGGACTATTCCGGCTTGACACGCCATCAGAAAGAGTTGTCGAAAGGTGGCCGCATGACGCCAGCCCAAGCCTGCCTTCTTGGGAGAGATATGTACTTCGGCATCATGAACCTCGACATTGTCGAATATAATGCTGCCGCTTGCCGTCAGGCGCTGTCCCATCCCGTCCCAGTCGTCGCGAATATCGACCCCTTCCCTTGTTACAGGAAACGTCAGCCGCACGATTTCGCCGTCATCGCGACGGGCGCTTGTCGAGACGTAGTTGCAGTAAGCGGTTCCGGTTGCATAGGATTTGTGGCCGTTCAGCCTGTAGACGCTACCATCGTACAACAGCGTGGTATTGATATCACCGGGACGTGGAGTTCCGGTCTCCGTGTGCGCTCCGCCGAAAAGCGCTCCATCCAGGATGAGATATGTGCTGCGACCGACTTCCGGTCGATCTGGCCCCAGATACAGCATCTCCGAGTAGTTGAAATGCGAACGAAGCGAGTGGGCTACATTCGGTTCGCCAGAAGCAAGTATCTCAATCGCCTCGATGACGTCAGCGACCGACCCGCCCGGCCCGCCGAGCCGTTCGGGCACGCGCAACGTACCAATGCCGGCGGAGCGAATCCGATCGAAGGCGGCAAACGGCAACGTACGGTCCCGATCACGAGCTGCAGCTTCCGTTGCCAGGCTCTCGGCCAGCACCCGCGTATCCGCGAGAATCTCTCGCGGGGTCGGAGCGGTTCTGGAGTTGTGCGCGGTGCGGCTCATGCACTTCGGAGTCCCAAAAGCCGCTTCGCATTGCCTTCAGCAATGGCTTTCTGTTGCTCGGGCGTGAGGCCGGCGTTTTTGAACGCCGTGCTTAGAGTAGAACGGGTGATCGGTGCCCAGATCGGCCAGTCACTACCAGCCAAGACACGATCTGCACCAAGAAAATCCACCAGATAGCGGATCGTCTGCGGGTTCAGTCCCATAATGTCGAAATAAGCGTTCGGCAGGTTTCCCCGGGCTCTAGCTTCTTCTGAATAATGCTCTGTTTCGGCAGCGGCTATCACCAGCGCACCGGTTGCGATGGCCGTGAAGACAAGATGCAGGTCCGGGAGTTGCTCGAATATTCCGGCCTTGAGGGCAGAGAAAAACGCTGCGCCGTTTACCAGCCCCCGCCCAAAGGAATAGGCGGCAACGCCGCCGCCATGTGTCAGCTTATTAGAGTTCGGCGCGCCAACAGGGTGGACCAGCACCGGCACCTTGTATTTTGCCGCGACTTCCAATGTAGGTCTCACTTCGGGAGCGGACAGGAACTTCTGGTCACGTGAAGAGTCGATCACGATGCCGACATGTCCGAGCTCGACGATCGCACGCTCTGCTTCACGCGCAGCCTCATCGCCGGAATAGGCATCGACAGTGGCAAGTGCTGCAAGACGCCCGCTATGTTTGGTCTGCACTTCAGCCAAAAAGTCGTTGACGCGACGAATCTCACCAATGTCTGTCGGACCTTCGGTACCGAAAAATCCTTCGATCGTCGAACTGAGAAGTCGCAGTGCGACATCACCCTCCTCGCTTTCACGCACGAGCAGATCAACGTCGACCAGCTTCTTAAAGCGGGCGAGACGTTTGGCTCTCTCTTCGGGATCAATTTCGGCCGCATCGAGAGGCGCGTGCTGCCACCAGGACGGACGGATGTGGGCATGAAAATCAATGATGGACCAAGTGGTGGTCTGTGTGGTCATAATAAGCCTCTGCACTGTCAGGAGTTATTGGCTGGATCAAAGCCGAAGCGTGTAACCACATCGGCGGCAAGACGGTTATTCAGGTGAAAGTCACCGACGAAATGTTGACGCCAGCGAACCGGATCGTGCAGCGAATGTGTACGCACATTACGCCAGAGACGCTCCAGTTCCGCGGCTTCAGGGGTTTCTGGAGGAATTGCATAGGACAATTCATTTGCTGCGGCGGACGCTAGTTCATAGGCAAGCGACTTGGCTTGATCCGTTCCGATCACCGCGGTTATGACGACGGCACGGTCATCGGGGTCTGCTAATGCGGCATCAATCTTGCGGGCGGAGCGCAGCACCAGAGCGCGCGCGGCCTCGGCGCGCGCTGTCAGCTCGGACACAACTGTGCCGAAATTACTGCGGGCAGATATATGGCGGGCGACCCGCACTGCCGCGAGCGCCGACCCTGCCTCGATCGCCGCATGGATCAACTGGTTGCCCGCGAACTGAGCCGCCAGAACGCCAGGATGTCCCAGCGTTCTATCCACCACCATGGCGCGCGGCACACGGACATTGTCGATAATGGTCGTACCGCTGAACGTTGCCCGCTGGCCGAATGCGTCCCAGTCGCCCTGCACATCAAGGCCTCTGGCATCCCGGGGCAAATAAGCCGTGCGAATACGTCCGTCCGCATGCTTGGCATGGACAGGCACCCAGTCAGCGGTCAATGCGCCGGTGCAGAAGAATTTCTGGCCGCTTATGATGTAGTCATCGCCGTCCTCGACAATCGTGGTGGCGAGATCGGCCCGCGACCGGCGCCCGAGTTCGGCAATGGCGTTGCCAAAACGCGCACCAGCCAGAAGTTCGCCATAGAGATGAGCGGAAGTCTTCGGTTCTGCGTAACGTAGCGTGTCAACGAAATCGAAATGATTCTGCGGAATCTGCGCGAGCGCCGTATCTGCCTGAGCCAGAATAAGAAAAACCCGCATCAGCGTTTCGATGCCCAGATCGGGCCCACCGTGCGATTTGGGTACGGTAATGGCAAGCAGGCCCGAGCGCCCGAGCGCCGCGAGTTCTGCGACCGGGATACGTCGTGTCGCGTCGATATCAGCCGCAGTGCGCTTCCAGACCGCAGCGAGGCGTTGCGCCGCGTTGATCGCGTCGGCGGAAGACGAGAGTAACGGAACGGTTGGTTCGGATTGCCGGAATTCGGCTGTCTGCCTAGACATGCTCAGCTCGCTGTCCTGAGCAGGTTCCGCAGTCGCGTGACGAACTGATTTTCCGGCGCGGGCGCACCATAATGGGAACGCAGCGTGTCACCTTCATAATCGCTACGGAACAGGCCGCGCTTCTGAAGGATCGGCACGACATGATCGACGAACGCCTCCAGGCCGGACGGATAGATATCAGACATGATATTGAAGCCATCGGCAGCGCCGGACACGAACCAGTCTTCAATTGTATCAGCGATCTGAACCGGCGTTCCCACCACAAGACGATGGGCACCGCCACCCGAGGCAATGATCTCTCGAACAGTCTTGGATCGATCTCGCGCCAATGCGAATGTCGCGTCGGCGAACCCCTGCGAGCCGGCAGCATTCGCGACTTTATCAAGTACGCTCTCCGGCACCGGCTTGTCGAGATCAAGGTCTTGCGGGTCAAGCCCCAGCCGCAAGGCGAACCGTTTCAGCGCAACCTCTCCGCCGCCGGCAATCTGGTCGAGTTCATCCTTTCTTGCTCGCGCTTCCGCTTCAGTTCCGCCGATTACCAGTGAGATACCGGGCAGAATAGTGATATCATCCGGTGATCGGCCATAGGCCCGGGCTCGGCTTTTCACATCGGCATAATAGGATTGCGCTTCCGATAACACCTGCTGGATGGAAAACACCGCTTCGGCATATCGCGCGGCAAAATCACGGCCCTGAGGCGAGCTTCCCGCCTGAAGCAGAAGCGGGCGGCCCTGCGGCGAGCGTGGCACCTGAAGCGGCCCCGCCACGTTATAGCGTACGCCTTGATGGTTCAGAGCATGTATCTTGGCAGGATCGCCCCATATGCCGCTTTCCGTATCAAGGGCAAGTGCATCTTCCTCCCAGCTGTCCCATAACCCGAGAACAACTTCCGTGAATTCTGCGGCATCGGCATAACGATCCGCATGTTGCGGCAATGCTGGCAGGCCAAAGTTGAGAGCGGCACGCTCGTCGTAACTGGTAACCACGTTCCAGCCCACACGACCGCCACTGATATGATCGAGCGACAGGATCGCGCGAGCGAGATTGTACGGCTCCGAGAATGTCGTCGAACCGGTGACGATGAACCCCACTTGTCGGGTCGCTACAGCCATGGCCGAAACCAGTGGAATCGGATCGAGTGCCCACATCGGGGCGACACGCGGATCGGGGGCGATAGCCAGCAGGTCCGCCAGGAACACGGCGTCCAGCTTACCACGTTCAGCGATGCGGGCAATTTCCTGGAAATGCTTCACATCGAGCGGGGAAGTCGGACGGCCAAGGGGCGCGCGCCACGCAGCGGGATGAGCACCGGAAGTCTGCAGATTCACATTTATATGGAGGCGCCGTTGGCTTCTGGACATGGTGATCTCTTGTTGTTGTGCTTGAAATATTGCTCAGACAGGCTGTAACTGTGTACGCGACGGATGAAATCGTGCATGATCGAGAATGGTGCGCCAGCGCGTGTCGTAGCCAAACTTCATGCGCACAGCGCTTGCACCAAGTAACTCGATTGTGCTGCTAACGAACTGGCTTCCGACACTGATTGAATAGCGCCGCGCAATAGCAGAAGCCCGCAATGCTTCTGGTGAGGCATTCTCAGTAAGCACGGTGGCTTCATCAACCAAGGCGCGCAACGCTTCAAGCGACGACACGAAGCGCCCGAACCGCGCAATGAGATGTGGATCATCCGCAGCACGATCATAGCCACTGCCCGGCCAGTGATTTGTCTTCGTCGTTGCATATGTCGACGCTTCGGTCAGGAAATTCGATAGCAAGCCGAACGCGATAGCTGCATGGAGCAGATCGGATAGAGCGTCGAGTTCTGCAGCAGGTACATTCGCAAGAAACTGTTCGACGCGTGCCAAAGCCGCGGGCAAGTCCTTAACAGCCTGTTCGCTGAGCGAAGACACCGTCGTTGCGATCATCGACAACTGAGGAAGTTGGGAAGAATAGAACGCCATCACGCGGCCTCAAGCTGCTGACCGGGGATCGATCTAATCAGAAGTTTCGTATAGTCGTGTTGGGGGTGGTCAAATACGTCGTTTGCCGTCCCGCTTTCAACAATCACCCCATCCTTCATGACGGCGACGCGATCCGCGACCTGGCGTATGACCGCGAGATCATGCGAGATAAATAAATATCCAAGACCTTGCGCTTGTTGAAACTCGACAAGTAACTTGAGTATCTCCGACTGGACAGAAACATCGAGCGCAGACACCGGCTCGTCGCAGACAATCAGTTTAGGATTCGGCGCGAGAGCACGAGCGATTGCGACACGCTGGCGCTGACCGCCGGACAGTTCCGATGTCCGGCGGTCGGCCATGGCTCGCGGCAGCTTGACCTGATCGAGCAGTTCGAAAACCCGCCGCGCGCGTTCGTTACGGTTGCCGATCCCGAAACCAAGCAAAGGCTCGCCGATGATCTCGGCCACGGAAAAGCGAGGGTTGAGTGACGCGTAGGGGTTCTGGTAGACGGGCTGGATTGCTTGTCGGAAATGTCGGTGCCGCTCCTTGCCAAAGCCACTGATCTCCTCACCTTCAAAAAAAACGCGTCCAGCGGATGGCCGGACTAGCCCGAGCAGAAGGCGTGAAAGTGTCGACTTGCCGGAGCCGGATTCACCGACAAGGCCAACGATTTCACCTGCTCGCACCGCGATGGTTGCTTCCTTCACCGCATCGACGCGATGCGCTACGCCGCGCGGACCACGCACTTCGAAACTCCTGGAAACAGATTGCGCAACCAGCAGCGGGGCCGAAGCGTCAATGGCCAAAGTCCGGGCAGAAGGCCGCGTCTGCCGCCTATGCGACAAGCTCGGTGCGCTTGCCTGCAATAGTTTCGTATAGGCATGCTGCGGATTTTTCAGAACCTGGGCCGATCCGCCCTGCTCCACTATCTCGCCATGACGCAGCACGATAACGCGATGCGCTCGCTCGGCAGCGACTGCCAGATCGTGCGTGATCAACAAAACCGATATATCGGCCGAGACGCGCAGTCGTTCCAGATCGTCGAGAATGCGCTTCTGCACGGTGACGTCGAGAGCCGTCGTCGGTTCGTCCGCGATGAGGAGGTGCGGCTCTGCCGCGAGTGCCCCCGCGATCAGGGCGCGCTGACGCATACCGCCGGACAACTCGTGCGGATATTGGTAGAATCGTGCCTCGGGCTGATGGATTCCAACACGATCAAGCAGCGCGACGGCGAGTTTGTCAGCTTCATGCCCCTCTGCCAGCCCGTGAATACGCAACGGCTCCGACACCTGCCTGCCAATACGATGCAAGGGGTTCAACGACACCATTGGATCCTGCGGAATCCAGCCGATCTTGCGACCGCGCACATGGTCATATTCCTTCTGACCCAAACCGATCAGTTCCTTGCCTTCGTATTGGATAGAACCAGTCGTAATCTTCGCCCGAGGCGCCAGCATCGCCATAACGGCACGGGCAATCGTTGTCTTGCCCGAACCGGATTCTCCGACCAGCGCGACGACTTCGCCCCTGCCGATTTCGAGACTGACAGATCGGACGGCCTCGAATGTCTGCTCGTCCGTCGTATAGCTTACTGAGAGGTTGTCGATGGCGAGCAGAGAAACTCGTTGGGATATGTCGCTCATGTCGGCCTCAGAATGTTTCGTTCTGCTGACGATCAAACGACCGCGCTATATGGTTGGCCGAGACAACGGTGATCACGATCACCAGACCCGGCAACATTGTGAGCCACCAGGCGGTGCGCATATAGTCGCGACCGCCGGCGACGAGAAGCCCCCATTCTGGGTTAGGAGGCGGTGCGCCAAACCCAAGAAAGCTGAGCGCAGACACACTGAGAATGGCCATACCCAGTTCCAGCGTGGCGAGAACCAGGACCGGGCCGGCGGCATTCGGAATCAGATGACGGATCAGAAGACGGAGAAATCCTATACCTGCGAAGCTCGTCGCCTCGATATAGGGGAGGCTCCTCACCTTCAATATTTCCGATCGCATGACACGGGCGAAGATGGCGATTGTACCGATACCAACTGCAATCGCGATGTTTATTGTGCCAAAACCGAGAGCGTTGATGACAGCAAGCGCGATGAGCAATGTCGGCACCGCAAGAAACACGTCCATGACGCGCATCAGCACGTCATCGACCCAGCGTCCGACATAGCCGGCGAAGAGACCGATACTGGAGCCTACGAACAAACCAACAAAAACGGCGATGACCACCGCACGCACGGACTCCCCGGTTCCATAAACAACACGGGCGAAGAGATCCCGCCCCATCTGATCCGTACCGAACCAGAATTCCACTCCCGGGGGCCGCAAACGCAGCTTTGCCACACCGCGCAGCGGATCAGCGTCAGTAAACAATTGCGGCCAGAAAGTTGCCATGATGACTAGGGCAATGACCCCCCAGGCAAGCAGCAGACCGGGCCGCCGTAGCAATGACAATATAACCGCACCTGTTCGGCGCGATACAGCGTCGGCAAAATGACTAAAGGGCGAGGAGCCAGCGTGCGTGCGATCGGCGTTTATTGAGGTCATCTAATCTCTCCCTTGGCCGTCCAACCACGGCGGATGCCCAGATCGATACGGCGATCGATCAGCGGGTAGAACAGATCGACGATGAAGTTGACTGTGACATAGACGGCGGCAGCGAACACTACCGCCACCAGTACCAGCGGGGTGTCCTGGTATGTAACGGCTTTCACCGTGATCAGCCCGATGCCGGATCGCGAGAAAACGGTTTCAACGACGACGGAACCGGCGATCATATAACCAGCGCTGGTTCCCAGCGCCGTGATGACGGGAATGATGGAGTTGCGCAAAGCATGGCCGAGAAGAATACGTCCCCGACCGGTCCCGCGCGAACGGGCCGTGTCAACATAGGCAGCGGCCAGCGATGTTTGCAGACTCCGCAGCAGAATCTGCGCAGCAATGGAGGCGGACGGTATTGCCAGCACGATCGCGGGCATCACCAATGTTTTCCAGCCATCATTTCCGATACCGGGTAGCAAATTCAATTGAAAGGAGAATATCTGGAGCAACACGAGGCCGATCCAGAAGGTCGGGATCGCCACGCCAAGCGCCGGCGCGGCCGACAAAAAATCGTGCAACGGCTTCCAACGCGTGAAGCTGGCAACGAGCGCCCAACTAATGCCGACCACCGTGCCGAGCAACAATGCAACGACGGCAAGTTTCAGGGTTTCGGGAATACCCGTGGCAAACATCTGTAACGCATCGGCACCGGTCTGTGCCGAGACACCGAAATCGCCCTGAACCGCGTTTTTCAACGCAATCCAGTATTGAACGATTGCCGGTTGATCGAGTCCCATGGACCGACGCAATTCAGCCAGCGCTTCCGAACTGAAACCAGCACCGCCAGCATCTGCTCCGAGCTTAGCCAACGCCCTGTCACCCGGTAGGATAAAGAGGAGGAAAAAGGTAGCGGTGAAAGTTGCCCAGAGCACCAGAACGGCGTGACCAAATCGCCTGAGCGCGTAGCGAAGCATATGCGACCTCCTAAAGGTTAGGAACCTACTGATCAATCCAGGTGTCGTATAGGATCTGGTTCGGCCCGCTAGCCCCCCCGGCTCCGAAAGCCTCACCCTTTACCTTGGCGTTCGTCGCCCACAGCCCAACCGAGTTGAAGACCGGCAGGCCAAACGCCTCATCGACTATGACTTTTTGCGCTTCGGCGATCAGTTTGGCGCGCTCCTGGGGATCCGTCGTAGCCCGCTGCGCTTCAAGCAGTCCATCCAGAGGATTTTCTGTATCAAGTTGGAAACGATTGAGCGTATGAGTAGAAAAAACAGCCCTGATTACGTCCGGTTCGGCCAATGACCAGGCCCATCGATGTAGATCATAGTCACCCGAGAGAAGTGCCTCGTCAAAGGCACCGCCGACGAGTGGGCGCAATTGAAAATCGACCCCTACATCGCGCAGTTGCTGCTGAATAACCTCGAGAAACGCCTGGTTCGCTGGCCCCGCATAGAAAGAGGCGGTGACTTTCAGCTTTTTCCCGGCTTTTTCGCGGACACCATCAGAACCAGGAACCCAGCCTGCGGCGTCGAGAATTTTCTTCGCCTCATCGGGATCGTAGGAAAGCTTCTCGCTCTGGTCGAGAAAGTTCGGTGATTCCGGCGTAAGCGTGCCCTTTGCCGGCGTGAAGTAACCGGAATAGGCAAGATCGACAACATCCTGTCGATTGATCGCTCGCTGTAGAGCCATCCGTACCGTCCTATCCTTCAGTATGGAGTTCTTGGTATTTATCACCAGATGTGTAGAGAGACCAAGAAAGGGGGTGCGGATAATCTTATATCCGGCTTTCTCCAGTACCGGAACGTCATCGAAAGTAACATTCTGGATCACATCAACCTGGCCAGCCTGCAGGGCACCGCTGCGAGCGGTACCTTCTGAAACGATGCGATAAATAACCTTGTCCAGATAGGCCTCACCCTGATGGTCCCGCAGTTCCGAAGCCCACTTGTAGCTGTTGCGCTTTATGAAGGTTGCCTGCTCGTTGAAGATTACTTTCTCGATCACGAACGGCCCTGTCCCGATCACACCCTCTGCACAACGCCGGTCAGCGGATTTGTCGAGCGTCGATTGCGAGACGATGCCGAGTTCGGCGGTTGAAGTCGCCTGAAGAAAAGGGACATTCGGCGCATTGAATGCGATTCGTACCGTGTGGGCGTCCGGTGTATCAATTGATGTGATACCCTTGAGATAAGCGCCGCCCGCAGCACCCGGAAACGTCGCCAGGATTTCAAAGTTGCGCTTGACGACGGCAGAGTCCAATAGCGTTCCATCGCTGAAGGTCACATCATCGCGCAAATGAAATGTGAAGGTTTTGGCGTCTTCACTGATATCCCAGGACTTCGCCAGCCAAGGAACGACCTTGGTCGGTTCCGCGTAACTTTGATCAGTTAGTGAATCAACGAGTTGGCGACCGTCGACCGAGCCGTACCCGTAGTTACTTTGCTGCGGATCTATACAATCCGCCTGGCGCTGTAGAGCAATGTTAAGTGTTCCGCCCACCTTTGGTGAATTCGCTGTGTGCGCGATGGATGATGACATCGCTGCAACGAATGCCAGTCCCAATACCTTGTATTTCACATGCCACCTTTATCTACATAATTTGTAGATAATATGGAACCAGCTGGAACCGGATTGTGCGAGGTATTGGTTTACGAAACCAGCCGCTTCCATAGAAACTATCACTTCTGTAATAGTGCTGTGGAAAAAATTGACGCAGCAATCGTGCGTTGGAACAGATAGCCCGGAAATTTCAACTTGATCTGCCCATGCAAAGTGAACCTTCCTGAAGTTGTCTTCTTAGTCACAGAAGGACATTGAAATAGCACCGAAAAGGCACTAGAGATCGCTACGAAGCTCCGTAAGGTTGACGTGCTGAATGCCCCGGGATAATCGATGGCAGAAGCTATTCGCTCGCTACGTGTGATGAAAGTTACATACACCTGTGACCGTTAAAGTATGTTGTCTGACGGTATGCGGCGGCTAACCCATTGCGTTTGAGTTTAGCTCCGTACCGTTGTCGCGGACAACCATGCAGGGGTAGCCGCGCCGTTCGGCGATTGCATCCAGTTGGCGGGCGACACGTTCGCCCGAGATCGAGTTGTCTACCACCGTCACCAGACATTCCCGGCTGAAGTCGTCGATCGCACAGGATGCGGAAGCGGCGTCCGTCGACCAACGTGTCCGACACGAAGTCGAGGCTCCATCTCTTGTTTGGATTCTGCGGGATGACCATCGGTGCTCTTGTGCCCAGAGCCTGTTTGCGGCCACCGCGTTTTCGGACCATCAGCCGCTTTTCCTTGTAAATCCGGCAGAGCTTCTTCGAGTTCACCGCGCCCCCCTCCCGATTCAAAAGCAGGTGCAGGCGGCGACAGCCGAACCGCCGTCGCTCCGATGACAGCTCTCGTAAACGTTCTCGCCGCGCAGCATCGTCCGACCGGCTGGAAATGTATTGGTAGATGCGCGGCGCAATACCGACCAGGGTGCAGGCCAGCCGCTGCGAGTATTTCTTCTTCTCGACTGCCTAACTTACAGTATTCCTCCTCGAGCTCAGCGTCAGGGCTTTTTTGTCAGCATCTCGTGGAGCGTCGAGACATCCATCATAGCCTCCTGGCCTGCTGCCGGAAGCTTCTTCAGGCGCGCATTCTCCTCCTCCAGCGCCCTCAGCCGCTTGGTCTCCGACACCTCCATGCCCCTATCGCCTTCGGTTACGTTCAAGATTTTTCTAACAGTGATGTTAGCGTGTAGCCAGGATAGGCTTCAATGCCACATCGCCCAACGACGATTCTCAAACGTCAGGGGCCCCTTCCCCAGCCTCACCCTCGACTGGCGTTGCGTTTCCGCCACACCTTTCCATCGATCTATTATTCCGGCACGCCGCCTTTTCTACGCTGTGGCCATATCCTTGCCGCTTCCAGTGTGCTTCCACAACTGACGTTGGAAACGACAAAAGCCTCCTTGCGGAGGCTTTATGTATTTGTATTTGTTGGTGTTTTTTGGTTGCGGGGGCCTGCAACCACCGATACCGACACTCGTTGAAGGTAGCGATCTAGCAACATTTAAAAGAGAGATACCATCACGCCTTCCGGCAGATCCATGCAGGTCACAGTACACGATAGCCGTCACCAAAATGGCGAAAAACTGTCTGCAAGCACCTAGCCTCGCCAGTCAGAGCGTCACATGTCCCGGATCAACGCCTTTGAGACAAAACAGAGTTAATTGAGAAGATAGGATTTTCGGCTCATCGTAGCTTTATCAAAGGAAGCGAAGATGAGACAGAAAACCGGGCTGCAGACATCGTCGGCCGAGAAGACGGT
>DASWOH010000315.1:0-17608 GCA_036398815.1 Rhizobium sp. | reverse complement strand
CGCCGCGATCCAGAGCAGGACGATGCCGAGTTCCGTCGTATAGGGTAGCACCTTGTCGCCAGCCGGCCCAGCCAGTAGGAAGGCGATGGCGACGAGCTGCGCGGTGGTCTTCCACTTGGCGATGCGCGTCACCGGCACACTGACCTTCAGCGCCGCCAGATATTCGCGCAGGCCGGAGACGAGTATCTCGCGGCAAAGAATGATGATCGCCGCCCAGAGCGACCAGCCGGCGATGGTTCCGTCGGCGGCGACCAGCAGCAGGATCGACGCGACCAGCAGCTTGTCGGCGATCGGGTCGAGCATGCGGCCGATATTCGAGGTCTGATTCCAGATGCGTGCGAGATAACCGTCTAGGAAATCGGTGATCGAGGCGATGATGAAGATCCAGAGCGCCACCCATCGCGCAAAATCGGATCCCTCCAATTTACCTTCGACGAAGAAGCACAGGACGATCAACGGTACGCAAAGGATGCGGCCATAGGTGAGCAGATTGGGAATGCTGTATGCGCGCGAAGCCATGGAAATCGTTTCGTTTTGGTTGTTTCACTGGACCGAAATGGACTTGTCCCTGGGACGTCATCTCATTCCAGCTATTTGATTTAGCGTGATCTTATCCAAAAACCGCTCCGCACTTTTTGGGATCGCGCCCTAGATGACGGTTTGAGGAGCTTACCGTCAACATTGTTTCTGCTTTTTCGTCGTTATTGCGTGGAATTTGCGACGGGCTGTTCTTATTTCGCGGCGTCCTCGTGAAAATGGTTGTAGACCTGCCGCGCCACGGTTTCGGATATGCCTTCGACCGCCATCAGATCGGACAGTGCCGCGCGCGACACGGCTTTGGCGGTACCGAAATACTGGAGCAGCGCCCGCTTGCGCGAAGGGCCGATGCCGCCGATTTCGTCCAGCGGGTTCTTGACCATCTCCTTCTTGCGCCGCGCCCGGTGCGAGCCGATGGCGAAACGGTGCGCCTCGTCGCGCATGCGCTGGATGAAGTAGAGCACCGGATCGCGCGGCGGCAGGGTGAAGCTCTCGCGGGAAGGGGCGAAGAAACGCTCGCGGCCGGCATCGCGGTCGACGCCCTTGGCGACGCCGATGGCGATGACGCTGTCGGTGATTCCCAATTCCTCGAGAATGGCGCGCACCGCCGTCATCTGCCCCTGCCCACCGTCGATGAGGATGACATCCGGCCAGGCGGGGAAGGGTTGATCCGCGGCATCGGCGGACGAGGTTTCCGCGTCGAGGCTGCGATCCGGTATGCCCTCTTCCTTCAACAGACGGGAGAAGCGCCTTGTCATGACTTCGCGCATCATGCCGAAGTCGTCGCCGGGCGTGATGTCGGTCGATTTGATGTTGAACTTGCGGTACTGGCCTTTGACGAACCCTTCCGGCCCGGCCACCACCATGCCGCCGACCGCATTCGTGCCCATGATGTGCGAGTTGTCGTAGATCTCGATGCGCTGCGGCACGTAGGGAAGCTGGAAGGTCTCCTTGAAGCCTTCGAGCAGCCGCGATTGCGAGGCCGTCTCGGCAAGCTTGCGGCCATGCGCTTCGCGGGCATTGGCGACGACATGATCGACCAGATCGCGCTTCTCGCCGCGTTGCGGCACCAGGATCGAGACCTTGTGCCCCGTCTTCTCGCTGAGCGCCGCCGCCAGCAGTTCGATTTCTTCCACCGTCTCCGACAGCAGGATCTGCTTCGGCACCGGCTTGTCGTCGTAGAATTGCGCCAGGAAGGCGTTCAGCACCTCGGCACTGGTTAGCGATGGATCGGCCTTCGGGAAATAGGCGCGGTTGCCCCAGTTCTGGCCGGTGCGGAAGAAGAACACCTGGATGCAGGAGATGCCGCCTTCGTGATGGATGGCGAAGACATCGGCCTCTTCGACGCCGGCGGGGTTGATGCCCTGATGGCTCTGCACATGCGACAGCGCCGCCAGCCGGTCGCGAAAGACGGCGGCGCGCTCGAAATCGAGGTCTTCGGCGGCGGCATTCATCGCCTCGGCCATATGCGCCTTGACCTTCTGGCTCTTGCCGGAAAGGAAGTCCTTCGCCTCCTGCACCAGTTCAGCATAACCCTCGTCGCTGATCTCATGGGTGCAGGGGCCGGAACAGCGCTTGATCTGGTAGAGCAGGCAGGGGCGGGTGCGGGTTTCGAAGACGCTGTCGGCGCAGGTGCGGATCAGGAAGGCGCGTTGCAGCGAATTGATGGTGCGGCCGACGGCGCCAGCCGAGGCGAAGGGGCCGAAATACTCGCCCTTGCGCGCCCGCGCGCCGCGATGCTTGAAGATCGCCGGCGCCCGATGATTGCCGGTGATGAGAATATAGGGAAAGGACTTGTCGTCCCGCAGCAACACATTGAAGCGTGGCCGCAAGCGCTTGATCAGATTCGCTTCCAGCAGCAGCGCTTCGGTTTCGGTGCGGGTGGTGACGAACTCCATGTTGGCGGTTTCGCGCACCATGCGGGCAATGCGGTTGGAATGCACCCGGCCCATAGCATAGTTGGCGACGCGCTTCTTCAGGCTGCGTGCCTTGCCGACATAGAGCACGTCGCCGGCCTCGTTGAACATGCGATAGACGCCGGGATTGTTCGGCAGCCGCTTGACGAATTCGGCGATCAGATCCGCGCCGTGCAGGCCGGTTTCGTTCTTGCCGCCTTCGTTCCAGTCGACGGGCGTGACGGGGGATGCGCCGGCATCGCCTTCCACCTCGATGTCGTCTTCAATGTCGTCCGATTCGTCATAGAGAATGCCGCCGTCGGGCAGCTTTCGTCCGTTCATTCCATGCTCTCCGCCACATCAGGCGTTTCCCAGGCAAGGTGCTGGCCGCCGTCGAGCGCTATCATTTGGCCCGTGATCGAAGGCGTGTCAAAAAGAAAGCGGACGGTGCGGCCGAATTCCCCAAGTCCAGGCGCGGCCTTCAATATGAGCCCATCGATCTGCGCCTGGAAGTCCTCTTCCGTCTGCCGCACGCTGCGAACCGTCGGTCCTGGGCCGATGGCATTGACGCGGATGCGCGGCGCAAAGCTCTGGGCCATCGTCTGGGTCGCCGTCCAAAGCGCCGCCTTCGACAGCGTATAGGAATAGAAGCGCGGGTTCAGTGCCCAGACGCGCTGGTCGACCATATTGACGATCAGCCCAGGAACGCCGTCCGGGAGCTGACGCGCGAAATCGGCCGCCAGGATCGAAGGCGCGCGGACATGCACGGCGAAATGCGCGTCGAAGGCTTCGGCGTCGAACCGGCCGGCGGAATCGCCCTGGAAAACCGAGGCGTTGTTGACCAGTAGATCCAGCGGCCCGAGCTCCGCAACGGCCCTTTCGATCAGTGTCGCCGTCTCCGCCGAATTTTGCAGGTCGGTCTTGATCGCAATTGCCTTTTTGCCTGTCCGCCGCAATGTTGCCACGATCTCGGCCGCCTCGGCGATCGATCGATTGGCGTGCAACGCCACCGCAAAGCCGTTAGCCGACAAATCCTCGGCCATTGCTCGGCCTATTCTTTTTGATGCACCCGTTATCAGCGCGGTGCGTAGTTTTTCCTGGCTCAAGATGCTGCCTTTTCCTCGCCGTTACCCAATTCAAGCTCATATAGGGCGTCGATACACCATATAAAATGGTGCTTTTGCAGCACAAGCGGCGATGCTGACCTATGTAGAGCTTTAGATATATTTAGATAAAAATAAGTATACCCGCTTTAACCAATCGTTATGGTTAACAATTCGTCTGTTGCGCTGAAGCAACATCGAATTTCAGCCACGCCTGTGCCACAATGATATCATAATTTAGCTCTTCGAATTCCTCATTTGCATTCCAATTTCAGTGTCGATCCGGGAGGGACATCTAGTAATTGCTCGTGATGCTCCGAAGTCGACAACAGTAGACCAGGAACACGAGCCTGAAAGGAGAAAAGTATGCGTACTCTTATCAAGACCCTCATGGTCTCCGCTTTCGCTCTCGGCGGCTTCAATGCAGCTTATGCAGCTGATGCCGTAGAGCAGATTCCGCAGCCGCCTGTTGCACAGGATGCGGCTCCGGCCATCAACAACTGGTCCGGTTTCTACATCGGCGGCGCCGGCGACTGGAACAAGGGTCACTTCAGCCGCAACGGCAACGGCTACGGCTTCGGCGGCGAGGCCTTCACCGGCTACAACTGGCAGCAGGGCCAGATCGTATACGGTGTTGAAGCCGACCTTGGTTACGCTGGCGTCGACTCGACCCGCAACGGCCTGACTGCCAAGAACGGCGTCAACGGCTCGGTTCGCGGTCGTCTCGGTTACGACTTCAACCCGTTCATGCTGTACGGCACGGCCGGTCTGGCAATCAGCCAGAACAAGCTCTCCGACGATACCTCGTCTGACAGCAAGACGGCTGTTGGCTATACGGTCGGTGCAGGTGCTGAAACCTTCATCACCAACAACATCACGGCTCGTCTCGAGTACCGTTACACCGACTACGGCAAGAAGAACTTCGACCTCGACTCCGGTAACTTCTCGCGTGGTTACGACGAGCAGAGCGTCAAGGTCGGTATCGGCGTGAAGTTCTAATCTGACAGCAATGTCTGACGAAGAAGCCGGGGTTTTGCCCCGGCTTTTTTCGTTTCAGCATGCCTCCGAGCCGGCGATCCCGCGCATTCGTCATGCGGGGAGCATCGCGGCAATCAGCCTTGCGGCTTCATCGCCGGGTAGTCGGGGAAATGCTTTTCGAACTTGCGCGCCCAGGCGATAAGGTCGGCGTGATCCGCTTCCCATTGTCCTTCGAACCGCAGTTGCAGGTAGCCGAGCAGGGATGCCAGGGCAAAATGGCCGCCATGCAGCTTCTTGCCGATCTTCGGCGGCTCGGCATTGAGATGGGTGAGGGCGCGGCCGACCTTCGTCCACTGCCGGTCGATCCAGGGCTGATGCTGCTTTTCCGGATCGCGCAAGCGGCGTTCATAGACGATCGACAGGAGGCATTCGTTGGTGCCGTCGCAAAGCGCTTCCAGCACCTCGGCCTCGGTGCGCTTGCTGTCCTTCGCCGGATAGAGCGTCTTGCCCTTCAGCCGGTGGAAATAGTGCATGATGGCACGGCTGTCGAAGATCGCCTCGCCGTCTTCCGTCAATAGCGTCGGGATCTTGCCGAGCGGATTGTTATCGACCAGCACGTTAGGCCCGGCGTTGGTGTCGACGCGGATTTCGTTGATCTCGATGCCGAGATGCCGTGCGGCCATCCGCACCTTGCTGGAAAAAGGGGAGGTGGGCGAGCAGAGAAGCTTCATGGATTCACCTTGTCATGTACGGAATGAAATTCAGTGCTCGCCGCGCAGCCAGAAGGCGCGTTGCGACGCGAAACGGTCCTGCGCCAGCATATCCTTCAAGGCTGGCAGCAGCGCATGCAGTTCGTCCTTCAGCGTGAAGGGCGGGTTGACTATGATGAGGCCGGAGCCGGTCAGTCCGGTGACACCGCGGTCGCTTTTGACCGTCAGTTCGGCGCAGAGCATCTTGGGAATCTCCAATGCCTGCAGCGCCTCGTGGAAGGCCTTGATCGGCGCATCCTTCTTGATCGGATACCAGAGGCAATAGGTGCCGCCGGGAAAACGGCGCCAGGCTTTCGCAAGGCCGTCCGCCAGCCGCTCGTATTCGCCATCTTCCTCGAAGGGCGGGTCGACCAGCACGATGCCGCGCTTCTCCTTCGGCGGCAGATGCGCGCCGAGCGCCAGCCAGCCGTCGAGCTCGGTAATGCGCGCATGATGGTCGCCCTCGAACAGCCGGTGCAGCCGCTGGAAGTCCTCGGGGTGCAGCTCCATGGCCGACAGCCGGTCCTGCGGGCGGAACAGCATGCGGGCGAGCTTCGGCGAGCCGGGATAGAACTGCAGGCCACCGTCGGGATTGAGCTCGCGAACGGCGGTCAGATACGGCTCCAGCAGATCGGCGAGCTGTGGCACGAGTTCGGCGTCGAGAAGCCGGCCGATGCCATCCTGCCATTCTCCGGTCTTCTGCGCTTCCTCCGAAGAGAGATCGTAGAGCCCGATGCCGGCATGGGTATCCAGAACGCGGAACGCTTTGTCCTTGTTCTGCATGTAGCGGACGAGGCGGGCGAGCACCGCGTGCTTCAGCACATCGGCGAAATTGCCCGCGTGGTAGATATGCCGATAGTTCATTGTCGGTGAAGTCCGCATGAATTGTTGCGATGGGCCAGATTATGCCTTTTGGCCGGGCATGGCTTGAAATATACAAACATCATGAACATTGCGACCCCTATTCAAGCCAAATCCAAGATAGGCCACACGGCCTGTCCGCACGACTGTCCCTCCACCTGCGCGCTGGAGATCGATCTGACCGAGGATGGCAAGGTAGGCCGCGTGCGCGGCGCGAGGGACCATTCCTATACGTCGGGCGTCATTTGCGCCAAGGTCGCCCGTTATGCCGAGCGGCTCTATCATCCAGACCGGCTGATGAAGCCGTTGCGCCGCGCCGGCGCCAAGGGCGAGGGGCGCTGGCAAGAGCTCTCCTGGGACGACGCACTGGACGAGATCGCCGATGCTTTCGTCAAGGCAGAGGCGAGGGACGGCAGCGAGGCCATCTGGCCCTATTATTATGCCGGCACCATGGGCCTGGTGCAGCGCGACAGCATCAATCGTCTGCGCCATGCCAAGCGCTATTCCGGTTTCTTCTCCTCGATCTGCACCAATCCCGCCTGGACCGGCTTCACCATGGCGACGGGCACGCTGCGCGGCCCGGACCCCCACGAAATGGGCCGCACCGATTGCGTGGTGATCTGGGGCACCAATGCGGTTGCCACCCAGGTCAACGTGATGACCCATGCGGTGAAGTCGCGAAAGGAGCGCGGCGCCAGGATCGTCGTCATCGATATCTACGACAATCCGACGATGAAGCAGGCCGACCTGGCGCTGATCGTCAAGCCGGGCACGGATGCGGCGCTCGCCTGCGCCGTCATGCACATCGCCTTCCGCGACGGTTATGCCGACCGCGCCTATATGGCGAAATACGCCGACGACCCCGCCGGCCTGGAAGCGCATTTACAGACGAAGACGCCGGAATGGGCGGCAGCGATCACCGGCCTGACCGTGGATGAGATCGAAGCCTTCGCCAGACTCGTCGGCACGACGAAGAAGACCTATTTTCGTCTCGGCTACGGCTTCACCCGCCAGCGCAACGGTGCCGTCGCCATGCATGCGGCTGCGTCGATCGCCACGGTGCTCGGCTCCTGGCAATATGAGGGCGGCGGGGCTTTCCATTCCAACAGCGATATCTTCCGCATGGATGCCAGCGAACTGACTGGCCGGTCGATGCTGGATCAGGATATCCGCATGATCGACCAGTCGCAGATCGGCCGGGCGCTGACCGGCGATGCGGTGGCGCTGCGTCATCGCGGACCGGTGACGGCCATGCTGATCCAGAACACCAATCCGGTGAACATCGCGCCGGAACAGCGGCTGGTGAAGCGTGGCTTCGCCCGCAACGACCTCTTCGTCGCCGTGCACGAGCAATTCATGACGGATACCGCCGAGATGGCCGATATCGTCATTCCCGCCACCATGTTCGTCGAGCATGACGATATCTACCGTGCCGGCGGCCAGAACCACATCCTGCTCGGCCCCAAGCTGATCGAGCCGCCGTCGACGGTGCGCAGCAATCTCTTCGTCATCGAGGAGCTGGCCAAGCGCCTCGGCGTCGCCGATCGTCCCGGCTTCGGCTTTTCCGCGCGCGAGATGGTCGACCGTCTCCTGTCGGATAGCGGCCTGCCGGATTACGATTATTTCCTCGAGCACAAATGGTTCGATCGCCAGCCGGCTTTCGAGGAGGCGCATTTCCTCAACGGCTTTGCTCATTCCGACGGCAAGTTCCGTTTCCGTCCGGACTGGGTCAACCAGCCCGCTCCGAACCGCCCGCCGGAAGCCGTTGGCTTGCTCGGTCCTCATCTGGAGTTGCCGGAATTTCCGGATCAGGTCGATGTCATCGAAGTCGCCGATCCGGATCATCCTTTCCGGCTCGCCACGTCGCCTGCCCGCAACTTCTTGAATTCGAGCTTTGCGGAAACCAAGACCTCGCGCCAGAAGGAAGGCCGACCGGAGGTGATGATCAACCCGGCGGACGCAGCGGTGCTCGATATCGCCCATGGCGATCTCGTCCAGATCGGCAATATCCGGGGCGATATCCGCATTAATGCGCGCATCACGACGGAGGTAAAACCCGGTGTGTTGATCGCCGAGGGACTGTGGCCGAACAAGGCGCATGTGGATGGCGAGGGGATCAATGTGCTCACCGGCGCCGATCCCGTTGCGCCCTATGGCGGCGCGGCCGTCCACGACAACAAGGTCTGGCTGCGCAAGGATACGAGATGACAAAGTTCGAAAAGGCGAAGGTCGAGATCGTCAACGAGAAGACGCTCTCGGATCAATGGACGCGACTTAGCAACTACGACATCGACTATACGGATTCCAGCGGCGAGACGCACAGGCTGAAGCGCGAGATCTATCACCGCACACCGGCCGCCTGCATCCTGCTCTACGATCCCAAGCGCGAGACGGTCATCCTCGTACGGCAGTTCCGCCTGCCGGCCTATCTCACCGGCTTCCCCGCCTGGATGATCGAAGTGCCGGCTGGCCTGCTCGATGGCGATCATCCGGAAGAGGCGATCCGCCGCGAGGCGATGGAGGAAACCGGATTTCGCGTCCGCGATGTCCGCTTTCTTTTCAAGATATTCACCTCGCCGGGCTCGGTCACCGAAATCATCCATTTCTTCGCCGCCGTCATCGACGCCACGGACCGTGTCGCTGACGGCGGCGGACTGGCCGACGAACATGAGGATATCGAGGTGCTCGAAGTCCGGTTGGCCGACGCGGTGGCGATGATCGAAGCGGGCGAGATCTACGATGCCAAGACAGTCATGTTGCTGCAATGGGCCGCCTTGAACAGGACGAGCTTGGGGTAAATTGTTGGATGCGTGCGCGTGCCACAAAACGGTGCTGCGACCTTCATTACTGTGTCACGAATCGCGCCTATCGGGAGGCATTCGCCGGATAGGTCCGGACCATTGTCATATGTTTGAAACAATTGACGCTATTCTAGGAGAAAGCCGATGTGGCTCAGCAATTTCACGCTCGTTCTTCCCAATGAGGTCGTCGATCAGGGTTCCATTCGCATCGAGGATGGCGTGATCGCCGAAATCCGTCCGGAGCGGGTGGCGAACGCGACCTTCGACGGCGGCGGACGGCTGCTGATGCCGGGTTTCGTCGATCTGCACGGCGATATGATCGAGCGTGAAATCGCGCCGCGGCCGAATGCGACGATGCCGATCGATTTCGGCATCCACGAACTCGACAAGAAGCTTGCCGCCGCCGGTGTGACCACCGCCTACGCAGCCGTCTCCTTCGCCACGGAAAGCGTTTATGGGCATGTGCGCTCGCTGGAGACCACGTCGGCGGTCATCAAGGGCATCAGCAGCCTGCGCGATCACCTGCTCATCGATCATCGCGTCCACGCCCGCTACGAGATTACCAATGTCGGCGCCGCGCCGACGCTGGAGAGATTGCTGGAGGATGGCGTCGTCGACATGGTGTCGTTGACCGACCATACGCCGGGGCAAGGGCAGTACAATAATATCGAGGCTTATGTCCTCAGCATGTCCGAGCGCCGTTCAATGTCACGGGAAGCGGCGGAAGAGATGGTGGCCCGCCGTATCGCCATGCGGCAGGATCCGGATATCGAACGCAAGCTGCGCGACATTGTCGGCCTCTCCCTGAAGCATAAGCTGTCGCTGGCCTCGCATGATGACGACAGTGCCGAGAAGGTGGCCGAGATGTTCGACCTCGGCGTCACCATCAGTGAATTCCCGGTGACGCTGCCGGCCGCGGAAGAGGCGCGCCGTCGTGGCCTCTGGACACTGATGGGCGCCCCGAACGCGCTGCGCGGCCAGTCCATGTCGGGCAATCTGAGCGCGCTCGACGCGGCACGGGCCGGTCTGCTTGGCATCATCGCCGCCGATTATCATCCGGCTGCTTTCGTGCCGGCAATCTTCAAGATTGCCGATGTCGCCAGCGGCGGGCTGCCGGCGGCGGTTGCGATGGCGACGGCAAATGCTGCCCGCTCTGCCGGTCTGACGGACCGCGGCGAGATCGCCGTCGGCCAGAAAGCCGACCTGGTGGCCGTCGAGCATGGCGCGGTTCACCGCATCCGCGCTACGTTCCGCAACGGCCGCATCGTCTATAGCGACGGCACGCTGCACCCGCTGATAGCGGTGGCTGCCTGAGGGAAACGCTCTACGATATCGTTTTCGCGCATTCCGGACGGAAAACTCTAGATCCCGCTGACGTCGCCAAGCAGTGACAAGATCTGCCTGCCGGCGGCGGCCGGCGTCTTTGAAGTGGTAATGGCCTTGCCGCTTTCCATCCGGACCTTGCCTTCCGACAGCAGCCGCAGCGACTGCGGATAGAGCTGATGCTCGATCGTGAGCACGCGGGCGGCCAGCGCGTCGGCGGTGTCGTCGGTGAGTACCGGCACGGCCGCCTGGCCGATCACCGGACCTTCATCCATGCCTTCGGTGACGAAATGCACGGTGCAGCCGGCAATCCGCTGGCCGGCGTCGATGGCGCGCTGATGCGTGTGCAGGCCGGGGAAAAGCGGCAGCAGCGACGGATGGATATTGATGATCCGGCCCTCATAGCTCTGGATGAAGCGGCCGGTGAGCAGGCGCATATAGCCTGCAAGGCAGATGATGTCGGGCGACAGCGCCTCGAGCTGCGCGAGGATCGCCTCTTCATGCGCATCCTTGCTGGCGAAATCCTTGCGTACGAAGGAGAAGGTCGCGATGCCCTCGGCGGCGGCTTTCGCCAGCCCGCCGGCATCCGCCTTGTCGGAAATCACGGCGACGATTTCGGCCGGATAGTCCGAAGCCGCGGCCGCCTTGACCAGCGCCATCATGTTGGAGCCGCTACCCGAAATGAAGACGACGACGCGTTTGCGGGCCGAACTCATATTGCCAGCGTACCCTTGTAGACCGTGCCGGCAGCGCCTTCGTCGCGGGCGATCATGCGGCCGAGCGTGACGATTGATTCGCCTTCGGCCTCAAGCGCCGCCTTGACGGTTGCGACATTCTCGGCGGCGACGACGGCGATCATGCCGATGCCGCAATTGAAGGTGCGCAACATTTCCTTGGCCTCGACACCGCCGGTCTTGGCGAGCCAGGAGAATACCGGTGGCACCTTGACGGCGGCCAGGTCGATCTCGGCGGCCAGATGCTTCGGCAGCACGCGCGGAATATTTTCGGGAAAGCCGCCGCCGGTGATGTGGGCCAGCGCCTTGACCGCATGGGTCTCGCGGATCGTCTTCAGAAGCGGCTTCACATAGATGCGCGTCGGCGTCAGCAGCGCTTCACCGAGCGCCTTGCCTTCTGCGAAGGGCGCAGGCGCATCCCAGGCAAGGCCGGAGAGATCGACGATCTTGCGCACCAGCGAGAAGCCGTTGGAATGGACGCCGGAGGAGGCGAGGCCGAGAATGACGTCGCCCTCGGCAATATCGCCGGAGGGGAGAAGCTGGCCGCGCTCGGCCGCACCCACGGCAAAACCGGCGAGATCGTAGTCGCCATCGGAATACATGCCCGGCATTTCCGCCGTCTCGCCGCCGATCAGCGCGCAGCCTGCCTCGCGGCAGCCGGCTGCAATGCCGCCGACGATGGCGGCACCCTGGTCGGGATCGAGCTTGCCGGTGGCGAAATAGTCGAGGAAGAATAGCGGCTCCGCACCCTGGACGACGAGGTCGTTGACGCACATGGCGACGAGGTCGATGCCGACGGTGTCGTGATAGTCTGCGTCGATGGCGATCTTCAGCTTGGTGCCGACGCCGTCATTGGCGGCGACCAGCACCGGATCGGTGAAGCCCGCGGCCTTCAGGTCGAAGAGACCGCCGAAGCCGCCGATTTCGCCATCGGCGCCGGGCCGGCGCGTCGAACGCACGGCGGGCTTGATCTTTTCGACCAGCAGGTTGCCGGCATCGATATCGACGCCCGCGTCGCTATAGGTCAGACCGTTTTTTCCAGACTGGCTCATGCTTCCGCCTCCGATGGCCGCCCTTCAATCGCGACAGGGCTTTGATCGGGTCGCCATTGCATGACGTGGGCCTTTATGCAAGGCGCTAGCGCAGGCAAACCCTCGATTTTCCCCGCTTCACAGTGCTGAAAGCCCGATTTCCGGCCGCAGGCTTGACCATAATTGCGGCGTCATCCTATGTCCTAAGCGAGCGGCAGCAGGGCGGCGAGCAGTGGGGACGACGATGAAGCAACAAGTCAGCGGGACAAGCCTCAAGCGTCAGGTCACGTTCTGGCTGGTCGTGCTCGTCATCTTCATTGTCTTTCTCTACCTCTTCAGCTCGATCCTCCTGCCCTTCATCGCCGGCATGGCGGTTGCCTATTTCCTCGATCCGGTCGCTGACCGGCTGGAAAGGATCGGCCTCAGCCGCCTGATGGCGACGGTGGTCATCCTCGTCGCCTTCGTGCTGGTCTTCGCGCTGGCGCTGACGATCTTCATCCCGATCATCATCAATCAGTTCAATGATTTCGTCCAGCATATACCGGGCTATGTGCAACAGCTCCAGCTGTTCATCGCCAAGACGCAGACGATGGTGCTGCCGGACTGGATCCGCAACCAGCTCGGCGTCATCAAGGACAATTTCTCCAATATCATGTCGGACGGGCTGAGCTTCGTTGGCGGCCTCTTCGCGCAGATCTGGAGTTCCGGCAAGGCGTTGGTCAATATCATCTCGCTGATGGTCGTTACCCCCGTCGTCGCTTTCTATATGCTGCTCGACTGGGATCGTATGATCGCCAAGGTCGATGCCTGGGTGCCGCGCGATCATGTCGCCACCGTCCGTCAGATTGCGACCGAGATCGATCAGTCGATCGCCGGCTTCATCCGTGGCCAGGGCTCGCTCTGCATCATCCTCGGCATCTACTACGGCGTCGGCCTGTCGCTGGTCGGCCTGAATTTCGGCCTGTTGATCGGGCTTTTCGCCGGCATGATCAGCTTCATTCCCTATGTCGGCTCGCTAGTCGGCCTGTTCCTCGCGGTCAGTGTCGCGCTGGTGCAATTCTGGCCGGATTACATCTGGGTCGGCCTCACGCTCGCCGTCTTCTTCACCGGCCAGTTCCTGGAGGGCAATGTGCTGCAGCCGAAGCTGGTCGGCGAAAGCGTCGGCCTGCATCCGGTCTGGCTGATGTTCGCGCTTTTCGCCTTCGGCGCTCTCTTCGGCTTCGTCGGCCTGCTGGTCGCCGTTCCGGCCGCTGCGGCTTGCGGCGTGCTTGTTCGTTTCGCCCTTTCGCGGTACCTTCAGAGCGACCTTTATTATGGACGCTCGGAAGCCGACAAGGCACGCAGAGCCAAGGCCGGCAATCCTGAGAAAAACTAGACATGACCGATGCGAAAAATGCTGATTCGAGGCGCAAGCCCGCCGAACAGCTACCCCTGGCCTTTACCCATGACGCTGCAAGCGGCCGCGACGACCTGCTGGTTGCCGACCCCTTGAGTGCGGCGGTGAAGATCGTCGATTCCTGGCCGCGATGGCCGTCGCCGGTGGTCATCCTCGCCGGCCCCGTCGGCTCGGGGAAATCGCATCTCGCCAGCATCTGGTGCGAAAAAAGCGCCGCTGTCCCGATCCATCCGAAAGCCGGCTCGGATGCGGCAGTCATCGCGGCAAACGGACCGGTCATCTTCGAGGACGTCGATCGTCTGGGCTTCGACGACACCGAGCTCTTCCACGTCATCAACAGCGTCAGGGAAAACGGCACGGGCCTTCTGATGACGAGCAGGCTTTGGCCGATGTCCTGGCCTGTCACGCTGCCCGATCTGCGTTCGCGGCTGAAAGCGGCGACCGTCGTCGAGATCGGCGAGCCGGATGAAGAATTATTGTCGCAAGTGATCGTAAAGCTCTTTGCCGACCGCCAGCTTTATATCGATGACAAACTTGTCCTTTATATCGTCAATCGAATGGAGCGGTCCTTGAACGCCGCACAGTTGATCGTCGACCGGCTGGACCGGCTGGCGCTCGGCCGCGGCACGAGAATCACACGCATGCTGGCCGCTGAAGTCTTGAATGAATTGGGTAATTCCGGCCCGGCCGATTGAGCGACAGGTGAACTGTCACAGTTCCGTCGTCAAACTGCTATAGGTGGCACAAGGTTCTCAAATGAGGGTAGGTGGAACATGGACTCGGCAATGACGGAACATCAGGACACCAACCAGCAAGCCCCGGAGGCCGCGCCGCCGATCAACGAGCTGCTGAGCAGTCCCGAGCGCTTCATCAATCGCGAATTTTCCTGGCTGCAGTTCAATCGCCGCGTCCTCGAGGAAACGCTGAACACGGCGCATCCGCTGCTGGAGCGCATCCGTTTCCTCTCCATTTCCGCCGCCAACCTCGATGAATTCTTCATGGTCCGCGTCGCCGGCCTCGAGGGCCAGGTCCGCCAGAAGATCCTCGTGCGCACGCCGGATGGCAAGACGCCCGCCGAACAGCTCGACGACATCCTGCGCGAGATCGACAATCTGCAGATGGAACAGCAGGCATCGCTTGCCGTACTGCAGCAATATCTCGCCAAGGAAGACATTCTGATCGTCCGCCCGCCGGCTCTGTCCGAGACCGATCGGGTGTGGCTCGCCAATGAATTCGAACAGGCGATCTTCCCGGTCCTGACGCCGCTCTCCATCGATCCGGCGCATCCGTTCCCGTTCATTCCGAACCTTGGCTTCTCGATCGCGTTGCAACTGAACAGCATGAACGGCCGCGAGCCGATGACCGCGCTGCTGCGCCTGCCGCCGGCGCTCGACCGTTTCGTCCGCCTGCCGGACGCCAGCAACGTCATCCGCTACATTACGCTCGAAGATGTCGTGAACATCTTCATCCACCGGCTCTATCCCGGCTACGAAGTTCAGGGTTCGGGCACCTTCCGCCTCATCCGCGACAGCGATATCGAAGTCGAGGAAGAAGCCGAAGATCTGGTGCGCTTCTTCGAGACGGCGCTGAAGCGCCGCCGCCGCGGCTCGGTGATCCGCATCGAGACCGACTCGGAGATGCCGCTCGAACTGCGTCAGTTCGTGGTGGAATCGCTGAACGTGCCGGAAAACCGCATCGCCGTTCTGCCGGGCCTGCTGGCGCTCAACACCCTGTCCGAAATCGCCAAGGCGCCGCGCGACGATCTGCGTTTCGAGCCTTACAATGCCCGATTTCCTGAGCGCGTCCGCGAACATGCCGGCGATTGCTTCGCCGCCATCCGCGAAAAGGACATGGTGGTCCACCATCCCTACGAATCCTTCGACGTGGTGGTCCAGTTCCTGCTCCAGGCTGCGCGCGATCCTGACGTTCTGGCGATAAAGCAGACGCTTTACCGCACCTCCAACGACAGCCCGATCGTGCGTGCGCTGATCGATGCCGCCGATCTGGGCAAGTCCGTGACTGCGCTGGTCGAGCTCAAGGCCCGTTTCGACGAAGAGGCCAACATCCGCTGGGCGCGCGACCTGGAACGCGCCGGCGTGCAGGTCGTCTTCGGCTTCATCGAGCTCAAGACGCATGCGAAGATGTCGATGGTCGTGCGCCGCGAAGACAACAAGCTGCGTACCTACTGCCACCTCGGCACGGGCAACTACCACCCGATCACTGCCAAGATCTACACGGACCTGTCCTACTTCACCTGCGACCCGAAGATCGCCCACGACATGGCGAACATCTTCAACTTCATCACCGGCTATGGCGAGCCGGAGCAGGGCATGAAGATCGCAGTCTCGCCCTATACGCTGCGCCCGCGCATCCTCCAGCATATCGAGGAGGAGATCGTGCATGCCAAGAGCGGCAAGCCGGCGGCGATCTGGATGAAGATGAATTCGCTGGTCGATCCCGACATCATCGATGCGCTCTATCGCGCCAGCAACGCCGGCGTCGAGATCGATCTCGTCGTGCGCGGCATCTGCTGCCTGCGTCCGCAGGTGCCGGGCCTGTCCGAAAATATCCGTGTCAAGTCGATCGTCGGCCGTTTCCTCGAGCACAGTCGCATCTTCTGTTTCGGCAATGGCCAGGGCCTGCCGTCGGACAAGGCGCTGGTCTATCTCGGCTCGGCAGACATGATGCCGAGAAACCTCGACCGCCGCGTCGAAACACTGGTGCCGCTGACCAATAAGACCGTGCATGAGCAGGTTCTTTCACAGATCATGCTGGGCAACATCATTGACAATCAGCAGAGCTACGAGATATTGCCGGACGGAACTTCGAGGCGTACGGAGGTGCGCGCGGGGAAAGAGCCGTTCAACGCGCAGCAGTATTTCATGACCAATCCCAGCCTGTCCGGCCGTGGTGAAGCTCTGAAATCCAGTGCGCCGAAACTGATCGCCGGGCTGTTGTCGGGCCGCAAGAAATAACTGGACCTGCATGGTTGAATCAGAAGCCCAGGGGCGCCTTCCCGGTATAGCCCCGGTCTCCGTTGTCGATATCGGGTCGAACTCCGTTCGTCTTGTCGTCTATGAAGGCCATTCGCGGTCCCCGACCATCCTTTTCAACGAGAAGGTGCTTTGCGGCCTCGGCAAGGGCATAGCGTTGACCGGAAAGATGGACGAGGAGAGCGTCTCGCGCGCTCTTGCCGCCCTGCACCGGTTCAAGGCGTTGTCCGACCAGGCGCGCGCATCGACCATCTATGTCCTGGCGACGGCCGCTGCCCGTGAGGCGAGCAACGGTCCTGATTTCATCCACAAGGCCGAAACGATCCTGCAGCGGAAAGTACGTGTGCTTTCGGGCGAGGAAGAGGCGCGTTTTTCGGCGCTCGGCATCGTCAGCGGCTTTTTCCATCCGGACGGCATCGCCGGCGATCTCGGCGGCGGTTCGCTCGAATTGATCGATATCAGGGACAGGGAGATCGGCAAGGGCATCACCCTGCCGCTCGGCGGCCTCAGATTGTCGGAATACGCCAATGGCTCGGTCGAGAAAGCCCGCGGCTTTGCCCGCAAGCATGTGAAGACGGCGAAGCTGCTCGGCCAGGGCGAGGGACGCACCTTCTACGCGGTCGGCGGCACCTGGCGAAACATCGCCAAGCTGCACATGGAAATCCGCAAATATCCGCTGCACATGATGCAGGGCTACGAAGTGCCTCTCGACGAGATGATGCGCTTCCTCGATCAGATCGGCGAAGCAAGGGAATCGAAAGACCCGGCATTTCTGTCGATTTCCAAGCATCGCCGTTTACTGCTGCCCTTCGGCGCGGTGGCGATGCGGGAGGTGCTGGCCGCGATGAAGCCTTCCGTCGTGACATTCTCGGCTCAAGGCGTGCGCGAAGGCTATCTCTATTCGCTGCTGACCGAGGCGGAGCGAAATAGCGATCCGTTGCTGACGGCCGCCGGCGAACTCGCCATCCTGCGTGCCCGCTCGCCGGAGCATGCCCGTGAGCTTGCCGAGTGGACCGGCCGCATGATGCCCTTCTTCGGCATCACCGAGACCGAGGAGGAGAGCCGCTATCGCCAGGCCGCGTGCCTGCTTGCCGATATCAGCTGGCGTGCCCATCCCGATTACCGCGGCCTGCAGGCGCTGAACATCATCGCCCATACGTCCTTCGTCGGCATCACCCATGCCGGCCGCGCCTTCATCGCGCTCGCC
>DASWOH010000314.1:0-10615 GCA_036398815.1 Rhizobium sp. | reverse complement strand
GCCATGACGACGCCGAGGCCGCTGGAGGCCAGCGCCAGCGCCACGCCGTAAGGCAGAATGCGGCTCAGCACCTGGCCGGTGCCGATGCCCTTTTCCTTGATGCCGGGCACGGGTGGCCGCGTCTGCGCCAGCATCAGCCCGGCAATCGCCAGGCCGATCGTCACAGCACCTATGGCGAAGAAACCATATTGTCCCTCCAGCCATGCGCCGAAGGGTGCCGCAAGCGCGATGCCGCCATAGGTGGCGATGCCGTTCCACGAGATGATGCGCACGGTTTCGCGCGATCCCATCAGGCCGATCGCCCAGGTGATCGCCGCCGTGCTGACCAGGCTTTCGCCGATACCGAGCGCTAGGCGCCCGGCAAGCAGCAGCGACAGGCTCACCGCCGGAATATCCGTGACGAGCGCCGATGCCAGCGTCAGGGTGCCGCAAAGCCCGTAGGCGAAGAAGCCGAGGAAGACCGAACGACGCGGCCCGTATCGATCGCACAACCGGCCGACCTGCGCGCGGCTGACGATGGTCGCCACATATTGCATGCTGATGGCGATGCCGGCCCAGACGACGCCGAAGCCGAGGCCGCTATCGACATAGGTCGGCAGCACGGCGAGCGGCAGGCCGATGGCGAGATAGCCGAAGAAGGTCAGCGCGACGATGGAAACAAGGGTAAGCGCCGAGTTGGACTGGATGGTCTGAGAGGCTGTGTTCACGAGATATCGCCTGCGGGCACCGGCCAAGCGGTGTCCATGCTGTTTGCCACGACGGATCGGGGTTCATACCGGATGGAAATGGCAGCGATGCCATCCCCGATTGGTATCAGGCAAAAACAGGCCAGGTCAATGGAAGTGCTGCTATGCAGCAAAGACCATTGACGGGATCAAGCGATTGTGTTGCCCGCACGGCCATTCGCATTTCGCGAACACTTCGATGTGCATCGAAGCATTTCCAACGGCAGCGGCGTATAAGAGGTCAACCGCCAATCGGCAATTGGAGAGCACTCATGCAACGGGATGCTATTCGCGTCGAACCTCTGTCCGCCTATCTCGAAAAATGGAATGCTCCGGTCTCGGTCGTGACGCGGCATAAGGATACGATCTACGTTTCGGGATTGCCGCCATTCGATCCCGAAACGGGCGAGGTCGTCAATGCATCGATAGAGCGTCAGACCGAACTCGTTCTGGAGCAGATCAAGCTTTGTCTGGAGACGGCGGGGTCTTCCCTCGACAATGTCCTGAAATGCAATGTCTATTGCACGTCGGTCGAAAAATTCGCTGCGATCAACGCGATCTATTCACGTTATTTTCCGAAAGAGCCGCCAGCGCGGATCTTCGTCTGCGTTCCGGCATGGCCTGGACATTTCGACATCGAGATCGATTGCATCGCAGCGATCTGAATGAAGGCAAGGTCGCAACCGCGCCACCTTACCTGCGGGGTCACATCGTCAGCACCACGCTTGCGGTCGTTCGCCCCGCTTCCAGATCGGCATGCGCGATAGCTGCATCTCTTAGCGCATATTCCGCGCCGATCGGGTTGATCAGGCCGGCCTGCAACTCCGCCATGAGGGCCTCGGCGCCTTGACGGTAGAGATCGGGATCGTTGGCATAGGTCAGCACGCTCGGGCGGGAGAGAGCGATGGCCCGGGGCGCGGTAAGCTCCTCGATCTGGATCGGCGGAATGGGGCCGGCTGCCTGGCCGAGGCTGGCAACCATGCCGAAGGGGCGCACGGTGGCGAGCGTTTGCGACAGCATGGCGCCGCCGATACCGTCTATGGCAAGATGCACGCCCCGGCGGTCGGCGATACGGCGTGCTTCCTCGACCCAGTCCTCCGAATTGTGCAGGAGAACGGCATCGGCGCCGGCCTCATAGGCAAATTCGGCCTTGGCCTCCGAGCCGACTGTGCCGATGACGTTTGCGCCGAGCCGCTTGGCCCAGCGGGTGACGATCTGCCCGACGCCGCCGGCCGCCGCATGCACCAGGATCCATTCGCCTGGCCGCACGGGATGGACCTTATGGAGCAGCATCTGGGCGGTAAGCCCGCGCAGCATCGTGCTGCCGGCAAGCCGTTCGCTGACGCCATCGGGCAGCCGCACCAGCCGGGAGGCGGGCAGGGTGCGCATCTCGGCATAGCTTCCGAGCGGATGACCGACATAGGCGATACGATCGCCGACCTTCAGGCCTTCGACGTTGGGGCCGATCGCGTCCACGACGCCCGCGCCTTCGAAGCCGAGAATGGTCTGGCCGGGCGGCCGCGGATAAAGACCAGAGCGAATATAGATATCGACGAAATTGACGCCGGAAATACTTTGGCGGATGCGGGCCTGACCGGGACCCGGCTCGGTGATGGGGAGATCAACGAGCTGCATCGTCTCGGGGCTGCCGGGGCTGTTCATGGCAATGGCTAGGGGCATAGAGGTGGTCTCCTTTCAGATGCAGTTTTGATCACAAAGATGCGCCTGAATAAATTCGGTATGCGTTCACGACATCTGTGCAATAATGCACGGATGATCGATTGGCAGGATCTTCTTCATTTCGCGTCGCTGGCACGCAGCGGCTCGCTCTCGGCGGCGGCGCGCGAGCTTGGCGTCGACCATGCCACCGTCGGCCGGCGCATCGCCGCGTTGGAGCGCGCGCTTGACCTCCGCCTGATCGACCGTCGGCCGCGCACCTCGCCGCTGACGGCCGATGGCCGGGCGATTGCCGAACTGGTCGTCGGCATGGAGGAGAATGTCGAGGCGATCAGGCGTTATTCGAAGAGCGCCGTCGCCGGCCTGTCCGCCGCCGTCAAGATCAGCGCGCCACCATCCATCGCCGCCCATCTGATTGCCCCAAAAGCAGTCGGCTTCCGCGCCGAGCATCCCGACATCACGCTGACGATCGCCGGCGTGACGCGGCGCGCGGCGCTCGATCACGGCGAAGCCGACATCGCCGTGCGTATGACGCGCCCCGAGGAGAGTGACCTCCTGGTGCGGCGCATCGGCGTGATGCGTTTCGGGCTCTACGCGATACCCGAGATTGCCGAGACACCGGAGGAGGACTGGGTCTTCATCGGCTATGATGCGGCGCTGGAGCATCTGACGCAGCAGACCTGGCTGCGCAGCCTATTGGCCGGCCGGCCCATCGTGTTCCGCGCCGGCGACATTTTCGGCCAGTTGGAAGCCGCGCGCGCCGGTCTCGGCGTCGTGGCGCTTCCCGCTTTCCTGGGCGACGGTGAGGCGGCCCTCACGCGGTTGTCGACGGCCATCCCTTCGCCAACGCGCGACCTCTGGCTTGTGACCTACCCCGATCTCCGCCGCTCGCCCGCGATCCGGGCAGTGATGGATTTCGTCAGCGAGACGATTGGTCGGAGCTGCCCGCTTCGGGATGCGGACGCGGTCAATTAGGGCGATGGTTCGCGCCCTTTTGTTTTCCTGTTGCAGCTCATTAGCGAATCTCTACACATAGTCGGATTGACGGTTTCTATGGTCGGTGATCGATGACGAAGCTGGGTGGCTGGCCCGCGATAAACAAAGCCGATGTGATCGCGGGCATATCGGTAGCCGGGCTCATGCTGCCGGAGGCCGTCGCCTATGCCGGCATTGCCGGCCTGCCGCCGCATCGGGCCATTCTCGCCGGTATCGCCGGCTGTCTCGTCTACGCGATCTTCGGGCGCAGCCGCTTCGCGATCGTCTCGCCGACATCGTCCTCCGCCGCCATTCTGGCCGCCACGCTGGCGGTCGTGCCGGGAGATGCCACGATCAAGGCCGGCCTTGCGACCGTCGCCGTTGCCCTTGCTGGCATTCTCTTCGTCATCGCCGCCGCGCTGCGTCTCGGCGGCATCACCGGCTTCATCTCGCGCCCGGTGCTGCGCGGCTTCGCGCTGGGGCTGGCGATCACCATCATCCTGCATCAGCTCCCGATTCTCGTCGGCGTTTCCGTGCAGGGCTCCAATATCTTCAGCTATGCCGGCGCGCTGTTTTCGGCGATCCCGCGGTGGAATCCCCTGAGCGTCGCGGTCGGTGTCGTGGCGCTCGCCGCTCTGCTGCTGCTCAAGCGCCTGCCGGGTATTCCCGGCGCCTTTCTCGTGCTGGCGGCCGGCATTCTTGGTTCTTTCGTCTTCGGTCTCGCCGCTCATGGCGTCGAACTGGTCGGGACGATCGAGGTCCTGCCGCAATGGCCGTCGCTGCCCGATGCCGGCTGGACGGCCTATTCGCGGCTGGCGCAGTTCACCGTGCCGCTCGTGCTCATTCTCTTCGCCGAATCCTGGGGGACGATGCGGGCGCTTGCGCTGCGCTACGGCGACACGCTTGCGGTCAATCGCGAACTGGGCGCGCTCGGCTTTGCCAATATCGCCAGCGCCCTCGTCCAGGGCATGCCCGTCGGCGCCGGCTTTTCCGCCGGTTTCGCCAGCGAGGCGGCGGGATCGAAGACGCGCGCGACGGCGGTCTTCGCCGCCATCGGCCTTGCCATCCTGATTGCCTGCGCCGGGCCGCTGGTGGCGCGGCTGCCGGAGCCGGTGCTTGCCGCCGTGGTGATCGCGGCGCTGACGCATGCGCTCGATCCCAGCCCGATCCTGCGCCTCAGACGGCTCCACCGCGATTTCTATGTCGCGCTCGGCGCCACGGTCGGCGTGCTGATTTTCGGTGTCCTGAACGGCATGCTGCTGGCGATCGCGCTGTCGCTGGCGGCGATGATGCATCGCCTGGCATCGCCCTATATCGCCCGTCTCGGGCGGCTTGGGAGCAGCCATGATTTCGTTGACGTGAGCCGTCATCAGGATGCTTCGCCGACACCCGGCATCGCCATCTGGCGCCCCGGCGAACCGTTGTTCTTCGGCAATGCCGATACGATCTTCGGCGAGATCCTGTCCCGTAGCCGGGGAGAGGCGGGGATTCGGGCCGTCGTCCTTAGCCTCGAGGAGAGCTCCGATATCGACAGTACCGCACTCGATGCGCTGATGGAGTTCGACGGCGTCATGCGCATCGCCGGCATCCGCCTGCAATTCGCCCGCGTCCACGACCGCGTCCGCGATTTGATGACAGCGGCCGGCATGGTGGATGTCGACAGCCGTTGCAGCTTCAGCGTCGACGATGCGATCGCGGCGATCGGGCAGTCAGCAAAGAGCAGCGTGGCTCAGTCCGATAGCAGCCAGTAGCAAAGATGCTCGTGCCTGGCCTTACCCTGCAGGCTGTTGACGAGCACGAAATCCCGGACGGTCCATGAGACCGGCCTTTCGAGCGTCACCTCCGGAATGAGATGGCCCTGGTAGAGCAACGTCATGTGCGGCTCGAATTTTCCTCCGTCGTCATTGGCAAATCCGGTGAACCGCATGGCATCGTCCAGCTCCCTATGGAGTGCCTTCAGCTCCGCATTCCCTTCTTTGTTCCAGAGAACCAGCGGGCGATTGTCGCCACCCCCGAAGCTGACCGCCCGGTCAAACTCCACCTGGAAGGATCGTCTCCTGACGGTCGATGCCGCCTGCATCGCCGCAAACGCCGCTTCTTCCGGCAGGCCGCGATAGGAGCCGATTCTATAAAGCGAGATATGAGACAGATCCGGGCGTCGCGGCTTTGCCGTAAAGCCGTGTTGCAGACGCAGATCATTCGCCAGGTCGAAACTTGTCGAGGCTATGTCCGGATCCGGCAGGATGGCGAAATAAAGAGCCTCCAGATGCGTTGGATCGGCTTTGGATTTTCGCATCCGCGATCCCGCTCCGAGATTGAGCGAAAGCTGTCCGTTGTTCCTCATGGGATTGGTTCAAGGCCAAGCGGCCCTGCCTTGTCCTGTTCCTGCTGATGCCGGTATCCTAAGACCTCATGATCGAGAGTCAAGAACAAATAGTGAACAGTGCGGACCGGCAAATTCACACTCGGGCGTCAAGGATGATTGCGCGCAACCGGCTTTGAGAAACACCGAATAAAATCGTCTGATCGATTGTTCACCGCAGGCCCGGGCATTCGCGCCCGCTCTCAACAAGGGAATAACCTCAGATGTTGATAAAAACCATCTTCTCCGCCGCTCTTTTCGCTCTCATTGGCCTTACCGTTTCCGCCTGCTCCACCACGGGTCAGGGTAACTCCGGCGGCGGCGGTATGTCACAGAACTCTGCTCCAACGGGTGGCGGATATTGATACGTGCAGCTGCTATGTGGGAAGCGATGCGGCGGACGTTGCGGTCGCAGCATCGGCATCGCTTCCTTAAACCGGCAAAATGTTGGCAATCATCGTCTTGCGCAAGAATCGGGTTGAACTTGGCCATGGGAAGTCTGATTCTCATGCCCAGTGGAAACATGGAGATTCCGCCATGAGCAATGCACGGCAATATTATCTGATCTTCGAAACCGCTGGTGGCTTCTGCGGCATCGCCTGGAACGATATCGGCGTCACGCGCTTCCAGTTGCCGACGAAGAGCGCCGGCTCGACCGAGCGCCTTCTTTTACGCCGTTTGTCCGATGCCCGGCCGGGCACGCCGACGCCGGAGGTGACTGACGCGGTCGCTGCCGTGAAGCGCTATTTCGCGGGCGAGGAGATCGATTTTTCCGGCGTCAGGCTGGATCTCGGCGAACAGGATGCCTTCTTCAAGCAGATCTATGCCGCCGCGCGTGAGATCGGCTGGGGCCACACCACGACCTATGGCGCGCTGGCAAAGCAGCTCGGCGCCGGACCGGAAGTCGCCCGCGATGTCGGCCAGGCCATGGCGAGGAACCCCGTGGCCCTGATCATCCCCTGCCATCGGGTGCTTGCCGCCGGCGGCAAGATCGGCGGCTTCTCGGCCCCCGGCGGCTCGACCGCCAAGGCCCGCATGCTCGAACTGGAAGGCGTCCGGCTCGCGCCGCCGAAGCCCGTGCAGCAATCGCTGGGGTTTTAGGCTGGCGGCGTGGACCCACGCCGAACAGGCGCCGGATCGAATTGCGAGCCAGATAAGTAACAGAGGCGGCTTTGTTCCTGTCATTCCCACTCTATCATCAATAGGAGATTCATATCCCCGTGTAGCGCGGTTTATGATGTGCCATGCAACCCAGTGCCATGAAAATACCACACTCCTACTTCTTCGATTTTCGCGCGGCCAGTTCGGCGCGCATCCATGCGGATGACTCCGCCATGTCTCGGCGCAGCTCGGCCAACTCGTCTCGGGATAGCTCCACGACTCGCAGGCGTTTCAGTTCGGCTTGTGCCCATTCGATGGACCGACCCATGTCTTGGCGTAGCGCCTCGATCTCCGCTGGCATGAGGGAGCAAGGGAAGTCTTTCATTTGATGCCATTCTCCTAGCCAACATCATGGTGTCTACACCAGACTTACCCCGATGATAGACATCTATTCGTCCTCCATCACCCTTTCATAGGTACAGCCCCGCCTGATAGAGGCCTCTTGGATTGTGAACTTCGGTCCTAACTCGATCTGTAGCGCATGCATACGCAGACCAAAGAAATCGAAATGTTGAAGGTCTGCCTTTAATTCTTCAATAAAAGTAGATTTGTAGGCATTTGCATCAAACCCTTGAAACGGTATTCCAGCCATATCCAATGCAATAAAAGTTCTCGAAACAGCAGAATTAAATATGGGCAACACGTCCAAATACACCTGCTTAATCGGATATCGATCTTTTCTTGCTTTTTCCCACACCCTCTCGAAGGCAAGACCATTTTCAAGAGTAATGAACCTAGGCAAGGCGTTGGCTTTACCTATCTGAATAAGATAGACAGATTCACGACGCGGATCGAGGCGCTCATAAATATCTTCTAATTTGATCAAGTGCATCATCGGCGGAGGGCTGCCACCTGTTGTTCGATGCCTGGCTATTAAATACTCCGCTCCATGCAGGCGTTCTGGCTTGCCATCTAACCAAATCGTTTGATGCAAACTTTGGAACAAAGGATGATCACGATGATGGAGGGCATTGCGTAGAGCAATTAGTAAACTGCTATCAGGACAGCCATGAAAATCGAATAAACCCTGCGACACGTCATACAAGGTATGAAATCCCTCAAGGTTATGCTCGAATGCTCGGTCGAGATTGTGGATAGCCTCCTCTTGATCGATTGCGACCAAGTCTCGATATCTGATGAAGGCCTCGCCGTAGAGCCTCATGGCATTAGCAAAACGTCCAAGAGCGCTGGCAATACTTTTTACTGTTATATCGTCCATCTGCTGCGCCTACCGGTTAAAAGGCATGACTGTCTCGGGACTCATGTGTCGAGCATGTCCCACTCATCGCCGAGCACCCAGCGTATTGCAGACAGCTTGCCATTGATCATCCCCCACTCGAAGTCGGTCCAAGGCCCCAGCTCTTCAGTGCCGAGCTCTTCTTCGGCCCTCTTCATTGCGGCGAGCATCCCCTCCCAAATCGTATCTACCATTAGGTTTCGTCGTTCTTCCGGGGAAGCTTGATCCCAAACCTCTTTAGGCACCAAGTTTTCTTTACCGTTTTCGACGCGATCAATGATGTTCCATTTCCTGTTGTACCAAACCTGCGTTGTCAGCTTGCTCTCCGCCTCAAGAAGCTCAGAAAGCTGTCTGGGATCTTGGCTGTATTCACGCTCGAATCTGGTCTCTTCGATCAGGTCGCTCGCGAACTCGCCGAGCAGCGCACTAAGGTTGGTTTCGTATCGCGATCTCACACCATCAAAGAGCGGAGCCAAATCGGAATGAGGGATACGCGTATCAGCCCCTTTTTGGCTGAAGTCGTGGATGTTGTGGGTCACGAAGGCGAACACGTCCTCGTCTTTACGCTCTGCTAGCGCATCAATGTAGGTCTCGATAATGATGGCATCGCCAATCCCGTTCATTTGCCGATGAAACGGGGCAATCTTAGCAATAGCTCGATCCGCAGCGCGCACCTTGATGTTATCGCTGGCCGGTACAGGCGTAGTTTTCTCGAACAACTTTTCGATCAAGTCCACCGCCTCGTTCACAGCCTCTCCACCAGTTGCAACCCGGTGATCGACTTCGTTTAGCTGCTTCAGTGTGGAATCCCGCCCATCTTCAGGGGCAAATTGGATAATCGCCTCCCTAACGCGCTTGAAGTGACTGGAAAGACTGGCCCGGCTCGCAGCCATTACTCGGTCTCGATTTCGCGAAAATTCCTCGATGACTATCTGAGGCATGATGAGAGCCACCTCGCCTCCATCGGTCATCGCGGACAGCGCATCCAGCAGTGGAAGTTGGCGGTGGTCCTTTGTAAGGTCCAGCCACACCGAAGTATCAATTAACAAATTCAAAGCCATTCGTGTTCACCCCCCATTACAAATTGCCCAAGCGCCTCGGCGATTTGCTATAGCACCAATAAAGTATGCGTCATTCCATGACGATTTAGACGGACACTGTTCCTTGGCGTCGATTCTTCGCAAACCAGAGCTTCATAATGCGTCGATGTGCCAATTCGGTTCTTGCCCACTCGATGGATTGCCGCATCTCCTGCCTTAGCCTCTCGATCTCGCCCGGCGACAGTTTTTGCACGCGCGGTTCGCGTCCGTCTGTCATGATCTTGCGTCCCCTTGGCAGCCCGCCGCCAGGGCATCCTCCTCGGTCAATGCATCCTCCTGGAAGGCCCCCATGTGGCCTGCCTCGGCCTGGCTGACCTCAGCCCATATCCGTTTGACCTGAGCCGGGCTGTAGCCGGCCAACTCGGCCGTCCTGGTAATGCTGTGGCCGGAGCGGCGCAACGCGATTACCTGGGCGCGGCGCTTTGGATCGGCACGACGTCCCCGGTACTTGCCTGCCCCCTTCGCAAGTTCAATACCCTGGCGCTGGCGCTCGCGGCGGTCCTCGTAGTCATCGCGGGCCATCTGTAGGGCGAGCTTCAAAAGCATGTCCTGAACCGATTCCAGCACGACCTTGGCGACGCCCGTTGCCTCGGCGGCCAACTCGGACAGGTCCACCACTCCGGGAACGGCTAGGCGAGCGCCCTTGCCCCGAATCGCGTCAACCAGACGCTCGGCCTCGGCGAGCGGCAAGCGGCTGATACGGTCGATTTTCTCCGCAATGACCACCTCGCCCGGCTGTAGGTCTGCGATCATGCGCAGCAGCTCCGGCCGATCAGGACGGGCACCGGATGCTTTCTCGCGGTAGACGCCGGCAACGTAGTAGCCGGCCGCCCGCGCGGCCTCGATGATGCCTTCCTGGCGTTCCAGGTCCTGCGCGTCGGTACTGACGCGCAGGTAGACGCGCGCTACACGCAGCGCCGCAGACCTCCGAACATAGCTTTCCGCCTCATCTTGGGTCGGGAACGGCGCTGCACGGTCGCCGAAGGGCTGGGCAATCCAACCATTCCCTTGAGGTTCGATGTAGCCGCAGTGGCGATGCTCGGTATCGCTGATAAGTAGCGCGCCCTGCGCCCGTTTCGTCTTTGTCATGGCGTCCGGCTCGTTTGGGTATAGGTTAATGCGCCCATGGTAGCTCACCAGGCTCAATTTCGAAATCCGAATTTATATGCGCCTAGCCCATTTTCCCGGCCCTAATGAGCTATCAAGGCGATTTCAGCGCCCCTGGCAGATAGTGGCTTCATGCCTACATATGTGCTAATGTGGGTTTGTGTAATCTGCGGAGCTATCTTATGAGTCGCCTGACAATCGACATAACGGACCAGCAGCACCAGAGCCTCAAGGCTCTGGCCGCCTTGCAGGGGAAGACCATCAAGCAATA
>DASWOH010000313.1:0-25227 GCA_036398815.1 Rhizobium sp. | reverse complement strand
CCGGCAAGATCAAGCTGAATACCGACGTTGCCGGTAAGACCGGCACCACCAATGACGAGAAAGACGCCTGGTTCGTCGGCTACACGCCGAGCCTCGTCGCGGGCCTCTATATCGGCTACGATACCCCGAGCACGCTCGGTCGCGGCGGAACCGGGGGGTCGCTTGCCGCGCCGATCTTCAACGAATTCATGCAGGCCGCCACCCAGGACCAGCCGCCGCAGAAGTTCCAGGTTCCGGCGGGCATGAATATCATGGCCGTCAATCGCGGGACCGGCATGGCGGCTCAGCCCGGCGATCCGAACGCCATCATGGAAGCCTTCAAGCCCGGCACCGGCCCGGCCACGAGCTTCACGGTCATCGGCGGCGGCGATGCTTCGGCGCAGGTCGCGCCCGAGGAGATTCTCAGAACCTCGCCGCAGGCCAACCAGGCGGTCACCTCAGGCGCGGGCGGCCTCTTCTGATCCCATCGGATTTCTCCGATGATCATGCCGCGGGGCTTTACAGCCGCGGCATGTGTATCTATGTCACCAGCACTCTTTGAATTGTGCAACGGTTCACATCGAACCGCCGAATGAAGAAGCAGGATTATGCGAGCGGAAATCGAGAAAATAGTCGACGAAACCAAGCAGGCTATAACCCTGCTGAGGAGGCATCTTTGACTGGGATCAGGCGCTAAGACGACTGGACTGGTTGAACAATAAGTCAGAGGATCCGAATCTCTGGAACGATGCCGCCGAAGCGCAGAAGCTGATGCGCGAGCGCCAGCAGCTTGACGACGGCATCAGCGGTGTGCGCGCTCTTGAGCAGCAGCTTGCCGACAATGTCGAGCTGATCGAGCTTGGCGAGGAAGAGGGCGATGCCGACGTCGTCCGCGAAGCCGAAGACGCCCTCAAGACGTTGAAGACGGAGGCTGCGCGCCGGCAGGTGGAAGCTATGCTGTCGGGCGAAGCCGACAGCAACGACACCTATGTCGAAGTCCATTCCGGCGCCGGCGGCACCGAGAGCCAGGACTGGGCGAACATGCTGTTGCGCATGTACACCCGCTGGGCCGAGCGCCAGCGCTTCAAGGTGGAGCTTCTGGAAGTCCATGACGGTGAAGAAGCCGGCATCAAGTCCGCGACGCTTCTGGTCAAGGGCCACAATGCCTATGGCTGGCTGAAGACCGAGTCGGGCGTTCACCGTCTGGTGCGCATCTCGCCCTATGACAGCAATGCTCGCCGTCACACCTCTTTCTCGTCGATCTGGATCTATCCGGTTGTCGATGACTCGATCCAGATCGATATCAACGAAAGCGACTGCCGCATCGATACCTATCGTTCGTCCGGTGCCGGCGGCCAGCACGTCAACACGACCGATTCGGCCGTGCGTATCACGCACATCCCGACCGGCATCGTCGTGCAGTGCCAGCAGGAGCGTTCGCAGCACAAGAACCGGGCCAAGGCCTGGGACATGCTGCGTGCCCGTATGTACGAGGCGGAATTGATGAAGCGGGAAGAGGCGGCCAACGCCGAAGCCGCGTCGAAGACCGATATCGGCTGGGGCCACCAGATCCGCTCCTACGTCCTGCAGCCCTACCAGCTCGTTAAGGACTTGCGCACCGGCGTCACCAGCACGGCTCCGGACGATGTGCTCGACGGTGATCTCAACGAGTTCATGGAAGCAGCGCTCGCCCATCGCATCAGCGGCGCAGCCGATGCCGTCGTAGACGACGTGGATTGAGAATCGGATTTGTTTGATCAACGAAAAGCCCCGGAAACGGGGCTTTTTTATCTGTTTTCGATCCGCCGTTTCCGGCTCAATGGCGGCCATGCTCAAGGCACGGTATCGACATCTGTCTCACGCAACAATTGGTCCAATGTCAGAAGCGGCGCGCCCATCGCCTTTGCGTAGGCATAATGAAAGCAGTCGAAGTTGCTGAGATGACGGCGACCAAGGCCATGTTTTTCGGCGACCGCAACGGCAAAGGATAACACCCTGCGCGGCGCGTCCGGCTCTTGAAGGCGAATATTGCGCGCATCCAGCCATTCGAGGACGGCTCCCTCGGCCTCGCTGTACCTGCAATTCAATTGGTCTGGCCGCGAGAGCACAATAATAGCCTCCCATGCGGCAAGGGCGGATGTCGATGGAGAGGTTGCGTCCAGCAGCGCGGCTTCATAGGCGCTTGCGGTGTCTTCCCCCGCCATCATGGATACGATCGCGCATGCATCGACAAACATCAGTCGTCGCCGTGAAGATCGTGATCAAGCTGGTGATAGGCCTCTGACGGTACCGGCTTTCGATTCGGTGCAAAGGACAGGCCGCGTTTCGCAAGAATTTTACGGGCGGTTTCGCTTGGCGCTTCCTGGCGCAGACGCATGTTGATCGCTTCCTTCAATGCAACAATGACTGCGTCGGTCACGGTTGTCTGGTCGATCCTGGCCAGTTCGCGCGCAAGCGTGCTTGCTTCTTCATTCCGGATGCTGAGCACCATTTGTATAGCTCCTAGCGTCTGGCTTACTATACAGATCTGTGTAGCAATCTTCAATCCGAAAATTGTTCTGCGAGTATCCTGTCCGACCACGACCTGTCCGGATCGGAAAGGATACGCGCCGTCGTGTCCTCGCTCTGGGTGATCCGGACGCCGACGACCGATTTGACCTCGGTATTGTCGGCCGCCGCATTGACCGGGCGTTTTTCCGCTTCGAGCACGGTGATGTCGACCGTTACCTTGTTCGGCAGGAGGGCGCCGCGCCAGCGGCGGGGGCGGAAGGCGCTGACCGGCGTCATGGCGAGCAGCGGCGCCTCCAGCGGCAGGATCGGGCCATGCGCGGAAAGATTATAGGCCGTGGAGCCCGCCGGCGTCGTTACCATCAGCCCGTCGCATATCAGTTCCGGCAGGCGGACGCGGCCGTCGATCTCGACCTTCAGCTTCGCCGTCTGATAGGACTGGCGAAACAGCGATACCTCGTTGATGGCGAGCGCAACGCAGCTGCTGCCGTCCGCATTGCGTGTGGTCATCTGCAGCGGGTGAAAGGCGTTTTCGACGGCGGCCTCGATGCGCTCCAGCAGGCTTTCCGTGCGATAGTCGTTCATCAGGAAGCCGATGGAGCCGCGGTTCATGCCGTAGACGCGCTTGCCGGAATTCATCGTGTTGTGCAGCGTCTGCAACATGAACCCGTCGCCGCCGAGCGCCACGACGATATCGGCCTCCGCCTGCGGCGTCTGGCCGTATAGGCGAATCAACTCCTCCCGCGCAGCCTGGGCTTCCGGCGCGGTTGAGGCGAGAAAACAAACAGATTGAAAAGCGCGTGACATGCAACGTCCTTTAAACAGTCATACTAGGTAATGATATTCCCCTTATGCGACAAGACGTTTTGCAAAGACCGGTGAATCCACAAGGGGATGGCCGATCCACATGATCGAGGCCGAACGGTCGATTTTCCTCTTTACAGGAAATCAAAATCTGCTACTTGGCATGCCGATATGCCCTTGTAGCTCAGTTGGTAGAGCACCTGATTTGTAATCAGGGGGTCCCGGGTTCGAACCCTGGCGGGGGCACCACATTTTCCTACCATTTAGAAAATTCAATGTCTGTGGATGACGAAATATCGTTGGCATAGGTATCGATCATAGCCGCGATAACAGCGTGATATGAAACAACCGCCGCATCGTAACGCGACGGCCTAGCTTTCCAGCGCATGCCGCACATTATTTGCAGCCCTTGGCCTTCATCGTGTTCTGAATAGAAATGACCTTGCCCTTTTGGACGGAGATATCCCCCTCTTTGTCGCCGCCCGTAAGGCTGGACATTGGTACGCCGATCAGGAAGACGCCAAAAGCATCACCGTTGGCGGCGTTGTTCTGTTGTTTGGAAAGAGCCGTGAGCTTCCCTTGTTCCGTCGTTAATTCGCGGCTGAGGCCGGTACAATCGAGATTGGAGTAGGCTGCCATAGGAATTTCTGTTGGCACGATAGCGTCAGGACGTTTTGCGCATGCTGCTAGCGGCAGTAGTGCGATTATTGCAAATATCTTCTTGTTCATGAAAGGCCTCCAGAAATAATCCAATCATGACTATCAGCAACTTATACGAAAGTGGAAGTGGCAGAATAGCAACCAAGAAGCTTTATCCCAACAATCGGTCCGCGTGACTTGATCCAGGCCGATATGCAGTTGAGAAATAGCAAGTTTTCGATTGCCACCGGCTGCGCGCGGTGTATGGCAGGTAGCTGATTTTAATGACCCATATCTGTGCCGATCACAATGAGCATCGGCTGAGGTTGGGTCGCGGTTTAGGCTTGGAAGGATTGAATGAGATGGCTAAGAAGCCCAAACTTGAACACTCCGAACTCTCCGGCGAATTCACCGAGGACGGGATGACAGTGCTCGTGGATATCTTTCGCCCGGCAGGCACCCAGGAAGACTGGCGGATGGAAGTGATCACGCCCGAGGAGGACCTGATCGAATGGGAAGAGCCCTTTGCGACCGATCGCGAGGCGTTTGACGAGTTTCTGGCGACGGTAGCCCGCGACGGCATCAAGACGTTCTTTGACGAGTCCGATCCGGCGGTTCACTAACCGAGCATCGCAAGTCCGACACGGCCTTTGTGAAGTAAATCCGCCGCGAATACGGGCGTATTTACAACGCCTCAAATGGGCATACACTTTCTCCCTCGACTGCGGACGAGGGAATGGCCATGCGCAAGGCATCGAGGCATATCGTCTTGGGATTGTTGCTCGTCGCGAGCACGTCGATTGCAAGCGCGCCGGCAATGGCCGGCCAGGACTGTTACTGTAAGAGCAGGGACGGAAAGCAGCACGCTATCGGCGAGGTCGCCTGCATGACCGTCGACGGCAAGAGCTATCTTGCCCAGTGCGAGATGAACCTCAACGTCACCTCCTGGTCGAAGCTGCAGGAGGGATGTCCGGTCACCCAGCGATCACCATGGCAACAATCGGCCTGGCATCCACAGCCGATTGTGGTTCGCTGAACAGGCCCGGTCTAATGGCCGCGGTATGCGCACTCCGACAATGCGCCCATGCCTGAGCGGGTCATGAGCTCATAGAGAATGCGTCGGCGGAAGGGATTGTGCAGGCGGATGGCGTCGGATCCCAGAAAATGCGTTTCCGACAGTTCGAAGGCTCTCAGATGCGGCGCTCACATGATCGCCGCGTGGTAGAAATCGTGAAATTCGCGCCTGCAAACATAGGTTTTGTATTTCGTCATGCAGAAGGCCGAAAAGTTCCGATCGTTGTTGCGCAGAAAATCGGCAACACCGACGGTCACTTCCGGCCAGGCGGGATTGAACGTGTCGTCGAAGACGATAACGCCATGATCGGCGATCGTCTCTTTTGCCAGTCTGCTGTCGGTCTCCAGATTCGACAGTGTGTGGCCGCCGTCGACGCTGAAGAAGCGCACCTTGCCGACCCTGTTCAATATATCCTCCGGCGACAGTTCCGCGCTATCGCCGACAACGAGCAGATCCTTGTTGACCGGCAACCCGAGACGGTCGCCATTCCGCAGAAACGAGCGGTATTGCTCAGACATGCCGTTCGACATTTCGCCGATGTTGAAGAGATCGATGGCGAGCACCTGATCGTCCGGCGAAGTGATCTTTCTCAGGAGAAAATAGGAACGGCCGAAATAGACGCCGATTTCCGCGGCGTTGCCTTCCAATCCATGCTCTCGCTGGCGTTCCAGGATGGAAAGATAAACAAGCGCATCGGGCGGATCGATATATCCTTCAATACTTCGCAAGTCGCGGAAGATGAATTTACGGATATTCGATGGGATCATGCATGCTGCGTCCCTGTTGCAATATTTCCTATCTCAATAAGCTATAGTCTGATCCAATACTAGATAGTAATGCTGATCCAATACTGGATAGTAATATTGCGGGGATTTCAATCCTTGGCTGGGTATCGGACTTTTTATCCGCCCTGCTTGCGGACCAACAGCATCGGGTCGCCTTCTTCTTCGTCGGATGTCTTGAAGCTGCCGTCCGGCTGCATGTCGAAGGAGAGCGAGGAACCGTCGCCCCCCATCAGCACCAGCCCGAAACCTTCCGTGGCCCAAAGGGAAAGCTTGAGATCGGCAATGTTGGCCGGGCAGTCTCCGCCAGGAGACATTTTTGGCGTGCCGTCCTTGTCGGTCTCGCTGGACAGCGTGACGTCGCAGATGGCTTTGCCGTCCGGCTGCCGGACCTGCCAGACGCCGCCAAGGCTTGCCGCGGTCGGCACATGGTCGACATCGCCGAGCGCCGGCAGCAGCCACATCGGATCGCCCCCTTCGCTTTCCCAGGGCGAGCCTTCTTCTTCCTGAAAGCGAAGCAGCATTTTCTGCGCCGCATCGCTGATGGTGAGCGAGCCGTCGTCGGTGAAATTCCAGGCGGTCGCCTTGGCAAGCGCGGGCAGGGCGGTTGCGCAGGCGTCCGCGCCACTGATGACGTAGCCGCCAGCCGCCTTGCCGGTCTCGAAGGTGAGGCGGCAGCCGGTAGCGCCGTTTTCGGGCGCCAACAGCCATGTGCCGGCCTGCGCCTTCACGAGTTCGTCATCGGCGGCGCGCACCGGTTGGCCGGCGGCAAGGATGACGGCGGCGGAGACCGCCGCGAGACCAAGACTACGGATCAAGGCAAATTCCCCCCCAAATCTGCTGCGGCAGGATAGTGCCGCTAGGTTCTCAGATAGGACCGTGCCGCATAAAGCGCGATCGCGGCCGCGTTCGAGACGTTGAGTGATTTGATTGCGCCGGGCATGTCGAGCCGCGCCAGCGCATTGACGGTTTCCCGCGTCTTCTGGCGCAGCCCCTTGCCCTCCGAACCGAGGACGAGGGCGACCTTCTCGCCCGAGAACGTGCCTTCGAGCGGCGCCGGTCCCTCCGAATCAAGGCCGATGGTGACGAAACCGAGGCGATGCAGCTCGCCGAGCGCGTCGGCGAGATTGGTGATCTGTATATAAGGGATGAGTTCCAGTGCGCCGGAGGCGGATTTCGCCAGCACGCCCGATTCGGTCGGGCTGTGGCGCTGTGTGGTGATGACGGCGGCGGCGTCGAATGCCACGGCCGAGCGCATGATCGCGCCGACATTGTGCGGATCGGTCACCTGATCGAGGACCAGCAGCAACGGGCTGTCTTTCAGCGCTTCAAGGCGACGAACGGGCAGGGGGCGGGTCTCCAGCATCACGCCCTGATGGATCGCCTCGGGGCCGAGCATCTTATCTATGTCCTGAGGCGAGACGATCTCGACGGGAAGGCCGAGTGCGTCGACGGGGCCGATCTCCAGCCGCACCAGCGCATTCTGCGTCGTCGACAGCTTGATGTTCTTCCGCTCGGGATTGGCAAGGGCGGCGCGAACCGTATGCAGGCCATAGAGATAGACCTGGTCGGGTGCCAGCGCCGGCGGTTTCCAGTCGTCCGCGCCCGGCCGTTTGCGTTTCTGCGGCACTGGCGTCGGGATTTCGCCGCGCTCACGCTTGGCATCGCGATGCGCGCGCCGCAGGGTGGCGTAGTGTGTGTCTTTGGCCGATTTGTCGTCGGCGGTGTTTTCTGGGCCGGAATGGCCGGATGTTCTGTCTTTGCTCATGCGGCTTTATAGCGGTAGCGCCTCGGAGCGCATAGTCCTCTTTCGTCGGCGGGTTTTCCCCCAGGCTGAAATTTTTTCGTCATTTTTGGCAATTCCTTGTGTTGACAGACGGAAACGGGCCGGTCATATACGCGGCGCAGATCGCGGCGGCGACGTCCGGTCTAGCAAGCTTGGTCGCAAGATCCAGTCGGAATACTGGAGGGATGCCCGAGTGGTTAAAGGGGACGGACTGTAAATCCGTTGGCTCAGCCTACGTTGGTTCAAATCCAACTCCCTCCACCATTCCGCGCCGGATCTTGACCACCCGCGGGTATAGCTCAATGGTAGAGCAGCAGCCTTCCAAGCTGAATACGCGGGTTCGATTCCCGCTACCCGCTCCAAGGTTTTCAACCACTTAGCTATGCCGCGTGTCACTCTATGTCACGGCGTGTCAGTCGGTCTTTTTGGTCCGGCTTTCCACTCTAGCCCCCGCGATACGTCGGCTGCTCTCTAACCCATCGCCGCGGCTATAGCGGCGAGTGGTCTTTGTCGTGGTGTGGGTCGCAAGATCCCGGGCATCTTCAAGCGAGCCCGTTGCCTCGACAGTCTCGGAAACTGCTCCGGCTCTCGAATCCATCGACCAAACATTCGATGGAACGCCGGCGGCATCCCGCACTTTGCGGAATTTTTCCGTATAGCGATTCTCCCAATATGGTTTCCCATGGTCCTCGTCGATGACGACAGGGCCGATATCAGGTATTTTGAACGCCTTCAGCGCCTCCTCCACGAGAGGGTAGCTGTTTAGATCCCGCGCCACCGCAGCGCCGGTCTTGCTGGTCTTGAGCGACAAGATCATGCCTTTCGAGATCGACTTGGCCATCAAGCCGGTCCAGCGGAACTCCCCGCCTTCAGGCACAGGCGCCCATTCTCCGATGATGTCGATTCGGCGCAGAGCCGTTTCGAACTTCAGCGCTTCGACAAAACCGATCGACGGGCATTCTAATTCCGCGCTTTTTTTCACGATCGCCAGGCACTGATCATAGGTCATCGCGATCTCGCGCGGTGGCGGCTGCTCAAACCTCATGTCGGATAGAATGGCGCGGGCCTGAGAGCATCCGTGGAGGCGTTCTCCGGCTCCATAGGAGATTATGACGCGCAGCAGCTTTATCGCGCCTGCTGCCCTCCTGTGGCCTTTCTTGCGCCAATCAGAATACCAACGCTTGAAGTCTGAGGCGACGAGCTTATCGACACGGCGTTTCCCGACGCTTTTATCAAGCACGCGCAGGCTCGGTTCGTAGTCGCGGATTCTGGTTGAGTGCTTGACGCTGTGCAGTGAACTTGTCGTGTCTTCCCGATAGCAGTTGATCAGGGTGGATATCGTGCCGTCGAATTCTGCCGGCGTGTTGAGGAGGCGGATTTCCTCTTTGAGCTGTTGCGTCAGGCGCTGGCACTCGGCCACTATCTCCTCGTCGGTTATCCCGTCGGGGAGGCGTATCGTGGAAAGGCTCGATGATGAGCCCTTCACCGCTCTATGCGGGTTCCAGTAGTGGACGGTCTCGCCGTCCTTTTTCACCCGATACTGGTATCCGGGTCTATCAGTCCTCAAAGTTCTCTTCTCCATCTGGGGCGAGATTGCCCAGAGGAAGGATGCGAGGCCTTCCGGCGTTCGCGTCAATGTAGTCGGCCTTGTGGATACCGGGGATAACGGTAACAACCAGAGATCGGATGTCGATTTGCACCGCAGCGCCTTGCCGATCGGCTGCCCGGATAATTCTTTCGATGTCGGCTTGACGGAAAGCGACCCTGCTCATTCTCCCTCCTTGCCGACGTTGGCAATTTGTTCTTGCAAAGGATTGGGGGAAGAATCTGAGGCAACGGCCAAAAGGTTCCCGCACCAGCTTAGCGGATTGGCTTTCACCTCAAAGCCAGGGGGCCAATCGCTGCGTGACCAGCTGCAACCACCATAACCATCGACCTCAGGCCACGATGCGACATAGTCATCTTGGCATTCCTCGCAGTCACAGTGACGTTCGTCCTTAGGATAAAAAAGGCTTTCTCCCTGGTAGCCGCAGCGTCCGCTACCGAATTGCTCTTCCAGATCGGTTAAGATGTCATCGGTCAATTCGCCGAAGCCAGGCCCTGTGGCATCCCCACGGTCCATGTCACAGCCCCATGTGCTGCATCCTCTGATTACCCAGTAGGCTGGACGCTGGTTTATGGTCGCCAGCGTAAACAGAGCTCGACCGTCTCCATAAACCAATGGCAGGACGCGAGGCGTGAATTCTATGGTGTATGCCGGATCCCAGAGATAGGCGCTCTCCGGTTTCTCGATTGCCTCAACAAGGCGAGCATGAACTTCGTCGTTTTCAATGGAGCGCCACTCTATCACTTTTCCGCCTCCTTTGCCTTAGCAAGAGCGCGGATGGCGACATCGGATGACAAGTAGCAGTCGCAATCATGCCCGAAGCGATGGCCGCAATTATTCGCGTGGGTGGCTAACTTTCGAAGCTTCCCCACATGGGCCCGCAGTTCCGCGTTCTCCCGCTCAAGGGCTTCGATGCGGTCGGCGGCTTCGGTCCCGATTGTTCTGCTGGCCCAACCATCAAAGAACATCGTGTATGTTGCGTTGCGCAGGCGTTCAACGAGGCTGGTCATGACTGGCCTCCTCGAAACTTGACTGTGCCGAATTTTCCGCACTTTTTGCAGCGGCAATTTTGCGTCGTGTACATAAAGCTCTTCGCCCCGAATGATAAATCGTAATGATCTGTCATCCTGCCGAAAGGCTCACCCCAATTGTGCCAGCAACCATCCAGGAGAAATTGGAGAATCCTGATCACTTCCGCGCCTCCTCGTTCAGAGCGGCGCGTTCAGCGAGGAAATCAAGATGCTTCCGCATGTCGCTGACAAACCTCTCGACGGAATAATGCCGGGGAGTTTCTTGATACGTCTCGGGCAGGATCAGCAAATCGCCAGCCCAAGAGGCTGCAGTCTTGGCGATGTAAGCGCACTGCTGCGCGAATTCGGCATTGGTCAGCTTAACCATTCTTCCCTCCGATCTTGGAATCGTTCTCAGCCTTGAGCTTGAAGAAGTCATCAGCCGCGACGGTCGCGCACCCGAGGCTATGAGCGAGGTGCAGGATGTTTTCCGACGATGGTTTTCCGGAATGGACGCTGAATAGATGCGCCGCAGCGGTCATTAGCATCATGATCGCGTCGGCTGGATCGGTGCCCGCATGTTGGCAAATAGCTTTTGCTGCCGCTTCGACAGCCAGCACGCGAGAGCATGGATCGCTCGGAGCCTTTCCAATAATCTGAACCTTCATTCTCCCGCCTCCTCTTGCTCAGGGGCGACGGCGGCGCGAGCTTCGGATCCTGATTTCCCTGCGGTGTCGGGCAGAAGCCTGATCTCGGCTAGCCGATAGGGCAATCCTCATCTTGCTCGATCAAAGTGCAGGGGCAAGCTATCTCGGGTGCGGGGTCGCTTTGGGGGATTGAGAGAGCGACCTCCGTCGCTGTGGCGTACAGGCCACGGCCCTCGGCGTTGTCAATGACATCATCAACATAGGAGACGTCGTGATCCTCGGGCTTGAGATAACGCCTTACGTATTTCAGCGCCTTCAGAAGGTCTGCGTTAATCCCCATCGCACTTGTTTGGGGTGAGTGGGTCGCATCCTTCACGACCCCCGGCTCTTGCACCGCTGCGGGTGGGGCGGCGTAGACGGCGCGATAGGTGACGCGCTCTTCTGTGCCTGTTGGCAGACCAAGGCGCGGTTTTTCTGCGCCGTCGACGTACTGCCACTTATCCTCTGGATCTAGGTGCCAAGTCCAACCAACCGGCTCCTGCGCCACCGTCCCAGCTCCAAGGGCGGCGCAGTCGGTCTGCTTGAAGTAGTCACAATCTTTCGCCTCGAATGCGGAGAAGGCTTTAGCGAACGACTTGGCTACATCGTATTGTCCGCGATAGAAGTTGCCTTCAACGGTATCAACGCCTGTGAGTGCATGAGTCCGCTCGGTGTAATCTTCAGAGAGGAGATAAACCTGCCTCCGGCAAGCGTTCCAGCCATCTTCAGCGGCCTTTGCCAGCCGTTCCCCATCTACGGGCTTGGCGAGATGAGGGAGAGCAGCGGAGATGGCGATAATTGCTTCTCTCGGCTCCAGATGCATCGGCAGACCATCGATGTCTTCGCCTAACACGGTGGCCTTGCATGCAGCCTCTACGGCTTCGTTCGGTATCGTGGTCATGCTGCTTCTCCAATCTTCTGCATCGGCTGCGCAAGAATTCCAAGGCCCGCACTTGCCGCTTGATGAAGCGCCTGCACGGCACTCACGCCGCGCGCCATGAGTACTGTCCCAGTACCCGGCTGTTCACCAAGGCTACCGTCTGGCCGCTCAAACTTGATCTTCGGAGAGACGAACAGTAGAACATCCATCTGTGGTGCTGCCCACTGCCACCATGGCGCGCTGGTTCGGTCAGGCAAAAGTGCAATGCCATTCCCATGATCGATGAACTTTTCCAGCCATGCGCGCTTGGTACTCTGGTGCCCGAATGGCGGATTCATCCAAACGAATCCCTGCCATTCTTGTTCAAGGCCGCGTTCCCAGAACCAGCGCGAGGCCGGTACATATCGAGGTCCTTCAACCGGAGCCGACACGTCGAGATCGAATGAGACGCCAAGAGCGTCGAACACATAAAGTGGCGTATACCAGTCGTCGCTCTTGTCGGTTATGTTTCCATGCTCACCCATCACTCACCTCCTTTCATAGAGGCGAGGAAACCGGCGCAGACCGAACCAAGTCGGCTCATTTCCGACATGCCGCCGCGCGTGTCATAATCTCCGTTCACCAGCCACGGAGTCACTTGCTCCATCACCTTCACGGCCTCGGCAAGCTTGGCGATGTATCCGGAAGCCTCGATATGAAGATGGTCGCGCTGAGTGCGCATCAGATCAAGACGCTTCTCCGCTTTAGCCAGCTTGGCTTCAGTATCGAAGGGCGCAAGCGCGGCGTATTTGTCGGGTGCGGAGCCAAAAGGCTTTCCGTAGGTATTGACCCATCCTGTCGCTGACTGGCTGAATCGTCCAAGTTCGACGTGCTCTTTCATGCCGCCGAATGGTTTCCAAAGCAAAAGGATGCGCTCGCCAGAAGTCGCCTGCTCATCAATGTCGAGCCAGCGGTTGGCAAGCTTGGCTTCGGCGGATTCGGCGCGGCGCTCTGCATCCGCCAGAGCTGAAGCGGTCGATACTCCATTCTTCGTCATAGGCACCCCCTCCATGGCCTTCGTGATATGGTCGGATAGTTCCTTGGCGGTGGTCATGGGGTTTCCTCGCGGTAGAGAGGGCGATATGGGAGGGATTGTTTGGAAGTGGCGCGTGCGGCCTTCTCGGTCTTCGGGAAGCCTGCCGACCTGATCTTGCCGGTTGCGCGCACCGCGCCGGAATGCTTATCGCGTGAACGATCTGCCTTTCGGATGCGGCGAATATCGTCTGCCGTTTTTTCAGCATGGCAGACGCGGCAAATCCACCGGCCATTGGCAATCGTGGGTTCACCGCCTAGCGCGCAAGGAAGCACATGATCCACGTCACCCTCTGAGGGCTTCAGCGCAGCTTTGCAGATTTCGCAATGACCATTGGCACGGGAGATGATTGCGGCTCTGGTCTTGCGGTTGAATTCGAGACGTTTCGACATCAGAGCATATCCTCAATATCAAACTGCGGAGATTTCCGGCGACGGGTGAGCGCCGCATTGGCGGCATGGTGCTTGGCATCCCAGCGCAAATGACAGCGCTGGCATAATGCGCGGCAACGCTCCGGGTCGGCGTGGCTCTCGTCATGATCCATGTGCGCTATGGTCAGAACGACCTTGCTGCCGGTCACCGGATGAGGCTTGCGGTTCTCGGCCCGGCAATCAGGATGCATCGGCGTGCCTTCGCAGCGATTGCCAGCGCGGTCGAGTAGCGAGGCTCGAAAGGCTTTCCATTCCTTCGAATGCGTGCCGCCGCCCAGGTATAGGGATTTTCGTTCAGCGCGGATCGGCATTGGAGCCCTCCAAACTGTCGAGTCGGGAACGACCGGCTTCAAGAAGCTCCTTAGATATGAACCCAATCTTGACAAGACGCTTACGCTCGGTTCTGTTCCCGGCCTTCAGGAAGAACCGGCGGCAATAGAACTCTCGACATATGGCCGGCGCGCGGTCATGAATGGTGCAGCCGTGCATGCCGAGGTAGATGCAGTCGCCGTTTGGTTTATTCTGCAGGGCGAATGCTGGCTTGCCCGTTATCGGATTGATGACGCGTTGGTAATCATAGCTGGTCACAACGTCACCCATCTCCGGGTGAAGAATCAGAAGCTCATTCCGGCAGCAGATCGTGCAACCGTTGCATGGGACGTTAACAGTATCAGCCATCACCGCCCCCATACCCATGACAGCACCCGGTCGAAGAAATTCTTCCGGCGCATTGCGGCAATCTCGGCTCGAAGTCTGGCTGTCGTCTCATCCCGCTTTTCGAGATAGGCGAGGGTGGTAGGGCGAGCGCCGGGATATTTCTGGCGATGGAGGTGGGCAGAGTTCATGCCACCCTCCCAATCTCATGCTGATCACAGCCGAGCAGATCGTTAGCAATGAACTTTCGTGCCTGATCGAGCGTACGCTTTCCGGTCAGAACGGCTTGGATGCTGACTTTGATTGTGGAGAGCTTGCCCCATTCTGCTTCGGGAACGACCTCGCGATAGTTGGCGAGCATGCCCTCGATCAGATCTAGCTTTTTGTCAGACGACAGATCGTCTTCGGCGGTACGCAGCGCCTTCCGTGCGAAGTCCATCAGGTGCGTGCGCAGATCATCGTCAAGAGGTTGAGAGGCCGGGGACAAGGGGGCGGAATGGGCGGAATCCCCGGCCTCGGCAGACGCGCTGCCCTCTCTCGCGTCTGCTGGTTCCGGTTCAGGGGAGGAACCGGAATTTGGGTTGTCGTTGGTCAGGATTTCGCCGGTCAGGGCGCTTTCGGTCTCGGTCTGGACGAATGAGGGGTCGAATCCTTCGCGCTCGCCATCGGCACTCTGCGGAGCTTCGCGAGCAGCCTTGAGGCGCTGCATGACGGATGGCTGCGGGGTGATGTCCCTTGCATTGTCAGGACCGCGAAACTCTTCAGCCTCGTCTCGGTCGTAAGCACCAAGAATGACTTCTGGGCAATGTCGACGTGCCCAATTGCGTGAACTGTAGTAGCCAAGCTGCTGCTGGGGGTCCGTCTTCCAAAGAGGAGAGTTTTTCGTCGTGATGTTGCCGACGCGCGGCGACGTGTAGACACATTCGTCTCCGTCGAGCATCCCCGTGACGGTGCATGTGAGATCATCACCTGTTCCTTCAAACTGATACTTGAGGCGACCTTTGATCCCAGACCTGGCATTGATCACGGCGGCAATGAGCTGCGCCTCATAAGCAAGGACGTCCTTCACCTTGTATGATTTCTGGGCGACACTGAAGGGGTCGAACCCCCATTTGAGCGCCTGCATAATGATCGCGGCGCAGTCGGCGCCGTTCCCACGAAGATACGAAGGAATGCCCGCATTTGATTGGCACATGAATTTAGCGAATTCGACAACATCGTTGAGCGTCTGCGGGGTGACCGCAAAACCGCCATCGCTGCTGGTCAAAGCAACTTGTTCGCCGAGTTTCGTGACTTGGTTCATCCGCGTGCTCCCAGATAGTGGCGCGCGGTATGCTTCTCATCGGCGCCGAGATCAGATTTGTTGGCAACCCAATTGAGGTAGTCCCAAGGGAGGTTGGCCCATTTGTCGCCCCTGTGCTTGCCGAAGGTGACATCGCGAAGCAAAACAGGGGCGGTGGTCAAGCGGACAAGCTCATCGACGCTAGCGAGCATAAGGAGGCGGCCAAGAATGTAAGCCGTTACGAAGGTATCTGGCCCGGCACGGTGCGGCGGCATGGCACGGTCTTCTTCGCCCTTGAAAAACTCATCAACGCCCAGATAGTAGCGTAGGACTTGGTTTGAGTGACCGGGGGCATCGGGCAGTAGGTGCTTGGCGCACTGCATGGTGCATATCCAGCGACGACCGCCGCCACCGAAGAAAGCTTGCTCGAACTTGGAGTTATGAGCGGCGAATACATCCTCATCCTGCATGCCCTCCATGAGGCGCTGGAGCGCGATATCAGGCGAGACAGCACCCACTACATCGGCATCCGAGATATGATGCACAGCGCGCGTCTGGGGCGGGATAGGGTGTCCTGGGTTGACAAGGAAGGCCGTGGTGGGGCTGATGCTCCAATTTCCGGAAAGGTCCGTGAAGCCTACCTCGCAAATTCCACGAACGGCATCCTCTGGCAGACCAGTTGTTTCGAAATCAACGACGCGAATCTTCTGCATTATGCTGCCTCTCGATCTTGAGAAATTAGGAAGTTGTCGAGACGCTCCTTGACCCAGGTCTTCATTTGGATCCGGCGCTCGCCATCGTTAAAGGGTTGGGCTCCCCGCCATTCGCCGGTATCAAGGCAATGGCGGATGGTGCGCAGGCACCAGCGGACGACCTTCTCGCCGCGGTCGATATCGAACTGATCAATCTCGACATGTCCCGTATCGGGAACATCGTCATTCAAGACATAGAGAAGGGCAAAAGTGTCGAAGGGCATGTTGAGCCCACGGCAAACCATGCGGGTGATAGCGGCCTGCAAATAGTAACCGGCATCGAAAATCTGGCGCTCAAGGAAGTCCTCATCGAACTTTCCGGCCGTTTTCAGATCAGCATATACCCCGTCCGCTTTCGGAATAACGTCTGGTCGGGCTCTAAGCCAAATCCCCGTTTCCCGGTCTTTCCAGAGCATAGAGCGCTCGACACGACCGTTGAGGATGCCTTCCTTGACCAGCGGATATTTGCTGGCATCGGCATGGATTCGGCGGATGCGCTCAAACTGCTCGGTCGTAATGACCGTAAGCTTTTTCTTCTGAGCATCGGCCAAGAACGCCTTGCAATCGTTGGCATTTGCGTTCCAAGCGCGGCGCTCCTTTTCGGGAAGTCCCATATCCTCAACGCGATGGTCTGGACGAATGGTGAAGCGGTCCTTGAATACTTCGTCGCCAAGCAAGAGGCAGTGGGTGGCCTTCCCGAAATCAAGGGCGTCCGTCGTCTTCGGTTCAACGTGATCCTTGTTCCATTGCCAGCGCCCCCAAAATGCTTTCGGAGATCCGCCGTGCGTGGGAATGAGCCACTTCAAGGCACTCTTCGATACCGAAGGTCCATCAAGAAGATCAGTCTTGCCGTGATAATCGTCTAGGCTGATCCCTGCATAAACGCCGTTCTCGGTAATGGTCTTGCCATCCCAGACACGCTCGCCATTCTTCCCAGCTCGCTTCGCGGCGATCTGTCCAAGGATTTCACCGGAGAGATTGCCGATCGGCTGCTCAGAGCCACTAGGATCAATGATATCAGCCATTGTGATTTTCCTGATTGATGAGATTTGAAATCCGTTCCTGCTGTTCCATCTGGACGGCGCCAAACGCGAGAACACCGGCCGTCACGGCGCAAAGAACGGTGAAAGTGAGTGCCGAGAACGTCGCCCGATTGTATGCGCGCCATTCTGCATCGTGGGCGGCGGTGAGTTGCTTGGCGCGGGCCGTATAGGTCTGCTGCTGGCAGCGGCCTGCGGGGCATCCACATTCGCCGTGGGTACGAAAATCACAGCGCATCGGTTATCTCCTGTTCCGCTTCAACAGGTTCAGCCGTAGGCTCCGGGAAATGCTTCAGCAGTTCGGCGCGCCAGTAGTCGCGGCTCTCGTACCACTGCGGACCGACGCTCTCGCTGACGATGGGATCGCGCTGCTCTTTGATGTGCCCAGCAAGTTGTTCTGGCGTTGTGTGTTGAGCGTTGCGCCGTTGAACGCCAGCGTCATCAAGCTTGCCAGCTTCTCTAAGCTCATAGAGGGCTTCGATGTAACGCTCATACAGCCCTTTGTAGTGGCCGATCTCGACATCGCGCCAACGATAGTAGTCAGAGCGGGATCGAGCGCCGCTTTCTGCGGTATTCAGCCGCTCGATTGCACGATCAACTGCTACAGCATGAATTTGCACCTGTATCTTTGTCAGGAAATCGCGGCGGTCGGCCACTTCAAACCCTGGCGAAGCGTACCGCTCGGCCATCTTGTAAATCAAAGCCGCGCGTGCCTCGTCGTCGGCCAAGATGCCCTCGGCCAACTCTTCCGGCGTGATGCGATCAAGGATGAACGAAACCAAATCCTCAATAGGCAGATTTATCGAACCGTCACTGACGCTCATGTTAGGAAAATGCTTGCCGGGATCGGTTTTGGCGTAATATTTCCGTCTCGCCGTGACCTCACCATCCTCCCAAACGGTGATATCGAAATCGTTCAGAGAATGGACCGTGCCGTTCCTGCTCTTCGTGACTTTTTCGCCATCAAGATCGACGTCCATGTTGGTCTGGACATTGTGGTCAACCTTCAAGGTCGACGGCCGGTCGTTATATCTGGAAAGAAACATTATCGAGCCTCCACTTGAGAGATGACGTGCCGCACCTCGATCTCCGGCACGCTGACATACAGCGCCTCACGACGAGCCTTCGCTCTTGCGCGCTCCCGGATGTCATGCCTGTGGTGGCGACGGTCGTCCTTGACAAGCTTGAAGCCGAGGACAGCGATCTGGGCATCCATGAGGAACCAGTTTCCCTCTATGGGGGTGAGGTATTGGATTTGGAGATCGCGGGTGGTCATCACGCACCGCCTTTCCGGGCGGCGATCATCGCATCGGCGGATGCATAGGCCATCTTTGCCGCCCCGATCTGCGCATCACCGATAGTCTTAAGTTGGTGATATTCGCGAGCGTGATCGGCAAACCATTGGCTGGCGTAAATTCCCGCCAAAGTTTGACCGGCGAACCAGTCACGAAGCGTCATGCCCATCGTGTCGTTGACGTTTGCCTCATTGCAGGCGGGAAACGCCGGTCCACCATTGTCGATCTCGCTCATGCCAGATCTCCTTTGTCTTCAGAGGGAGTGGGGGCGGAGGGAATGTGCTGCCAATGGGTCGGACGGAGCGCATCGCCGTCGTCTCGATCTCGCCAGCCGCCAAAGCTCCAGCAACCCACCACGACATCGCCATGCCAATTCTCTGCCGAGAGCAGCAGGTCTGTTCCGTCCTTCGGAGCCGTGCTTATGTCCTGCCACGCTGATCTGGAGAGGACACGGGTGGCGATAGCCTTCAGCTTGTCTCGGTTGACTGTGACGTAATCGTTCCGGTCCAGCTCGGCCGTTTCCAGTTCGAACGCTAGTTCAAAGGCCAACTGCTCGATTGGGTCGGTGTGATAATCTGGCTTGGACAGCAGAACTTCTTCATGTGTCGCCATTTCCCTCATCCTCATGAAAATCGCGGGTACTCAAAATCTGCCCGCGCGCCTGTGGCGGTTGATCATCTTTCGAAATCCCGCTTGCCAAAGGCGGGATGCCGAACTTGATCGGCTTAGTCCTGAGATCGCCGCCAGCCTTCCGGCGTGTATTCCCGCCCGGTGATCGCCCGATATTTCCCGATCTTGAATTCGGTTGCTTCGTGGGTATCGAATTCGCGGAGATGTTCGAGAGTATCGGCCTGATCAACAATCAGCAGGCATTCCAAGATACTGTTCGGCAGCCGATACATTTTGGTGCGTTCGGCGGTCATGACGTGATGGTGGCCTGTCTCGGAATGCCCGACAATGACCTTTCCATTGACGGGCTCTACGAAAATAGCGCAGGCAGGAATTTCAAAATCATTTGGCAGACGGACGAAACGAAGCTCGCCTTGGGCTGCAATGCGATCAAAAGTCTTCATGTTTATTTTCCTTTCTCAGGTTCTAATTTCAGGCTTGACAAACGTCGTCGGCGTATCGCCCCAGAGCCAAGCCTGAGCTTCAAGAGCGGATTTCATGTTGGGAGGAACGGGTATTGCGAAGTAGCGCCCGGTTCCGCAGCGTACCTGTAGGAATTTTTCACGAGGGGAATCCGGCAAATCTCCCTGAAGAAGCGTGCCAATTTTCGAGCTGATCGGCACCAAAGCTACGGATGAATTCAAGTTTGCGTTCGCGTGTAGCGCTCATGGCGGTCATTCCGCTGCGACTAGAGCGTTCGCCTTGGCGGCGATCTGCTTTGCCGAATAGATTGAGTTGTTCGTGATTTTCCGCTGCCATGCGCCGTTCTTCGGCGACCAGTTCCAGGCTGCGCCCTTCAGCTCAGAAATGATTTCCTGTGCTGGCTTGCCGTCGAAGATGATCTGCAGGCGCTCGATGTCGTGATTGGCAACGATCACGACCGAACCGATCGTGAACTCTTCTTTGCCAGTCTTGGCACCTTCCGGCTTGGGAGGAGCGACATAGCCGACAGCCTTGACGGCCTTGATGGAGGCAGCCAATGCACGGTCCTGCCAAGCGTAAAGTTCCTTCGCCTTGTTCTCGTAGGAGCGCCAAATCTTCTCCTGACGGGCGACCGGAAACCTTGCTGGGCCAGTGATCATCGTCGACATCATGCGGCTGCGAGAAGACCAGACGGCCGACAGGCGCTTGATATAGTTCTCGCGGTAACGCTCGGACTGTGCGACGGCCTCCGCCATGCGTTCGTCAGTATCGGCGACTGCATCAAGCTTGGCGTTGAAATTTGTGATATGGGCAACGTACTCTGCTACTTCGCTTTCGCCACGGCGCTCGGGAGTATGGCTAGTGCCAGCGTGGCCTCGGATGGCGAGTTGCAGGCTAACGTCTGATGACAAGGGCTGACGAAACTTCATCGTCTTCACTCCGCTGCGATTGAATAGGGATAGGCCGCGACCGGGCCGAGGTGATTGAAGACACCCTTCCACTCCCGCTCACGAACCTGTTCGGTGGTGATGCCGACAAAGCCGGTATGGAATGGGCGGGGCTCTACGATGTGATAGAGCGGGCCAGCGGCACCGATCTCTTCGGCCTGTTCGCGTAGCTCCTGAGCACGCCGGACGTATTCGAGATATCGAGCGGCAGCCTTCGGAGCATTCTTGCCGACGCGGTGCAGTTCGCGGACCTTCTCGATCACCTGATCCAGCATCTGCACGTATTGGCGCATGGCGTCGGCGTTAAGAGATCTTTGGGTTAAGGCGTCCATCGCCATTGTCCTCGGTTGATCCCCTTCGGCATCCGCTACAGTGAAGAGCGGATGCCGAAGGGGATCAGGTGTTGAAATAAACGTGGCGATACCGAACGATGTCGCAGGGTCCATTGTTGTGATACCAAGAGCTTTGATGACGGTACGGTGAGGCCCAATATCCGGCAGGGCCACGGTTTGAAGTTCCGTCGCGGCGCTCGATCTCGACAACGAGATGTTCGTCCACTGGGCAGTCTTGCCCGTTTGGTGATACCCATTCTCCGAACTCGAAAGCCATCTCAGAGCATCCCCTGTAGGAGGCTCTTCTGAGCTTCGTACTGAGCGATCAGTGCTATGTCCTGAAACTTCGGCTGGTAAGAACGAGCACGGTCAAGAATGCGGTCGCACTCGATAATGCTCTGAATTACGCGGCGTTCCTGTTCTTTGCTCATTTCCCTCATCTCCATTCTCTCCCGATCCGTCTCAGCCGTTGGGCTGGGTGTTCGGGTGGGGTGTGAGGATGTTTTATACGCAGAAAACGTAAGACGCAAGAAAAATCGTACGTGTGATGCGTAAAACATTTGCGTAGACCACAACGCGCGCGTAAAAGAAAAGCGCCGGAGGGATGATCCTACCGGCGCTTGAAGCAGCACAAAGAAATGTTCGTGATGGAACATGCCTAACACATCACAATAATTGATGGAATAGGAAAAGCTGCATTGAGGCGACGAAAAGCGCAAAATCTTGGGTCTGCTCGGAGGTTCCCGCCAAGAGGATGTGTTAGGAAGCGCAAAGGCAGCGGTGCTTTAGAAGTTTCAGCCGCGTCACCGATCATCCGGCAACTGAAATCGACGCGGTGTCAGTGCCAGGCTCACTGAACAGAATCGAACGGGGTTGATGGCCCGCCGGGAAAACGCGTTAGCAGCGCGCCGGGAAACTGCAGCAGCTTATACCGTCGTCCAAAAAAAGACGATGCTCGTCAGGGATAAATGGGCTGACCACCCGAGAAAAAGACTTCCTCTGATGTTGGACCCAGTAGCGGCTGGGAAATCAAACCGAGCTGCAGGAGAGGTTGATTCTATGGATGCTTGGCGCTGGCGAGATCGGCGCAGGACCGGATGTCTCGTGTGTTAGAGACCATCCTAATGCCTCGGTTATGGGAAAAGCTTCATCATCATGCAAATCTATGGACTCTCCGACGTAAAAGTTGAAACGTGCGTCCACAAGCAATGTGGGACGTGGGGAATTGGTTGGCCAGCAGAAACGGGAAACTGGCTGGATTTCACCTGGCACTTCGCCTGAGCGCAAAGAAGCCGTACTGCTACCCGGCGATGAAATCGATCGCAAAGGCGCTTGGAATATCCACGCGTCACGTTGCGAGAGCACTGAAAGAACTTGAGAATGAGGAATGGGTGAGGGTGCGCCGGCAGCCAGGACGATCTAGCGTCTACAGCCTTGACCTATGACATGGCTGTCATACCCACCTATGACATGGCTGTCATACGAGATACGGAAAGCTGAAATACGGAAAGAGTCTATCTCTTTTTTTATTCTTGCTCTGAAGGGAGTAATTAGAAAGGTGGAGACCAGTTCATCGAAAACAAAAAAGCCCCGCAGGTGGCCGTGTCCTACGGGGCAGTTGTGGCACATCCCTCAAAGGTGGAAGAGGGAGCGTCTGGAATAATTAACCATCTTGAAAATGCTGGCGAGGGCGGATTGGGCCAAAGCGGTACGCTGATCAACGAAAAAAGCCCCGCACGATATTGGCGGGGCAATTGGGTCACAACAACACCCGCCAAGGGAAACCAGACGAGCCCGACAATATAGAAGCGATTCCTGATGGAATGTCCAGGCTGGATCGGGCTATCTAGACGTGGTGCGGCGAGATGCAAAAAGAAAACCGCTCGTGGCTGGAAGGGTGAGGATGTCGGAAGCGGGCGACTCAAGAAATCGAAGTTAAGCCAACTCTAGACCGAAGGGTTTCGATGATCGAAACGTGTGTCGCGCAAAAAGAAACCCGCCGAAGCGGGTCTCATATAGTTTTAGGCTGCAAGCTTATGCCAACCATCGTTCTCACGAGTGAGGCGTAACTCATGCTCAGCGATCTCAGCGTCCAACTGGGTTATACGATCGATGATTGAGGAAAATTCTGGTTTCCCATCAAGGTAGTTAATATAGGCGAGACGCAGGAGGCGCTCCGCTGATTTATTGGCGACGGACTTCTCTCGTGCTTTTTCCCATTTCGCAACGGCTTGCTCCGTCACGCCCAGGATTGATCCCAGAGATTTTTGGGAAAGATCCAGTTCAAGGCGAAGAAACCTGAACTCGGCACCATTGAGGGTGCGTGGAAGGCTGACAAGCCAACGTCCAATAGCCTCATGAAGGCCACGCACGTTCTTGATGGACATAAGGCGACCATAGTTTGGATGGTCCTCGAAGGTGAAGCCGTCTTCCAGCCACACATTATCGAGGCCGGAATCGGTGTACTGATAGCTCATATAACCGCTCCTCTGGCTAAAACGCCGTTACTACAATCACCTGCTGTTGCCACTCGATCGCGGCCACAACAGTCATCTCTTGTCCGGCCATATGGCGAAAGATTTCGCTCTGCCAATTGCCGTATTGGTTCATATAAGGATCGGTTTGCACCGTACCCTTTATGAGGCACATCTCGATCTGCGCATGAGATATTTTTCGCTCAGGATGGTCTCTGCTTAGGTGAACAGAAACTTTAACGCATCCGCTGTCTACCAATGCTTTTATTTGCTCCTTGAACTGCTGGCGAGATAACTTTTTAGGCTGCGCAGAGCCAATCGAAATTACATTGCCAGCCATCGGAACATTTCCATCGTAGAGATGCACCTATCCATTATATAGGTAACCATTAACAGTCAATGAACACTTTCGTGTAAGAAATTTTCCGTCCAGTTCGGCGCAAGCCATGTGCGACCCCGCATCTAATGCGTAGCCCCTTCACGCCTCACTGGCCTTCCGGCCTCAAATGCTCTTCGATCAATTCCCGAGCTGCGACGAAAACCCCGCTATCGTCATCGCCCTGGCTTTCCTCAAGCATCAATAGGGCATGCTCATAGAGTTCTCGCTCCATGTGTTCGGTTAGAACGTTCATGCGGCGAAGCTGCGCGATCAGTGATGCGACCGTAGCGGCGGTTGAGAGTGCTACAGCGCCGGCGGATAGGATCGCGTCGTTGCGGGACATAAAACCTTCCTCATCTGCGGGCAACTATGCCGCAAATGCGGCCCAAGATATGGATGTCTGAAAGCTCAACAGTAAAATCTTTCAGATTGGAATTGTCGGAGATGATCACAACTTGAGGCGGCTTGCTCATCGGCACCCGCTGTAACCGCTTGATTTGTGGATCGCTGACGCCCTCGTAGCTGATGGCGTAGACCGTATCGCTGGTCATGGAGTTTTGCGAGAGGTCGATGATGACGCGATCGCCAGGCATGTAGCTAGGGATCATTGAATCTCCCTTGACCTCTTGGATGATCGTGTTGTTGGGGGAGACCTTCGCCTCTTTGTGAAGGTAATCAATTGGAATTAGCCACTCGGCGATAACGCGATGGCCGCTGATAGACCCATCGCCAACCGGAAGGCTGATGATTTCCCCAATCGAACCTTCGCCAGCACCGAGTTTCATATCTAGTTCCGGTATCGCACCAGAAACCTGAGGTTTCCAATATTCACGAGAATAGCCGCGGTCGAATTCGTTCTCGTCCGCATCCGGATCGAATGTTGAAATCAACTTGCCATTGCTGGCTACTACTTCCGGTCTGGCGAGCGCCCATATTTCTGCTGGAGTGATTGGTGGTTGACCTTTCCCAGATAAAACCGGGATCATTTTCAATACCAGTTCGGGTGCGAGGAATTCCTTCTTGTAAAGCACCGGATCTTCATAGCGCTGGATGCTGGACGCACGAGAATAGCCCATCGCTCGCGCCAGATCGTCCATAGACATACCGGCTCGATCGCGCAGGGCACGGAATTTCAAAGTTACGGAATCAGCTTCGTCGTTCATTACGTAGAATTACGCAAAAGGCGTTTACGTTTTCCACGTTGACATGTTTACGCAATGTGCGTATGAAGATGTAACAGCAACGATGGATGCGTAAAGTGACAGCGACAAGCCCAGCCGAAAACATCATCATGAATACGCTCGGTGGTCTAACGAAGACCGCAAAGCTTCTCTCGACTGATGAGAAGGCATTCCCGATTTCGACCGTCCAGGGGTGGAAGGAACGAGGAAAGATCCCGCAAGGGTATTGGATGCCTCTTATTGAGGCCGCACGAATCGAACTTGATATCGAACTCGATGTGCAGATGTTTCTCCAAGCGGAGAATGCTGCATGACCGCCGCTTCCGCCCTTCAGGACGCTCTTGCCATCATTTCTGCGCCCCACAAGTGGGCCAAGGATGGATGCGCACTCGACGATCGCGGCAAAGAGGTAAAGCCGCTCAGCGACAAAGCCAAACGGTTCGACATGGTAGGCGCTCTGCAGCGCGTCCAATGCTCGACGGCGGACTATGGTCTCGCCATTCGCCATCTTCGGAAAGCCTGCGGCAATCAATCCATTTTC
>DASWOH010000312.1:0-9672 GCA_036398815.1 Rhizobium sp. | reverse complement strand
GGCTCAAGCCCAGGCCGGCCGCAAGCCAGCCCTATGAAAGCCCAAGCCGTGCCAGGCCGTAACGACGGCTTTTGAGGGCTCAAGGCTCGGCTTGGTGTTTTCAAAGCCTTAAGCCGGCCCTGAGCCCCAGGCTTTCTGTATTCATAAGTAAGCAGCTGTGAATCCCATATTTCAGTCATATCCAACTCACTCTGCATAGTAGGGATACTTTATACGATGCCGTCGTAACCGATCTTGATCTGCTGGATATCAGCGACGCCGGCAGCCTTGCAGGCGTCGACTTCGCTGCTCTTGATCGGGCGCGAGGAATTGGCGACGTCGATGGAATTCGGGCCGACGCCCTTGCAGAATTCCTTCAGGCCCGCGCCGGAACCGCCGGATTCGACCACGGGCGTCTTATAGTTCGTAAAGGTCTCACCGAAGGTCTCGGCGACGATCTTGGCGTAGGGGAATACGGTGGAGGAACCGGAAATCTGAATCTGATCGCGCGCCGTGGCGGTCTCGGCAAAGGCGATCGAAGCAACCAACGCTGCAATAGACAGTTTCAACGCATTCATGGTGAATCCTCCCTGACGGGCTTTGAAGAGCGCGATGGCGAACCGAACGTCCGCCTGTTTCAGCATCTCTTTTTTAGCGGTCAAAGCACCGCCCTTTTATGTCAGGCGAGTGAAACAATTATGACAGTATAATCCCTTGAAATTTATGGGTTATACCACGCTCAAAATTGTCGTTTCACAGAGCGTTCAGAAGCGGACGGTAAAGTCCGTTCCTTTTCCGACTTCGGACTTGACGATCAGCCGCGCGCGGTGACGGGTCAGAATGTGCTTGACGATGGCAAGCCCGAGACCGGTGCCTTTTTTCGAGCGGCTGTCCTCGACATTGACGCGATAGAAACGTTCGGTCAGGCGCGGCACATGTTCGGCCGGAATGCCCGGCCCCCTGTCGGAGACGACGACCTCGACGGCCTGGCCCGGCTCATTCAAGAGCGAAACCTCGACCATCTTGCCTTCCTGACCATATTTGCAGGCGTTTTCGATGAGGTTTTCGAAGACCTGCACCAGCTCGTCGCGATCGCCCAGCACCTCCACCTTGCCGGGCGGCAGATGCAGGTTGATGGTGACGTCGAGATCGCTGGCGAGCGGCAGCAGCGCATCGCGGACATGGCCGAGCAACGGCACGAGGTCGACCTTCTGGTCCGGCGCGATATGCGACTTCAGCTCCAGCCGCGACAATGACAGGAGATCGTCGACCAGCCGGCTCATGCGCGTCGTCTGGTCGAACATGATGCCGAGGAAGCGCTGCTGCGCCTTCGGATCCGCCTTGGCCGGCCCCTGGATGGTCTCGATGAAGCCGCGCAGCGAGGCGAGCGGCGTGCGCAGCTCATGGCTGGCGTTCGCGACAAAATCGGAGCGCATGCGGTCGATATGACGAAGCTCCGAAATATCGCGGAAGGAAAGCACGAAGAAAGTTCCCGGCTCGACCTCGGTTTCGGGCAGGTCGATCGGTGCGATGCGGACGACATAGACCCGTTCGGACGGCAGCCGCTCGGAATGTTCGATCTGGTTCGGCGCGTTGGTGGCGATCGTCTCGCGCACCATATCCAGCACGCCGGGAGAGCGCAGCTTGGCGGAAATATGGGCGTTGAGCGGAAAGGCGCCGAATGCCTTTTCGGCGGCGGGGTTCTGCTCCACGACGGACGCCTCGCGGTCGATGATCAGCACCGGCATGTCGAGCGCGGCAAGGCCGGCGGAGACCGTGCGCAGCAGAGCGTCCGGATCGGCCGGCACCGGCCCGGCAGGCGATAACGGCTCAACCTTTTCGACCAGCGGCGGGCGAGTCAGCGCCACGATCACGGCTACCATCCAGATCCAGAAGACGACGCCGGTGTTGATGCCTTCGACAAGCGCCAGAGTGGCGATCAGCGTCGCCAGAATCAGGATGGCGGTCTCCTGCCTCAGCCGTGCCGCCAGCATCCTGAGGAATGCCCATTCGTCTTGCAAATGCACCCGTCCCTTCGCCTGTCGTCGCGGAATCCAAGACTCCGCGTCTTAGCGGGAATTCATGACAGAAGTTTACGGTTCTATCCACAGAAGGCGGCAACTTACGACAATAAATATAGCCGGCGAAGGAGGGTATCGGCAAAGGGCTTGAAAATGCTGGATAAATGCCCCACCTTGCCCGAATGGTTTTTTTGCCGCACGCCGGAAAGTACGGCTTGGGCGCCGCCAATTGCGGAGGAGCAGAACGCATGGCAGAGGAAGTGGAAAGCCGGGCGGTGGAATTGGACATCCACGGCAAGACGCGCATCTTCGATGTCGATGACCCCGTCCTGCCAGACTGGATCGATAACGAAGCGCTTTCCTCCGGCGGCTATCCCTACAAGAAGAAGCTGAAGGATGAAGAGTATCTGAAAGAGCTGGAAAAGCTGCAGATAGAGCTCATCAAGGTGCAGTTCTGGCTGCAGGCGACCGGCAAGCGGGTGATGGCGCTGTTCGAGGGGCGCGACGCCGCCGGCAAGGGCGGCTCGATCGCGGCGACCTCGGCGCATATGAACCCTCGTCTCGCGCGCGTCGTGGCGCTGACCAAGCCGACCGACCGCGAGGCGGGACAATGGTATTTCCAGCGTTATGTCGCGCAATTTCCGACAGCAGGCGAGTTCGTCCTGTTCGACCGCTCCTGGTACAACCGCGCCGGCGTCGAACCGGTCATGAATTTCTGCACGCCGAAGCAATACGAGCAATTCCTGAAGCAGGCGCCGCGCATGGAGAGGCTCATCGTCCAGGACGGCATCCTGTTCTTCAAATTCTATCTCGATATCGGCCGGGAAATGCAGCTCAAGCGCTTTCACGACCGGCGTCACGACCCGCGCGCGGTCTGGAAGCTTTCGTCCATGGATATCGCGGCGCTGACGAAATGGCAGGATTACAGCGAAAAGCGCGACCGCATGCTGAAGGACACGCATACCGACTACGCGCCCTGGACGGTGATCCGCGCCAACGACAAGCGCCGCGCCCGCCTCAGCCTCATCCGTCACCTGCTGTTGGCGCTCGACTATGACGGCAAGGACGTAAAGGCGATCGGCGAGGTCGACGGCAAGATCCTCGGCTCGGGAGCGCAGGTCCTCAAATAGAGGCCCTATTGTCCGGGAAGAATGCGGATCGCGTAGACGTTGACGCCGCGCGCCTTGCCGTCGAGATCGCTGTTGATGATCAGATGCCCTGATGTCGTGGGCGCCAGCGACCGATCGTAACGGACCTGGAACAGGGCATCGGTCTTCTGCCGGGTGACATTGAAGCGATGACGCCCGCAGGTGCCGAGCGAGCCGAAGTCGCATTCCACGGTGATTTGGGTCGGCGTGTCCGACGTCGATTGCAGCGTGAGCGCGACGATCGAAGATTTACCCACCAATTGCTGTAGCACGCTGGCCGGCACCTCGACGCCGGCGTCGCCGTCCGGGCCGCCGCTCGCGGAGGTCAGCCGCACCGCCGGGCCTTCATTTTCCGACACGTTCTCGGCCTTGGCCTGCGCGCCGCTGACGACTTTCGCTGCGTCGGTCGGCTTGAAGATCTCGATCCACTCCTCGGAGAAGCTGTTTTGCGGATCGATCACCGCCAGACCCGGATTGACGGGGCCGCTATTGTCATCGTCGCTGGACGCATCCTCGTCATTGCTGCCGCCGTCGAAATCCTGGGAATCGACGTGTGCCGGCGGGTTGGGGACGCTGGTATCGCGCTGCGCCGCGGTCATGAACACACCCGAGGTCTTGACCCACCAGGCGGCGACGCCGAGGCAGGCGAGCAGGATGCAGAAGACCAGCAGGCGAGAGAAGAACTTGCGCGGCTTGCGGCGAACGGCGGCGCGCTCCGGCTTGAAATTCATCGACCGTGTCGCTGCGGGCGCCGGCGCGTCCTGCCGCACATCGCTGTCGGCGCCGAGATGATCGGCCGGACCGGCGCGCATGTCGCCGAAATCGCCTTCCGGCGCGTCAGTGGCAACGGCAATGGGGGCTGGCGTGGCAACGGTGTGGTCGCGCGTGTCGCCGCGCACGCTCATCACAGGCTCCTGTTCCTGTTGCATCGGCTGCGGGGCTTGCTGCGGCGGCGTCACCGAAGGGATGTGCGGCGCTTCCGGCTCGAGAGAGGCCGGCACCTCCGGCGGACGGGCGCGCTCTTCGCCCTCGATCGCCCGGATCGTCTCTTCCAGGCGCTGGCGCTGGGCCGAGACGATATTGATGTCGGTAATGTCCTGCTTGCGAAGCCCGGCTTCCAGCGCCTGACGCGCCGACTGATAGATACGGGCCCGAATTTCCGGATTGGCGCGACCGGATCGCTCCAAGGCATTTCTGATAGCCGTTTCTAATCCGCTCACATCCGGTCCTTTATTCTCGCTCGCGATACGCCCGCACACTCTACTGACAAGATGACCATTTTCTTTACCATCCGCTAACCAAATTCGGTAACGCCCCTCCCGGCAATGTGCAAGTCTCTCCAAATCACCCACGGACACTCCGGCGGGGATAAATGGCAAAGACGACACAAATGGGGAAGCAGTAGGCAGTAGGCAGTAGGCAGTAGGCAGTAGGCAGTAGGCAGTAGGCAGTAGGCAGTAGGCAGTAGGCAGTAGGCAGTAGGCAGTAGGCAGTAGTGAAAAAGTTCCAAACGCATAAGCAGTCAAGCGCTTCGATCGCTATTGCCTATTGCCTACTGCCGACTGCCTCCCCCATCTTCCCCTCCAAACAGACATCTGCTATCTCTTTTGACGTTTTCGTAAACGTCAAAGATGGATGATGTTCATGGCTCTTCCTGCAATCCTGACCGAGCGCCTGCGGCTGCCGGTCGTGGCCTCGCCCCTCTTCATCATCTCGCATCCGGCGCTGACGCTGGCGCAGTGCAAGGCCGGCGTCGTCGGCGCGTTTCCGGCGCTGAACGCCCGGCCGGAAAGCCAGCTCGATGAATTGCTCTCCATGATCACCGAGGATCTCGCCGCCTATGACGCCGCCCATCCGGAGCGGCCGTCCGCCCCTTTCGCGGTCAACCAGATCGTCCATGCGTCGAACAAGCGGCTGGAGCACGATCTGATGCTCTGCGTGAAATACAAGGTGCCGATCGTCATTTCCTCGCTCGGCGCGGTGCCGGAGGTCAATGCGGCCGTGCATTCCTATGGCGGTATCGTGCTGCATGACATCATCAACAACCGCCATGCCAATTCAGCGATCCGCAAGGGCGCGGACGGGCTGATCGCGGTGGCCGCAGGCGCCGGCGGCCATGCCGGCCAGCTCTCGCCCTTCGCGCTCGTCCAGGAGATCCGCGAATGGTTCGACGGCCCCCTGCTGCTTGCCGGCGCCATCGCCAATGGCGGCGCGATCCTGGCGGCGCAGGCGATGGGCGCGGACATGGCCTATATCGGCTCGCCGTTCATCGCCACAGAGGAGGCGCGCGCGGCGGACGCCTACAAGCAGGCGATCGTCGAAGGCGCCGCGGCCGACATCGTCTATTCCAACTTCTTCACCGGCGTGCACGGCAATTATCTCAAGTCCTCGATCCTCGCCGCCGGCATGGACCCGGACAATCTGCCCGAGGCCGATCCCTCGAAAATGGATTTCGAAACGGTGACGACCGGCGCTAAGGCCTGGAAGGACATCTGGGGCTCCGGCCAGGGCATCGGCGCCGTCAAGGCTGTCGAACCGGTGGCAGCGCTCGTCGACCGGCTGGAGGCCGAATACCGCCAGGCGCGCACCCGGCTGGCACTCTGAGAGCCCTGCAAACGCGGCCGGTTTTTCACAAGCCGGCTGCTTTTTTTGCCGATTGGCAATTTGAGCGCTTGAAATCTGGTCGCATTGACTGTATCAGCGCCATGCAAATCGCGGGGCCATACAGAACGCCCCTTGAATGCCGCTTTAGCTCAGGTGGTAGAGCACATCATTCGTAATGATGGGGTCGCAGGTTCGAGTCCTGCAAGCGGCACCATTCAACTCAAGCTGTTAGCTAATCTGGCGTACCGAGCTCGTTCCTCGACGTAGTTTCAAACTCGCTTAATCTCTCCGCAGGTAACTCTTCTTGCCACTGTCGGTGATACAGAAATGGCCGCCGCGCGGACCGACACAATATTTGGCCGCTCTGCATGAGCATTCACCAGACGGAGTGGGGGTCATTTCCGCGGAATTTGAATCCACAAGACCTGCGGCACCATTGAGACGACCGGTATATGCCTGACACGACCTCTTGCTGGCGCTGACAGATCCATCATTGCAGATGAAGGTATCGCCTTGGCAATGATCGATACCGCCTTTGCTACCACTGCATGGTGTATTCTGCGACCAAGAATGAATTGGCGCGAGCAAAAGCCACGCCGCAAAGACGATAGCCCAAAATCGCATTTTGTCCCCCGACTATCAGGAGAGAGTGCGCCCTTTGGTTGAGATAGGCAATATCGCGGGCAATCGATTGAATCATAACAGATGGTTCGCGGTAACCTCTCGCCGGAATCCCGCTCCACAAAAATGAAGCCGGGTGCTCGGCTTCTGCTATTTTATGATATTCCTCAAAACCGGTCGCGGAGTCGGCCCCATCTGGCATTATTATTGCGCCAGCATCACCCAATTCATCCAAGGGAAACACCATGATCCACGTTCTCGCCATTCTCACCGCCAAGCCCGGCAAGCGCGCCGAAGTTCTTGAAGCCTTCCAGGCGAATGTTCCGGCCGTGCATGCCGAAGACGGTTGCATCGAATATACCGCCGTGGTGGATGTCGACGGCGCCGATCCGGCTTTTGGCCCGGACACATTCGTCGTCGTTGAAAAATGGGAAAGCCTGGCGGCGCTGAAGGCGCATGCAGCGGCACCGCATATGGCCGCCCATGGGGAAAAGGTGAAGGACCTGATGGCCGCCCGCGCCGTGCATGTGCTGAACCCGGTCTGATCACAGCCGAACGACCGTAACCGCAACGGCGCCCTTTCGGCGCCGTTTTTCATCTTGCTCTTCCTGCTCGCCCGCGCCGGCGATACGGCTGCTCAATCATCCCACGGATCGTAGTGGCGCTCGCGCCAATAGGGGCGATGCCAGTAACGATGCTCCCCATAATAGCGACCGTGCCAATAGGGATCGCGATAATACTGACGATGATAGCCGTAGCTCGGGCCGACATAGAGGCCGAAGAAGCCCGGCGCGACCATCACGCTGGGGCCGTAGTGATGATGCCAGTGCTGATAATGGCGGCGATGAGCGTCGGCAGTAGTCACTGGCAAGGCGAGGATACCCAGCGCCAGGAGCGCTGTTGCGATAATCCTCATTGCACGTCTCCTTGAATACATCCTGCAAGGCCGGCGACACCGCGCCGACCCGGATGGCATCATTTCCGCCTAGCGGCGGATATCAGGATAACGCGTAGAGAGAAGGCATGGTTCCCGATGACAGGGTCCGTCAGCTATGCGAGAAATGAGGCTTCTGGTGATGCATCGGCCGATGGTGATGCCAGGTATGGCCTTGATAATGATGGCCATGATGCATGACCATCACATGATGCCGATGGTGATAATCGCGGGCCTCGGCATAGGTTGCGGGCAAAACGACAATGGCCAGCGCGACGAGGGCTGTTGCCAGGATCTTCATTATCAGTCTCCTTGGGTGCCGGAACAAACCTCCGGCTGGGGTGGGATCACGCGTGCGTGCGTCCTAACGAACGCAACACCGGATAACGCGATTGCACCCGGTTGGTTCCAAGTCGCCTTTAAATAGAGACGCCCTCACCGATCTCCGCCTCGCCTACCAGTTCCCGCACCGCCTGCCGGATCAGCCGGCAGGCGTCGACCGAGGCTTTGCGGCCATTATGGGCGAGATGATAGGACAGCGGCAGGGATTGATCCGGATCGACGATGCGGACCTTGTCGGCGATCGGCATGGCGCTGACGCGGCCGAGAAAGGAGACATAGCCGTGATTGGCGACGAGATCGACAATCACGGGCAGCGAGTCGGCGGAGGTGATGTCGCGGCCGCGAAACCGGCGGCGGTCGCTGCCGTCATAGCCGAAGGCCATGGCCGCGTTTCCGATGCCGGTGCGCGGACTCGGCACGCAGAGCGGATGATTTTCCACCAGCGCCGCCACCGTCTGCTCCTGGCTGCCGGGCGGCGCGATCGCCACCATGTCGGTCGCCACCAACTCCATATGCTCGAAGGCGTCGAGGCCGAAGACGGAATCGACAATGGCGACATCGATGCGGCCGGATCTCAGCGCTTCGCGCAGATCGTCGGCGGTCATCAGCAGCAGGGACAGCATGTTGCGATTGCCGCTGCTGTTCCAGCGCGCCACGAGGCTGGCAAGCGAGCGGGCCACCCAGCTTTCCGAGCCGGTCGGAATGATCGATCCGATGCGCACGGCGCGCGCCACCCGCTGGAACCGCTCGTCCGAGGTTGCCTTCATCTCATCCCAGGCCTCGGCGATGCCGGCGAGAATGGCATGGACCTCGCGGCCCGCCTCCGTCAGCATCGAGCCCTGCGCCTGCCGCTCGAACAGGCGGCAGCCGAACAACTCCTCCAGATTGGCGATCTGCAGCGAAAGCTGCGGCTGACCGAGGCGCAGGCGGCGGGCGGCGCGATTGATGCTGCCCTGATCGGCGACCTCGAGGAAGCGCTCGATGGTGGCGATCTTCAGCGGCAGGCGGGCCGCCCATTGCGCGTAGTCCTCCGGCGCCAGCGGCTCCTTCGTCAGGGCCGAGAGCGTCCGCATGCCGGACAGGATCGGCTGCAGCCCCTTCTTCACCTTCGCGCTGGCGAGCAAGATGGCAAGTTCTCCTGACGCGCGCTCGACGAGCTTCATCGCCAGCTCCGTCTCCAGCCGCCGCAACGCGCCCGACACGGTCGAGGCCGAAAGGGACAATCTGCGGGCAGTCTCCCTGACCGAGCCGATCGAGAAAACCGTGTCGGCAATGAACAATGCTCCGAGATACAAGTCAGTCGCCCTTTCAAGCCTGCGGCACGCCTCCTCTCGCATGCCGATGAACCAAGATGCCGCGACGATATGATGTGTTCTCAAAAAAAGATATCCCAAAGCCGAAAGGCGAAGGCTATCGTCCGATCGCCGCCTAACCGATCCCGCCGTCAACGAGAGATCGGAACAGCGTCAAACGGGTAAGGGGAACAAAAACAAACGCGCTTACCCCCGAAAAAAGAAATCAATTTTCGCGCTTATGCCGGGCACCCTCGTCATAATCGCGCGGCGACTGCAGATGGTGGACTGACGTATCATCGATTTTTCGATGGCGAGCGCTATTTCCCGGACGCAGATAGGACTTCGCCTGCGGGTTCTTCGGCCCGCAGCTACAGATTGCGCGTCCGAGACCGGCCCTGAGACCGAGCGGATGCGCGAAATAACGGTTCAACGGGGTACAAAGGGAAACATCATGTTCAAGAAGTTCGCACTCGCCACCACGCTTGCGGCATTCCTTGCCGGCAGCGCCAGCGCCGCCGACGTCGTGGTCTCGTCGAAGATCGACACGGAAGGCACGCTGCTCGGCAACATCATCCTGGCTGCGCTCAATGCCAACGGCATCAAGGCGCAGGACCGTATCGCGCTCGGCACCACGCCGGTCGTGCGCAAGGCGATCACCGCCGGCGAGATCGATATCTATGCCGAATATACCGGCAATGCCGGCTTCTTCTTCAACAAGGCCGACGATG
>DASWOH010000311.1:0-9405 GCA_036398815.1 Rhizobium sp. | reverse complement strand
GACGACACCCCGCGACCACTCGTCGTCAGAATGCGGACCGCTTCCCGTTTGAACGCGTCTGTAAATTCTCGCTGCTTCAATTCCATATCTCCTGTCAGTTTTATCTAACAGAAACCCTCCACTTTTGAAGGGAAAGTCCAGTTCCTGTTCAACCGGTGGCACGCGAGAGAAGGTCACATCAGCCCTCTAGCGGATATGTGCGAGTGTCTCGTCCAACCAGTCAAACATCGTTTGGTTGGCAAGCCGCATCGCGCCCATGTGGCAATGGGTTGACGCCCCGACGTCCCGGGTCAGCGTGACGGTTTTATTTTCTGCTTTAAGACCGTCGGCAACCCGCGCGGCCTGACCTTTCAGAAACATATCCTCCTCCGCCTCAAGAATGAGCGTCGGGGCTGATATCTGATCGATGATGCCGTCGAGTGTATAGTCAGCGGTCTTGCGCAAATAATCGGCGATCGAGGCGGCACCCGTCGTCCAGACACCGTTGCGGAGCGCCCAACGGGCCGAAGTGCTTTGCTTCATAAAAAGGCGCAGCACCTCCTCGACTTCGTTATCTTTGTCTCCCTGCTTCACCCATTCGATTAGGAAGGGTGGCAGCAGTGCGGCATTGGCACCGAAGAAATCGAACATTCCATCATCAAGCAGAAGCGCGGCTGGCCGGTTGTCGAACGCCGCAGCACGAGCGATCAAGAGGGCTCCGAGGCTGTAGCCGAAAGGGACCAACTTGTCAGACGCGAACTCCGGGCGGCCCTCGGCATAGTCGAATACCGATGCCATGACCGTTTCCCAGTCGGGGCGGAAGACGAGCCCGTCGTCACGAAGCGCACTGCCCTGACCGGGTCCGTCAAAGGCAATGACGTTATAGCCGCGTGCAATCGCGGCAGCGCCAATCACGAACCAAGCTTCTTCGCGGGTCGAATCGAAGCCATTGACATAGATGATCGTCGGGCGCGGCGCACCGCTATCGTCGACCAGAAAGACGTAGGCGGGCAGGCTGCCGTCGCCATAAGGGATGCGGACATCCTCGACGGGGGTCTCGAACAGCTTGGCCGCTTTCAGGAAGGTCGCACGTGATTTGGCCGTAAGCCCTGTCACTTCTGGATCATTGGCAGCATCGTCGCGGCGATAGAATTCTGCGACGCGATAATAGTTCGAAGAACGCAAGAAAGCCTCACGTGCGCTGACACTGTGATGGGCCGCAAGCGACGCTTCCCCTATAATCTCGATCCGTGCAGCAAGCGCCTTCCATTCACGGTGCCAAGCGGTCTCGTCACCCTCCGGTATCTTTTCTGCGGTCACAATGATCTCGCCGAGATCTGCGCCGCCATCGGCGGCAAAACCTGCTGCGCGGAGCGTTTCGAACGAGAATGATTCATCTTCAAACAGGAATTTCATGGGGCTGGTCCTTTCAGGGGGAAAGTAGGTTGAGAGAAAGCGTGCGGCGGACCGCATTAGTCGGATGGGAAGACGGGCAGGACGTATTCGGCAAGTTCGGCCATCACTTCACCGGCAGGTCGTTGTGAGTGGCGAAGATTGAACGTTACGTGGTGCACGCCGGCTCTAGCGAAGCCTTGCAGTTCTTCGATCAGACGGTTCCGCCCGAGGCGATAACCGAGGAAGATCGGTTCGGGTGCAGCGTCAGGCTCTTCGGCCAGATCAATAAACATCGACTGGGCGAAAGGGCGAAAAGCATCGGCGGCTTCTGTTTGTGCAACGCGCTGCCAGAGTTGGAGCCGTGGCATCTGCTCAGACAGGGGACGGAAATAGCTGACCCAGCCGTCCATGTTGCGAGCGATCCATTGCAAGCTCTGCCGCGCGCTGCCGACCGCAAGGAGAGGTAGATGCCGTCCGACGGCTTTTGGGAGAAGATCAAGCCCATGAAGAGTGCCGAAATTTCCGTAAACCTCGGGATAGTCTTCCGAGGTGCTCCGGCGGATCACGTCGATGGCCTCTCGATACGCCTCACCACGTGCGGCATGATCGAGACCGAAGGCCGGATACTCGGTCGCGCGGTCGCCAGATGCCGCGCCAAGCAGGAAGCGCCCGCCGCTTATAACATCGACAGATGCTGCCGCCTTGGCGGTATGGAGCGGATGTCGTAGCGGCAGGACGATCCCGGCCGAACTGAGCGCGGCCCTTTTCGTGACTGTTGCCAGTTGACCGAGCCAGACCCAGGGATCGTAGATCTGGCCGGCATCATTGAAAGCCGGATCAAACAGAGGCACGTCGCGCACCCATAGCGCGGCAAACCCCAACTGATCAGCGTGAGCGGCCAGATCGAGTTGACCCGCCATGTTCGGCACGCCGTTCACCAACGGCGCCATCGGAAGCATCATTCCGAGCGTCAGTTTTCTCGGCTGGAACATCCGGTTGAAGCCAGGGTGATTGATCGCTGGTGTTACCGACATGGTGGGTCTCCTTTTTGGAAAGAAGCTCAGGCAACGGTGCAGACACCACCGGCACATTCACTGGCAAATGACGCGTCTGTCGCGGCGCGCTCGGCAGCGCGTCTAAGTGCGTCGTCAAAAACCTGCTGAGGCTGGGCACCGGAAATGACTTCTCCGTCGATGTTGAAGTTCGGCACACCTGAGACCTGCAATGACCGCTCAACATCCCGGATCGCGTCACTTTCCTCGTCGCTGGCGAGGAACGCCGCGACCCTTTCGCGGTCGAGGCCCTGTTCGACTGCAATATCCGTCAGTGTCGTGATATCACCGACATCCCGACCATGCTCGAAATAGGCCGATAGAAGCGCATTGCCCAAAGCGTTCGCAGCACCGAACTGCTCCGCAAAGCGCATCAGGCGATGCGCCTGGAAAGTGTTTGGGGTTTTCTCTATAGCGTCGTAATCGAATGCCACATCGTCATCTTGTGCCGCAGCAACAGTCTGGGCGTCCAGCATACGGCTGCGCTCCCAACTGCCGAATTTCATCGAGCGGTAGATTTTGCGGTTCATGCCGTCAACCGGCATTGAGGGGTTGAGCTCGAACGGCTGCCAGCGCAGTTCGACGGATGTGCCTTCCGGAAGCTCCTCGATTGCCTTGATGAGGCGACGCTCGCCGATCAGGCACCAGGGGCAGATGAAGTCGGAAGTAATCGTAACGGGAATGGACATGATCTGTCTCCTTTCGGAAACTAACTTCGCTCTTTCCGTGCGATGTGATAATCAGGCAAATAGTGAGATGTTCATTGCGTCAGGCGCAAAGGTGAAAGATGGATCGGTTCGCGGCGTTGAATGCCTTCGTAGCGGTGGTTGAACATGGTGGATTCGCTCCGGCGGCAAGGCGTCTGGGACAAGCGCCCTCATCACTGACCCGACAGTTGAATGTGCTGGAGGAAAGCCTCGGCACGCTTCTGATAAACCGATCGACCCGAAGCGTGACACTGACCGAGGCAGGCCAGCAATATTATGAAGAGGCCCGTCGCATCCTTGAGGATCTCGTGAATGCGGACCGGGCTGTCAGCGAATTATCCGGTCCGCCAAGCGGTTTGATCAAGGTGACGATGCCCGTGGCTTTCGGTCGCTTGCATGTTGCACCGGTGCTTCCTGCTTTTCTACGACAATACCCGCAGATCCGGCTCGACCTGCATCTGAGCGATGCTATGACCAATCTCGTCGAGGACCGGCTGGATATTGCGATTCGACTTGGAGCGCTCAGTTCCTCCAACTTGCTGGCGCGAAAGCTGGCACCGCATCGGCGAATTATCTGTGCCAGTCCTGACTATCTCGGTGAGCATGGAACGCCGGGCGAACCGGGCGATCTGGTGCGACACAACTGCCTGCTGTTCGACTACCAGACGACAGAACACAGTTGGACGCTCGCTCGCGATGGCAAACGGACGAAGGTTGTTGTGACGGGAAATCTTCGTGCAAACAATTCCGAAGTTCTTAGGGAAGCGGCAATAGGGGGCGCAGGTCTGCTACTGATGCCCACCTGGCTGGTCGGCGGCGATATCGCCGCAGGCCGTTTGACGCCTGTGCTGCAGGACTGGACGCCATCGCCGGGCGCGGAGGAAGGTGCCATTTGGGCGGTTTACCAACCGAACCGCCGCGGATCGCGAAAAGTGGCAAGCTTTCTCGATTTCCTCGCAAACCATTTTGGTGCCCATCCTTATTGGGAAATTAAATAGAATTATCAGAACTCCTTATGACAAGCTTTTGCTTCATCATTGCGCATGACGCAAAGAACATCACAACAATCGACTGATTATCATCATAGATGCTTTGATGCAGTGTGTCCTCACAAACCAAGGAGGCTCACATGCAGACCACCCATTCTTCCAACTCTACCCGTCGCAGGGCGCTGATTATCGGCGGTTCGCTCGGTGGATTATTTGCTGGCACGATGCTGCGTAGCATCGGATGGGACGTCGATATCTTTGAGCGCTCCGAGCATGATCTCGACAGCCGTGGCGGTGGTATCGTATTGCAGCCTGATGTCGTTGAGGTGTTCCGTCGCGCTGGCTTGAGGCTGAACCGCGACGAAATGGGTGTGCGATCTGGCTATCGGACGGTGTTCCGGCCAGATGGGTCGACCCAGTCCAAACAGTTCTTGCCGCAGACCCAGACATCGTGGTCGCTGATCTATTCAACATTGAAAGAAGCGTTTGGCGATGCCCGGTACCATTCGGGCAAACGCCTTGCCCGGATCGAACAGGATACTGAAGCAAGCAGCGTTACGGCATTTTTTGATGATGGGAGCGCTGAAATCGGTGATTTGCTGATTGGTGCCGATGGCGGAAATTCCACTGTGCGCTCCCTTATCTGGCCACAAGTGCAGCCAAGTTATGCAGGCTATCTCGCTTGGCGCGGACTTGTGCCGGAAGAGGACATGCCGCCCTCGGCACGCGCTGACCTGCATGGCGATTTTGGCTTCGCGAACAACAAGGGCTCGCACATCCTCGGTTATCTTGTTCCGGGCGAAGGCAATGACATGCGGTCGGGCCACCGGTTCTATAACTGGGTCTGGTATCGGGTCGCCAACGACGATCAGTTGCAGCAGATCATGACGGATCGCGACGGACTGCAACGCGGTTATTCCATCCCGGAAGGAAAGTTGGCCGACGCGTGGATCAAACATCTGCGCGCAGATGCCGCAAATCTGTTGCCTCCGCCGTTTCGCGACATCGTCGAGGCGACCGAACAACCTTTCGCGCAGGCAATCCGCGATCTTGCTTCCGACGAGATGGTCAAGGGGCGCGTCCTTATCTTAGGCGACGCCGCCTCGATAACCCGCCCACACACAGCCGCCAGCACGTCGAAAGCGGCAGCGAATGCGATCGCACTCGCCGATGAACTCGACGCGACACCGGATGATATCACAGCCGCCCTGACCCAGTGGGAGCTGCCACAGGTCATGTATGGCAAATATCTCGAAAAGCAGGGCACCGAAGCCGGCAATTATCTGCTTTTCCACTCCCTTCTCGGTTCAGCGGTCAGCTGAACCATGAAGAATTCACTTCAGGACGTACTGTCTTGAGGGAATGAACACCTCACCAACCATCAATGCATCAAGGAGAACGACTATGAGCTACGTCACCACACAGGATGGAACCCGCATTTTTTACAAGGATTGGGGCAACAAGGACGCCCAGCCCTTCGTTTTCTCGCACGGTTGGCCGCTCAGCGCCGACGCCTGGGACGGACAGATGCTGTATCTCGTCCAGCAGGGCTTTCGCGTCGTCGCCCATGATCGGCGCGGTCACGGGCGCTCGGATCAGCCGGCAACCGGTAACGACATGGACACATGGGCAGACGATCTGGCGACCGTCATGGACACGCTTGATCTGAAGAACGCTATAATGGTTGGCCATTCGACCGGTGGTGGCGAAGTCGCACGCTATATTGGCCGTCATGGTACGGCACGCGTCGCGAAGGCCGTTCTCGTCGGGGCTGTCCCTCCGATCATGATCTCGACGAAGGAATGGCCGGGCGGCCTGCCACTCGATGTGTTCGACGGTATCCGCAAGAACGTGCTTGACAACCGTTCCGACTTTTACCGCAACCTTGCGATTCCCTTCTTCGGCTTCAACCGCGACGGCGTCGAGGTCAATGAAGGGCTGCGCGACAGCTTCTGGTTGCAAGGCATGAACGGCGGAATCATCGCTCAATATTCCTCGGTCCATGAGTTCTCGGAGGTCGACTACACCGAGGACCTGCGAAAGATCGACGTGCCGACGCTGGTCATTCATGGCGATGACGACCAGATCGTTCCCATCGGCCATGCCGGTGAATTGACGACCAAAATTGTGCCGAACGCGGTGCTGAAGATCTATGCGGGTGCTCCCCACGGTTTGGCATCCACTCATCAGGACAAGCTCAACGCCGATCTTTTGGCTTTCGCGCGAGGATAAGAACGCACCCTGCCGGTGACGTGGTTCACCTTCGCCGGCAGGGTGCTTTTCGAGTGCACGAAAGGAGATTTCCGATGAGTTCCCGACCCAACGCTAACTCCGCATCGTGTGCCAAGTACAATAAGAAGGAAAAAGGCATACGTGAAACCACGTCCATGGCTGGAACCTCGTGCATTTCCTTTCCGAGGATGTAAGTTGATATGCGTCGGCGTAGAATTAACCGCTCTCTCGATACGAGGCATTTTCCTTCGCTCTTAAGCGGCAGAATCCCAATGGCAGCACTGGTCCAAACCCTGGCAGTTGCTGAATATCTCAGTTTTTATCGCGCGGCCCAAGCGCTCGGTACTAGCCAATCGAGTGTCAGTTCGCGGGTCAAAGCATTGGAAGATGATCTTGGCATTCTTCTGTTCGACCGAAACACTCGGGGCGTCCGCCTAACAGAAGCCGGACGCCGCTTCATTGAATACGTCAATGATGCCATGGATATTCTTGATCATACGATTAAAACGGCCCAATCACATTCGCGTGGTGAGGAAGGTGGACTGCGTATAGGTGTCTATGCTCTCACGACTGATAGTTCTCTTGAGCGGTTGCTGGAGCAGTTTCACTGCAACTATCCTGGCGTTCGGCTACAGATCATTGAAAGCACAGCACGTCGCTCTCAATTCATGCTGCGCGAGGGCAGAATTGACGTCGCGTTCATGGCCCAAACCCATGACTTTCCCGACCTTAATTCGAAAATTATATGGCATGATCGCTTGATGGTCATGCTGCCAGTACGGCATCAGCTGACCTCTCAGCAAGAAGTGGAGTGGCGTCAGCTCGCAGAAGAAACCTTCTTCGTCCGCCAAGACGGCACCGGCCCACAGGTGCATGATCTGGTTATGGCGCGCTCGGCAGGGAAATGGCAAACACCGAACATCCGTCGCTTCGCAGTCGGTCGTAGCTCGTTGTTATCAATGATTGCGGCCGGCCACGGTATTTCGCTCTTTGTAAAGGAGGGGGCATTAGCTGTTACTGGCAACGTGGTTTCCCTGCCAATCCGAGACGAACAACAACCCATCGCATTTTCGGCTGTCTGGTTGCCCTCGAACCACGATCCAGCACTTTTGAACCTGCTCTCCATGGCAACGAAAATGAGCAATACGCATCCGAAATCTGTTTCGCGGTAATTCACCCTGACAGTGTCGGAATAGTGTAAGCGCGCATTTCTCTGCGCATCTGTTAGACGGGAGTGATGCTGCAATTTGCGTCTCGCCCGAAGGAGGGGCGTGATGCGATGGATGGAAACGACAGAAGCAGCATTAGACTGAAGCCGATAGGTATGCGGGCGAATGGCGGCCGGGAATTTGATCCGGCTGACAAGGCGAGGTTGGTCCTGGAATGCCTGAAGCCCGGGGCCTCGGTGGCCAGCATTGCGGTGGCCCATGGGTTAAACCCGAACCTCGTGCGCAAATGGATTAGCGATTACCGGAAACGGCAGAGAGACGGGCAAAGCCCTGCGTCTCCCGCACCTTCAGCGTTTATTGAGATCGTTGCGGCTGGCGAACCGCTCAAGGCCATAACGACGTCTACCGATATGGAGCAGCAAGGTGTGATGTCACATGATGCCGCAGCATGTGTGCAATCAGCTGGCCTGTTGGGGAATGACGCGCCAAGTGATATCGTCCGGGAAAAGGTAACGCCGCTGCTGGCAACCAGTCTGGAAGCGCTGACGGATGTAGTTCTGAACGCGGTTGCGGGTGGGCGTCCTGAACTTGACCCGATGATTGTTCCGCGGACAGTTGCGCGTCGCAAGCGCCTTGGCGGATGGGGTGTCCATGAAGGCGACGACAGTGCCGTCGAGCAGGCGTCGGAGCCTGAAGGGAGCGCATGGAGCCGCCGGATATTGGCGATGGCAGAAAGGCGGAGGCGCTGGCCGCTTCGTTATCCGATGTACCGCCCGCCGTGTTACCTGCGTCCTTATGATGCTGCCCTGTTCCTGAAGCTGTCGGCGCGAACGATGGAAAAGCACCGCTGCTGTGGCACGGGGCCGGTCTATCGCAAACTCGGTGGTCGGGTCGTTTATGCACTTTCCGATCTGGAGCATTGGGCGAACCGGGGCATTGTCAGCTCGACGGCCGACAGCACAATGGTCCGCGCGGCCAGACTGCAGCGCCAGAGGGAAGAGTGATCATGGCCCTCGAAACTATAACAGCCGTCATGAAGGGCCTTTGCCATGCTGCGTCTGGCCGATGATGTGAAGGTCTATCTTCACCGCGAACCGTTCGATCTGAGAGCGGGTATCGACAGTCTTGCGATATTGGTCGAGCAAACCATGCAGCTTGATCCGTGGTCTCGATCCATATTTGCGTTTTGCAACCGCCAGCGGGACCGGATGAAACTCCTGTTCTTCGATCGGCAGGGGTTTATCCTGGTTTTGAAGCGTCTCGAAGCCGACAGGTTCCGGTGGCCCCGCCGGGCGGAAGCGGTTCTGACGCTCACGACGGAGCAGCTTCATTGGCTTCTGGACGGCATCGACATCGATGCGGTGTCCCGTCATCCGGTACGACGTTATCGTAGTGTTGCCGGCATTGTGCCGGAACCCGAAGGGCGCGTTTTACTGTAATAGCTTCAGCCAGCCTCTGGCGAGAAAATCGTTGACCTGACAGGAGGCTCCTGGTTCAAGAATCGGGATGAATCCAACCTGTTCGACGTCAGATCTCAATGAACTGCTCGCCCAGATCGCTGCGCTGAAAGCGGAGAACGGGAAACTCGTCGAGAAGGTCGCAGAGCTTGAGGAAGCGCTCGTCCTTGCCAATCTCAAGCTCTACGGGCCGAGCAGCGAAAAACTCGACGATCGCGTCTTTAATGAGGCCGAACAGGCCGCCGCGACTGAGAGCGTCGAAGAATATAGCGATGACGGCGGTGTTTGCCCGTCGTCGAATGAATTGAGACTTTTCGGGTTTATGAAGATTGGAGTTTGCGGCTCGGTTGACGGTTTGATTTAAGCCGCTTTGGCGTGGTGGTTCAAGCGGCGCTTTTTGATGGTTTCCCGTTTGATCCTTTCGC
>DASWOH010000310.1:0-10789 GCA_036398815.1 Rhizobium sp. | reverse complement strand
CAGCCGACAAAGGTAAAGCGACCAAGCGGCTCTGCCGCCTGCCAGGCATTGGCAGGGACTATGACCTGTGGCCGCTCGCCTTTTGCCAGATCAATGCCGAGCGTTAGGTTCTCGACGCCTTTCTCATTAGAAATCCTTAAAAGCAACGGATCTCCGGCATAGAAGTGCCACACCTCCACCGCATCACGAACGCGATGCCAATGGGAGCGATCCCCCCTTTCAAGCAGATAGTAGATTGCAGTCGAATGCGCGCGAGCTTTATCACCAGCGTCACGAAACGTCTCGGCATACCAGCCGCCTTCAGGGTGGCGATGCATGCCAAAGTCAGCTTTATTACATGCCTTTCTTCGCAACACGCCAAGCTCTCGATTGATGAGAACACAAGGTTCACGATCGGAGATCAGTTAATGATCGCTCATTTCTTGGCGGAGTCGGAATACCCCCGCAACACTGATGGTAGACGGGATTGTGGTGCATCGAGGCCGCTATCTTCTGGCTTGCCGCGCTTACCCTTTTCTACTCACCAAAAAGAACGATCTAACCTGAAACAGCCATTTTTGAAGCCTGCGTGGCCAAAAGACGCTTATTCATTAGCAGCAGCAAGTTTGGGTCCTAACGTCGAAAGAAGCCAGTCGATGAACACGCGGATACGCGGAGAAAGTTGACGACTGCTGGGATAAAGGATGGAGACTGGCACCGGCGGCGGAGCAAATTCGGCCAATACTTCTACGAGCGCCCCTGACGCGAGGTCCTGCTTGAAGCGATAGCGTGGGGCTTGGACAAGCCCCAATCCGAGGCGCGCTACTGCGGCATTCGCGTCGGCACCAGAAACCAGAACACGCGAAGGCAGTGCAATTTCCATTGTCTTGCCATTTACTATAAACTCTAGGGGCATGACGCGATCGGTACGTGAGGATACAAAACCGACCATCATGTGACCGTCAAGGCTGTTTGGCGATAAGGGAATGCCATATCTGGCGAGATAGTCAGGGCTTGCACAGGTTATTTCCTGCATGACGCCTAGCGGTCGAACGATCATGTCGCTGTCTGCTAGCTTGCCGGCGCGAATGACGCAATCAACGCCTTCCCGTACCAGATCGACATAGCGCTCGCCTTCCCCAAGATGAACTGTAAGCCCCGGATGTTGCGCGAGAAAATCTGGCAATGCCGGAAGAAGCATTGTGCGTGCAAGTTTGCCCGGTACGTCGATACGCAGCAGACCGGCCACACCGCCTCCCGCGTTCCGGTCCGCGTCCTCGATATCCGCGAGAATCGATACGCAGCGCCGATAATATGCCTCTCCCTCAACCGTAGGCTGGACATGTCGCGTTGTACGCTGCAACAGGTGTATGCCGAGCCGTTGTTCCAGATCTTTGATTGCAGCGGTCGCGACAGGCCGCGAAATGCCGATATCGGCGGCGGCCGCGCTGAAGCTGGCTCGCTCGACAATCCGCACAAACAATTCCAAGGTAGATAGCCTGTCCATATCAATTGTTTTGTATGGCAGAATAGTGATGACGGCAACCGCGATCTAACGCTCTGAGGCCATCGGGATTATCTTGCAGGCTCCCAACAAGGAGTTGTCCGCATGACAAATCAATCTACCATCGCCCTCGTTACCGGCGGTAGCCGCGGCCTTGGCCGCTCCACCGTCGAGGCTCTCGCCCGATGGGGTGTCACCGCAGTCTTTACCTATAATACAAACAAATCCGAGGCCGACAAGGTGGTGGCTCTCATCGAGCGGGCGGGCAGCAAAGCTGTCGCGCTGCAATTGAACACAGGTAACACTGCATCCTTCGATCAATTCGTTGATACCTTCAAGGAAACGCTTCGCTCCCTTGGCACAGAGAAGTTCGATTATCTTGTCAATAATGCGGGCAACTCTAGCAGTATGGGTTTCCTGAATGCAGATGAGGATGAACTCGACGCGCTGTACAGGATACACGTCAAAGGCGTCTTCTTCCTGACCCAGAAGCTCGTTCCCTTGATGAAAGATGGCGGTCGCATCGTAAACATCTCCTCTGGCCTTACCCGCTTTGCCATGGCGAACAGAGCCGCTTACGCGACAATGAAAGGCGCGGTTGAAACGATGACCAGATACATGGCTTTCGAGCTTGGCGAACGGCGCATTGCCGTTAACTGCGTCGCGCCGGGAGCAATCGCGACAGATTTCAGCGGCGGCGCCGTGCGCGACAATCCCGATGTCGCCAAGGCTATTGCGGGCATGACCGCGCTAGGCCGGCCGGGCCAGCCCGAAGATATCGGCCCGATGATCGCCTCGCTGCTCTCCGAAGACAATCGCTGGATAAACGCACAGCGAATCGAGGTTTCAGGCGGAATGAAAATCTGACCTGCTTTCTCAGTAACTCTCGGACAGGATTTCCGGTAATGTGCCGACCACGCCATGTGCACCTCTGTGCCCGCTTTGCCACAGCCATCCGTCAATCTACGATTACATCGACCCCACCGTTTTTACTCTGGAGCCATATCCCTGGTGCTTCCACTGCGCTTCTACGGTGGTGATTTGTGCGGAGGATTTTTGGCAACAAAAAACCAGCTAAGTTGTTGACTTAGCGGGTATATTTTTCTGGTTGCGGGGGCAGGCTTCAACCGCTGGCATAAAACAGGGTTGCCTTTGAGCTTCCTCGGCTCTGGCGAAGTCGAGAATGCCGAACAATTCGCCGCGTAGCTCGGCATGAACCTCGCCCCGCTTCTCGCCGGGGGTGAGCACGATTTCGCCGATAAGAGAACGGAGAGCTTCCGCAGCCTGCCTGCCGCCGTCCGGGTCGCTGAGGGCTTCGGTCAGGTGCTCGACGCGAAGACGGTAGAGATTGGCAAGGTTCGGGTGAATGTCGGGCATGTCGGCGGGTGCTTGCGCAAGGCGAGCGACGGTTTCGGCTTTCTGGCGCTCAAGGTCGTCCATGCAAGCCTTCATGCTAGGCTGATACATGCCGTCTTCGATAGCGGTGATAATCCCGGCGATGGCTTTCTCGATCTTCGCAAGCGCCTTCTGGTCGGTCTGCACCTGTGCGCGTCGGTCGCGGTTGAGACGATTCATTTCCTCGGCATAGGCTTTGACCGCTTCGGCAACAGCTTCGCTGGAAACAAGCCGCTCTTTCAGACCGATCAGCACATAGGCCTCGATCTTGTCGCGGGTGATGGAACGGCCATTGTCGCATGTGCCGCGCCGATGGTGATTGAGGCAGGCATAACGGTTCGGTGTGATGATGCCGACCTTGCCTCCGCAGCATCCGCAGGTGAGAAGGCCCGAAAGCAGATGAACCGGCCTGTTTGCCAGATGGACACGCTTCATGCGGCCTTCCAGAGTATTGGCGGGATTGGGTCCGAAGACTTCCGATATCTGCCTCTGACGCGCACGGGTGGCGTTCCAAAGCTCATCGTCCACGATACGCAGATGCGAAACCTCGGTCCTGATCCGTTGGCTTTTCGGGTTGATGCGCGAAACGCGCCTGCCGGTGGACGGATTCTTGATGAACCGCAGGCGGTTCCAGACAAGGACGCCCGCATATAGCTCGTTGTTGATGACGCCGGTTCCCCGGCTTACATGGCCGCGAATGCTGGTGTCGCCCCACGCACGGCCAAGCGGACCGGGAATGCCATCCTTGTTCAGATCGACGGCAATGGCCTTTGGGCTTTTGCCGGACGCAAATTCCTTGAAGATACGGCGGATGGTGTCGGCTTCTTCCGGCACGATTTCCCGGTCGCCCCGGATCGGCTCGCCATTGGCGTCCAGATTCTTAACGACACGATAGCCGTAGCAAAGCCCGCCGCCCGCCTTGCCCTTTTCCACCCTGCCCCGCAAACCGCGACGGGTCTTCATCGCAAGGTCTTTCAGAAACAGCGCGTTCATCGTGCCTTTCAGGCCGACATGCAGTTCGCTGATTTCACCTTCCGCTAAGGTGACGATGGTGACGCCCGCGAATTTCAGATGCTTGTAGAGCGTGGCAACGTCTGCCTGATCGCGGCTGATACGGTCCAGCGCCTCGGCCAGAACCACCGTGAACAGGCCGCGTTGTGCATCCCGCACAAGCTGCTGGATACCGGAACGTAAGACTGTGCTGGAACCGGATATGGCCGCATCCTGATAGCTACCCGTTACCTGCCAGCGTTCCCGTGCTGCATATTCCTCGCAAAGCCGGAACTGGTCTTCAATCGATGCTTCCCGCTGATTGTCGGAGGAATAGCGGGCATACAAAGCTGCACAGGTCATAGGGCGGTTCTCCGTTCGATCAGTCCTCGTCTGCCTCGCCCTCGTCGTCTCCGGCACTACGAGTGCTCATCATTATCGTTGGCGATATCGGCGCGCATTCGCTCGAAATCTTCCCGCGCCATCTGCCTGCCAATCAGGCGGCGATGGAAAGCACAACCTTATCCAGCTTCTGCCATGGTGCAATGTCGCTGTCGTCATCTTGCTGGTTGGGCGGATGATTGTCATTGGCTGGCTTCCAACCTTCATCCGGTGACGGTTTTTCTTCGTCTTCCATACTTCAACCTGTTTTCTATTGAAACCGAACAGGTATGAAGCAGAACCCGGCGTGAAACCGGAAATGAAATCGCAGCCCATGCGGCTATGGCGAAGTATCGGTGGCAAATCGGATGGATCACTATACACGATCACCCATGACTTCCATCGGATAATTGTCTCGAATCTCGCTCCATTTTGCCCGCGAGGTCCAGCAAATTACGAAGGGTCTGGCTCTGGTTACTTGGCGACCAGATGGCCGAAAAGGTGACGGTTTCTGTTTCGTCGGCGATCTCACGTATGACGATTCCGGGCGGCACAAGCGTCAGATTCTCCGCCACGAACAGGGGAACGCCTTGCCCGGCGGCAATCATCGTCAACAAAGAATCCCGGCCTACGGCGAAGCGGCGAATAGCAGGAACCGGCCATTTTTCCGCTGCGCGCAACACAATCAGGTCATGCACCTGTGGGCCGGTGCCGCTCTCGCGGACAAGGAAGGTTTCTGCGGCAAGGTCTTGCCATAAGATGCGTTGGCGCTTTGCCAGCGGGTGCGTCTCCGGCATCGCCACCATGAGCCGGTCGCGCCAGACCGGACGGGAATTCAGGTCCGGGATTTTATGGGTACAGGCCATGAAAGCTACATCAAGCCTGTCCTCGCGTACCATGAACTGCGCATCTCTCGCTGTGCCTTCCGTGAGGTGCAGCGTCACCCCGGCATGAAGGCTGTGGAAACGGTCCAGCAACTGGTTAAGCAAACCGCCTACGGCGAAGCCATGGACGCCGATGCGTAGCGCCCCATGTTCGCCACGTGCCACCATGCCAGCGGTCTTAATTGCGCAATCCAGCGTTTCCAGAGCACCGCCAACCTGATCGACAAAGCGGCGTCCGGCTTCTGTCAGCCGAACGCCGCAAGTATTCCGCTGAAACAGCAGTATACCAATTTCTTCCTCAAGGGATTTCACACGGGCGCTGACGCTCGATTGACTGGTGCCGAGCGCCTGCGCTGCGCGGTGAAAGCTGAGATATTCCGCGACGGCGAGAGTCTGAACCGGAGCAGTCATTGGAAAACGACCGCTATAAACAGCGGCGACCTTTTCCATGTTCTGGCTCTTACTCCGCCGTCTGCGCATTTCGACGCCCCGACGATCAGTCGAACTTGATCAGGTTCTTGAAGATCAAGTGACCCCAGCTATTGCCGCGCGCCTGGACTAACAGTCCACCCTCCGAAAGCCCGCCAAGCCCGATCGGCGCAAAACCGAGCTTTTCGGTAAGTGCACCAATTTCCCCGGCTGCAGCGTCATCATCACTTGCTAAAAATACGGCTCTTCTGCCACCATGCGCTGCCGGGTCTTGCTCAAGAACGGCAGCGACTAGGTGGTTGAAGCCCTTGACCAGTCTGGCACCAGTGAATGCCTGGGCGATGAATTTGGATGAAGGTTGTCCTTCCAATTTCTCTGGAGGTACGCCATAAGCATTTGTCACATCAACGATGATCTTCCCCTGCCAGTTGGTAAGCACCTTTGCGACGTCAGGGTGCTGCTCGAAACGAACGGCCAAAAAGATGATGTCCGCCTTGACGGCGTCGGCAATTGTTTTGGGAATGATTGTGGGGCCGATCGCGGCCGCAGTAGATGCGATGCTTTCCGGATCATGCCTGATCGCAACGGACACTTCGATGCCATTGCGGGCAAACGCATTGGCGAGAGCTTGGCCGATATTGCCGAAGCCAATGATTGCGTAGCTCATGTGTTTTCCTTAGGTTATCACGCCCTCCGGTGCACCAGACAATCGAATGGAGCGCCGCAGGGCATAGTGCGTCAGAGTTGCGCAAGGCCGCCATCAACGGCGACTTCACTGGCTGTCATGAAGCTGCTATCCGATGACGCGAGAAAAGCCGCCACCGCGCCGATCTCCGCTGGATCGGCCATGCGCTGCAGCGGCGTCAGCGAGGCGAACACCTTCTGGCCTTCCTCACTGAGCGATTCCTTCGCGAGTTCAGTCGCCGTCGCTCCAGGAGACAGGACGTTCACGCGGATACCGGTGCCCTTCAAGTCTTCCGCCCAGGTACGGGCGAGGTTGCGCACCGCCGCCTTGCTTGCGCTGTAAACAGTCATTCCCGGAGCGCCGGTGGTGCCAGCGCTCGATCCGGTCAGGATGATCGAACCACCGTGCTCCATCAGAGGCAGTGCCTTTTGAACCGTGAAGATCGTGCCCTTCACATTGGTGTCGAAGGTTTCTGAAATGTGCTCGGCGGTGATTTCGCCGAGCCGAAGCATGCTTCCCGTCCCTGCATTGGCGAAAACGATATCGAGGGTTCCTCGCTCGGCCTTCACCGCCGCATAGAGCCGGTCGAGGTCGGCTTCATCAGAAACCGAGCCATTTACGGCGCGGGCGTTGGAGCCGAGGTCCGCGACGGCGGCGTCGAGCGATTCCTGTCGGCGGCCGAAGATGAATACGAAAGCGCCTTCCTCGACAAATCGCTTTGCAGCGGCGAAACCGATGCCGGTTGCGCCGCCGGTGATCACTGCGGTCTTTCCATTCAGTCTGGTCATGTGGTGCATCCTCTGTTGGTATTGCACCGAAGCTAAGAAGATGCTTACCTGATCACAAGTATGCACTATTTTGTAAGTATCGAAAAAATGAACAAATCTCCTGACAATTGCGAAACGTCTTCCAACTGTGGCCTCGGTTACTCCCATGGCCTTGCCGTCACGCTCCGCATCATCGGAGGCAAGTGGAAGCCAATGATCTTGTACTTCCTGCTCAATGGTCCGAAGCGTTACGGCGAACTGAAGCGCGCGATCGAGGGCGTGAGCCACAAGATGCTGATTCAGCAATTGAAAGAGCTGGAGGCCGATCGCGTGTTGACGCGGACCGACTACAAGGAGGTGCCGCCGCGTGTCGACTACGCGCTGACCCCACTCGGTCGCAGCTTGGCCGCCGCGATCGTACCACTGTGCACATGGGGAACCCAGAACATGGCGGAAATGGAAAACATCTTCGCCGAGCGCAGTGTTTTGTCTCATGTGTCTGCTGACGAGCACGCGACAGCCACAAACGGATAAGGTCGAGCGGCGCCTCATTCAGCCAATATCGACGTGCATGGCGAAGTCCCAGGTGCCCGCCCCATTTTTGGCCAAGCCGATCATCATCAGGCCGAGCGCCTCTAACGTTTGGGCCATGTGCAGGCCGCCGACGTCGAAGGGACGCAATTCGAGACTTTCGAGGAAGGTCGAGACCTGCGCCTTCGCTTCCGCATCGTCGGCGGCGATGAACGCGTCGAGGTGCCCGCCCTTCGCCAAGACATGACCGAAGATCGTGTTGAACGCCTTCACGACATGCGCATTGGCTGGGAGGGCCTTGGCGATTTCTTGCGCGCCGGAACTGCCATGGGGAGTAACGAGGCCCAAGAGGTCCGGGGTAACCGGGTTGGCAATGTCGATGATCACCTTGCCGTTGAGGGCTTCCCCAAAGTCGGCCACTACCCCAGCTGCGCCGCTGTAGGGCACGGCGAGAATGACAATATCGCCCGCAGGCACTGTGCCGTATGTCCCTGTGGTCGCTCCGGCACCGAGTTGATCGGCCAGCACTCGCGCTTTGGCAGGGTCGTGGTTCAATACCTCAACAGCATGTCCGGCTTTGGCAATACGGCTGGCAATCGCCGTGGCCATGGTTCCTGCACCTATGATGCTGATAGTGCTCATGTTCGGTCTCCTAAAAAGGTGGAATGTTGTTTGTGATCTCTGAGAGGGATCAACCGGCGGCGAAGTAATGGCCGTTGTCCAAGTCGGCGAGCAGCCGGGGTTGAGAGGGTTCCCAACCAAGGGCCTGACGGGTGATGAGATTGGACGCAGGGACGTTCAGAGTGACCAGATTGGCGAGGAACCCGAAATATCCGGGCAGCATCAGGACATCTGCCGGAATACTCACTGCGGGTAAGCCCAGACGGGTGCCAATCGCCTCGGCGATCTCCCGGAAGGGGATGCCCTCATCGGCGACCGGCATGCCACTGTCTACCGGCTGGACTCTTCTCCAGCGCTAAACGGAACAATGACGCTACATCGCGAACGTGGACAGCTGACCACAAGTTTGCGCCATCTCCGGGGTAGCCGATGGCGCCCTTCTCCTTGGCGAGTCCGATCAGCAGCGGGAGGAAGCCGGCATTGTCGGTCGTGCTGTGCATGATGGTAGGAATCCGCACGATCGCAGACCGCACCCCCTGCCTGCAAGGTCGATTACGGTTGTTTCCACGATGTTACGAGCCCGCAGCGTGCCATTATACGTATCCCCGGCGGGAAGGGCTGGGTCTTCCTCGGTGGCCGGTCGTCTCAAGCCTTCCCAGCCGGGCGAGCCAATACTTCCAGACACAACCAGCGGCTTTCCGGTCCCCTCCAGCGCCTCACCGTACGCGAGCATGATCTGAACCTCCGCCGAAGCCACCGCGTCGATGCCACCGGACGGAAGCAGATCTTGCCTGTGCGCGACGTGGATGACGCCATCGGAATTCGCGACCGCCTCCTTGAGTCCATCGATGTCCTCAAGACTGCCGCGACGCACCTTTGCACCGAGGTCCGACAGCGCCACCTCCGCCGCGTCCAACCGAGCCAGCGCGGTGACCTCGTGGCCGTTGGCGACGAGTTCGGAGATGATGTACGGACCGGAATGGCCGGTCCCGCCAGTGACGAAAACATGCATATGATTGCTCCTTATGGGCGATGCGAAGAATCCTGGTATGGGGTGCGCTCAACCGGGCAGGCTGACGCCGATTGAGAAGTTCGTGTGCTTTATCGAGTGCGTGACGAGCCCCAACACCAACATGCAGGCGTGTTCAAGCGCCCATGCCATGGTAAGTTGCCCGGCATCCATCGGGCAGTCCAAGACTATTGATGAACGCGGAGACGCGTGCTTTTGCCTTTGCGTCGTCGCCTGCGAGGAATATGTCCAATGAGCGGCCTTCGACTGGGCCAGCGGCCAGGACATCGGAATTTTGAGTGTTGAAGGCTTTGACGATAACCGCGTCGGCGGGTGCACCTTTGGCAATCTCTTGAGCGCCGAAACTGTCAGCAGGGTCAGGAAGCCCGTGAAGTCGGACTTGATGGGGTTGGTGATATCGACCAAAAGTTTGCCCGCCAATCCTTCGCCGTAGAGCTTCACCACGTCGAGAACGGCTGAATAGGGAACCGCCAGAATGATGATGTCCCCAGCCGGGGCAGTGCCAAACGTTCCTGTCGTCGCGTTGGCTCCGATTTGCTCGGCGAGCGCCCGCGCCTTCGTGGAGGCGCGGCTCATTATTTCGACAGTGTGTCCGGCCTTGGCGGCTAGGCCGCCAATTGCTGCGGCCATACCACCTGATCCTATGATGCTGATGATGGTGCTCACGTTCTTTCCTTGCGGGTTCTGACAGCGCCCCGTTGTCATTTGAACAGAGGCGCTGTATCTAATGGATCATCGATCCACATATACGGATCATTGATCCATTTAGTAAGGTAGTCCATGCGCGCCGACGCAAAAAAAAATCGCAGTCAAATCCTGAACGTCGCCCATGAAGTCATCGCCGCGCACGGTTCCGATGCGTCCATGCGCGATATTGCTCGCCGGGCCGAAGTTGGATTAGCCACGCTGCTTCGTCATTTCCAGACGCGGGAAACTTTGTTTGAAGCGTTGCTATGTACGAATCTGGACGCGCTCACTCAGAAGGCAGATGAACTCGAAACGTCAAGTTCACCTGATGAAGCACTGGTGACGTGGTTCCGCGAATGGTTGGCATTCGCCCAAAGCTACAAGGGTGTTGTCGCAATGATGGCGACCGCCCACTCGAACCCGGATTCTGCTCTTTATGCATCATGCGCAGCGGTACATTCGGCGAGCGCGCGGCTATTGCTTCGTGCTCAGACCGAAGGCGCGGCGCGCGCCGATATGAATGGGGACGACTTGTTTGCACTGATGACCGCTCTCGGCTGGGCGGTCGACCAACCCTCATTCGCGCCGCGCGCCGATCATCTCGTTCGCCTTATTACGAGTGCTGTCTTGACAAGTTAGCTCGGCAACGAGGTCGCGAAGGCAATCTGCTGGATCAGTTTGACATCGGCATCGGATGGCTGTCACTGAATCGAGCTGACTATGCTCACTATTGCCTGAAGAGCTGTAGCGTAGATGGGCCGCGGCTTTGCCCGTCGTCGAATGAATTGAGACTTTTCGGGTTTATGAAGATTGGAGTTTGCGGCTCGGTTGACGGTTTGATTTAAGCCGCTTTGGCGTGGTGGTTCAAGCGGCGCTTTTTGATGGTTTCCCGTTTGATCCTTTCGC
>DASWOH010000309.1:0-9938 GCA_036398815.1 Rhizobium sp. | reverse complement strand
ACGCCAGTGAACGATCATCTGACCACCGCAGCCCCCCTCGGCGGCAACCAGGCCAGCGAGGCGCTGACACCGGCCGGTAGCGTAGCACCCGTCCAGCAAACCGCAGCTTTCGTGCCCACCGATGCCGCGACCGCCACGGCTCCCGCATCCACCCCGGCCGCCGCGATCACCGTGCCCGACGGCATCCAGCCGCCGACGCTCGTTGCCGCCGCCAAGTCCGGCGATCCCGTCGCGCTGTTTGAAATCGGCGCGCGTTACACGGATGGCCGAGGCGTTGCCAGCGACCTCAAGCAAGCAGCAAACTGGTATCAGCTTGCCGCCGACAAGGGTTACGCGCCGGCGCAGTACCGGCTTGCCAGCATGTATGAGAAGGGCAGTGGCCTCGACCGCGATCTTGCCAAGGCCAGGACCTATTACGAGCAGGCCGCCAACCAGGGCAATGCCAGCGCCATGCACAACCTTGCCGTCCTCGATGCGTCCGGTACGGCAGGCCCGCAGGATTATCCGACAGCGGCAAACTGGTTCATCAAGGCCGCCAATCTCGGCGTCTCCGACAGCCAGTTCAACCTCGCCATCCTCTATGCGCGCGGCAACGGCGTGACGCAGGACCTGCAGGAATCCTATAAATGGTTCGCGATCGCCGCCAAGGGTGGCGACAAGGACGCAGCGCAGAAGCGCGACGAAGTGGCGAACGCCATGAAGCCGGACGCGCTCGAAAGCGCCCGCGCCAAGGCCGACCTCTGGAAGGCGCAGCCGATGGACGCCGCAGCCAACGGCACCAACATCCCCGAGGAATGGACGACCGGCAAGGGCGTGAACACCGCCTCGGTCGACATGAAGAAGGCGATCCGCAACATCCAGGCGATCCTCAACAACAACGGCTTCGACGCCGGCGCGCCGGATGGCTCCATGGGCGAGAAGACTGTCGCCGCACTGAAGAGCTTCCAGAAATCGGTCGGCCTGCCGCAGGACGGCCGGGTGACCGATAAGCTCGTCAAGGAACTGCTGGCACGCAACAACTAGGCTGCCACGCGTTCATCTGAACGCGGCATGCCCTGGGCCGAAAGCTTCATTTCGGGTCGAGGAAGCCCTTGAGCACGCTGTCGTCGCGATGCACGACCTCGAGCAGCATCTTGCAGGCGAAAGCCTGCTTGCCCTTGCCGTCATTTCTCTTTCCGGCCGGCGATTGCCTGATCATGTCGCCGGCAGATTTGATTGCCTCGCTGACCGTCTGATAAAATAGGCTCCCTTCGACGCGGTCGACCCTGTGAATTCCCTCGGCATCCAGGAATGCATCCACCTTGCTCTCGTTGAGGGTCAGGTTCGGGCAATTGGCGGCGAGGCCGGTTGCGGCCCCATATTGCTTGGCGATCATGACAGGCCGATCCGCTTGCGCGACGGCGATCGATGCGACGCTTATGCCAGCAACCAAGATCGAAATAGCAAGTTTTCGCAACCGAAGCCTCATGTGTTAAACTTTTGCGTGTTCAGCCAATCCTAGCAATACGCCTGTGATGACAAAAGAGCCTACAGTCGCTTTACGCCGGCTTTGCGTCGTAGAGGAAACCGTCACACAATCGCGAAAAAAGCCACGTTAGGTTGGGATGAAAACTTCAAAAGCTGAGAGATGTCAGCGCGTTTCCTAAGGCTCTGGCAATCATTTCAGATTAGAATCCTCTGTTTAATGGGGAATTGTCCATAGGCGTCCGGTCGTTTGCGCTCGGATGTCTGCAACTGGGATCAGACCGTGACGATCTATCTGCCGATCGCAGAACTGTCCGTGAATATCTTCATTATTCTCGGCATGGGCGCAGCCGTTGGGTTTCTCTCCGGCATGTTCGGCGTCGGCGGCGGCTTTCTGATCACGCCGCTTCTGATCTTCTACAACATCCCCCCCGTCGTCGCCGTCGCCACCGGTGCCAACCAGGTTGTCGCCTCGTCGATCTCCGGCGCCATTACCCATTTCAGGCGTGGCACGCTGGATATGAAGCTCGGATCGGTGCTTCTGATCGGCGGTCTTTCCGGCGCTACGGTCGGCATCTGGATCTTCTCGCTGCTCCGGCGCATCGGCCAGCTCGATCTCTTCATTTCGCTGCTCTACGTCGTGTTCCTCGGCACGATCGGCGGCTTGATGCTGTGGGAAAGCCTGAACGCGATGCGCCGCGCCGCCCGCAACGAGCCGGCGGCACCCCGCAGACCGGGGCATCATAGCTGGGTGCACCGGCTGCCGCTAAAGATGCGCTTCAAGAAATCGAAGATCTATCTGAGCGTCATCCCGGTGATCGCCCTCGGCTTCGGCATCGGCATCCTGACCTCGGTCATGGGTGTTGGCGGCGGCTTCATCATGGTGCCGGCGATGATCTATCTCTTGCGCATCCCGACCAATGTGGTGGTCGGCACCTCGCTGTTCCAGATCATCTTCGTCACCGCCTATACGACGATCGTCCAGGCGGCGACCAACTATTCCGTCGATATCGTGCTCGCCTTCCTGCTGATGGTGGCGGGCGTTATCGGCGCACAATATGGCGTGCGCGTTGGTCAGAAGCTGCGCGGCGAGCAGCTGCGCGCCCTGCTCGGCCTGCTGGTGCTTGCCGTCGGCCTACGCCTGTTGATTGCGCTGGTGGTCACGCCTGCCGATATCTATTCCGTCGTGCTCGAAGGATCGGGCCGATGAGACGTTACAGCCTGATCCTCGCAGCCAGCCTCCTGCTTGCGCCATTCAGCGCCAAAGCACAGGTGCTGCTCGACCAGCCCACGACATCCACCACGGCGCGCGAGACGATGGAGATCGGCACCTCGACCAGCGAAATCGCCATCACCTCCGATTTCACCGGCGCGGATCTGACGATCTTCGGCGCGCTGTCCAATACCGACCAGCTGCTTCTGGCGATCGGCCAATACGACATCGTCGTCGTGCTGGAGGGCCCGCGCGAAAATGCCACCGTGCGCAAGAAGGAGCGTGTCTTCGGCATCTGGGTCAACACCCGCTCGATGACCTTCGAGCATGTGCCGCAGGCCTATTCGCTATCGAGCACGCGGGCCGTCGACAGCATCACCGCGCCGCTCGAACTGAACGACCGTGGCATCGGCACGGATCATATTCCGCTCATCCCGGTCGGTTTTGTCGGCAGCGGCGCCGATGTGCCGGAATTCCGGCAGGCCTTCCGGCGGCTGCAGCAGTCCGGCGGCCTCTATGAAAGCGATCCGGCCGGCGTGCGCTTCGTCAGCTCCAGCCTGTTCAAGGCAACGCTGAGGCTCCCGGCCGACGTGCCGAACGGCGTGCATACCGTGCGCGCCTACCTCTTCAAGAGCGGCAAGTTCCTCACCGAGAAATCCCTGCCGCTGCGCGTCATCAAGACCGGCATCGAGCAGACCATCACCGACGCGGCGCACGAACAGCCCATCGCCTACGGCGCGTTTTCGGTGTTGCTGGCGGTGATTACGGGATGGACGGCGAGTTTTGTGTTCCGGAAGAGTTAAGGGGGTGTGCACTCTCCGCGAACCTCTTAATCAGCATCAGGCACTCTTCTTCCGCGCCACCACCTCCAGATAAGCTTCCGTCAGCCGCCCAAGCACCGACGGTGTGCCCGGCGGCAGCACTTTACCCAGGTGCCTTGCCCTCAGTTCGTCCATGAAATCCTCCCAGAGCGGCGGGCCGCCCTCTTCCAGCAACTCAGCACGGATCGAAAGCTCTTCTGATACGGGCAAGTGCTTGCGGCCCCAGGCGCCCATATGGGCGAAGAGCGGCACAAGATCGATCGCCATTTCGGTAAGGCTGTAGATGGCCTTCTGCTTGTGGGTCGGATCGTCGTCGCGTGTCAGAAGCCCGCGTTCGACCAGCCGCTTCAGTCGGTCGGCGAGGATGTTGGAGGCGATACCCTCCTCCGAACCCTGCAAAAGCTCGCGAAAATGCCGGCGATTGCCGAACATGATGTCGCGGATGATGATCAAGCTCCAGCGGTCGCCGAGGATTTCAAGCGTGAGATTGATCGGGCAACCGGAGCGGTGAGGTGCGTCCATAGAGGTCTCCAAGAAACTGCTTGCAATTTGCCATCAGTATTACCGGCTTTCAACCGCTTGCTTTTAGCAACCAGTTGTGATTACGATACAGTTATCACAGAGGAGGAAACCAATGAGAAAGCTTGTTGTCTGGAATCTGATGACCCTCGATGGATATTTCGAGGGAACGAAACCCTGGGATCTGGATTTCCACATGCTCGCCTGGGGCGACGAGCTGGAGCGCTATGCGACCGATCTCGGCCGCGAGGGTGATCTCCTGATCTTCGGCCGCAAGACCTATGAGGGCATGGCGGCCTACTGGCCGAGCGCGACGGAAACGCCTGATATCGCCGCTTATATGAACGGCATCGCCAAGATCGCCGCCTCGCGGACGATGGATAAGGCGGAGTGGAACAATACGCGCGTCGTTCGCGACGTTGTTTCCGAAGTCAGGAAACTGAAGGACCAGCCGGGCAAGACCATGTTCGTCTTCGGCAGCGCCGAAGTGATGGATGTGTTGCTGAAGGCGGGATTGGTGGACGAAATCCGCATCTGTCTCGTCCCCGTCATTCTCGGCAGCGGCAACCCGCTTCTCAAGCCGGTGGCGGAACGGGTGCCGCTAAAGCTCATAGACTCCACTCCCTTGAAGACGGGAGCGGTGGTCCTGCGCTATGAGCCGGTGAAAGCGGCCTAACCCGCCAGATTGCCGAAGCGTACCGAATAGATCCGGTCACGGCCGAGCAGATGAGCAATGAGGCTCTCCCGGTCGAACAGGCCGGTCATGGCCTTGTGGCGCAGGTCCAGCCCGCCGGTCATAATGCCGAAGGCGGGCATCAGCAGCCGGGCGCCGTCGGTCGCGAAACACGGGCGGCGGACGGATTTCTCACGACGGCGCACGGTGGCGGAGGGATGCAGATGGCCGGCGATCTCGCCGGCCTGCCGGCCGCCTTTCGGTTCGTGGCGAAAGGTCAGCCCGCCATAATGCATCTCATCGACGGATTGCCCAGGCAGATCGACGGTGCCATCCGGATCGTGGTTGCCGTTGATCCAGATCCATTCGCGGCCACGCGCCATGGTGACGATCAGGCTGCGGAATTCCTCCGGCAGATGCGCGGAGCCGACGCGGTCGTGAAAATTGTCGCCGAGCGAGACGACAAGCTTCGGGTCATAGCGGGAGATGACGGCGGCAAGCACGGTCAGCGTCGCCAGCGTATCGTAAGGCGGTAGCAGCATGCCGCGCCGAGCGAAGGCTGCACCCTTTTCCAGATGAAGATCGGAGACGACAAGAATCCCGGCATCCGGCAGATAGAGCGCGCCGAGCGGATCGCAGACGGCGGCAACACCGTGAACGATGGTCTCGACACCCGATGCGGGCGTCAAGCCATTCATCTCTCGCGCTAGCGCCAGCCGGTTCATCACCTTAGTCCACCTTCGTCATTTGTCTCACATGATCCTATCCGAAAACCGCTTCGCACTTTTTGGGGTCATGCTTTATTCCATCGCCTCGCGGATCAGATCATCCGCCGCTTCGGCCAGTAGGACATCATGCGCCTCACCCGGCACCGGCACCTTGCCGATTTCCAGCATCACCGGCACGGCGAGCGGCGAGATGTGATCCAGCGCCCGATGGGTGATGTGGCCCTTGATTCGCTTCAGCATATCCCCAAGACGGCCGATATCCAAAAGCCCGGTCGCCGCATCCTGCCGGGTCGCCTGCATCAGGATATGATCGGGCTCATGGCTGCGCAGCACGTCATAGATCAGGTCGGCGGACACCGTCACCTGCCTGCCGGTCTTTTCCTTGCCGGGATGGCGGCGCTCGATCAAGCCGGCAATGACGGCGCAATTGCGGAAGGTGCGTTTCAACAGGAAGGATTCGTCGAGCCAGGCTTCAAGATCGTCGCCGAGCATGTCCTCGTCGAAGAGATCGGACAGGCTGAGATGGCCGTTGGCGATCATCACGCCCAGGTCCTCCAGCCCCCAGATGCCGAGCGAATAATCGGTGGCGACGAAGCCCATCGGCTTTGCCCCTGCCCTCTCCAGCCGCCGCGTCAACAGCATGCCGAGAGTCTGGTGCGCCAGGCGTCCTTCAAAGGGATAGGCGACCATGTAGGCCCGGCTGCCGCGCGGAAAGGTCTCGATCAGCAACTCGTCGCGCTTCGGCAGCATCGACTTGTCCTTCTGGATTTCCAGCCAGTCGCGCACCTGATCCGGCAGACGACGCCATCGATCTGGATCGGCGATCATCGTGCGCACCTGATCGGCAAGATAGGTCGACAGCGGAAACTTGCCGCCTGCATAGGACGGGATTTTCGGGTCCATGGAGAAGGCCTGCGACGCCAGGCATTCATTCTCACGGATGCCTTCGAAACGCAGAACCTTGCCGGAAAAGAGAAACGTGTCGCCGGGCGAAAGCTGTTCGAGGAAATACTCCTCGACCTTGCCGAGAGACGCCCCGCCTCGCCCGAGCGAGCCGAGCGCATTGCGCTTCACCATGCGGATATTCAGCATCGCCTCTTCGACGATGGTGCCGAGGTTCAGGCGATATTGCTGCGCCACCTGCGGGTTGGAAACGCGCCAGCGCCCCTCCGGCGTCTTGCGGATGCGGGCATAGCGCTCGTAGGTTCTGAGCGCATAGCCGCCGGTAGCGACGAAATCGACGATGCGCTCGAAGGTCTCCCAGGAGAGATCGGCATAGGGCGAGGCGCTGCGGACCTCGTCATAGAGTTCCAGCATATCGAAAGGCTCAGCACAGGCCATGCCGAGAACATGCTGGGCAAGGACATCGAGCGCGCCGGCACCGACCGGCGGCGTATCCTGCGCGCCGACATAATTGGCGTCGAGCGCCGCCTGGCATTCCATCACTTCGAAACGATTGGCGGGCACCAGGATCGCCTTCGACGGCTCGTCCATGCGGTGATTGGCGCGGCCGATACGCTGGGCAAGGCGGCTCGCCCCTTTCGGCGCGCCGACATGGATGACAAGATCGACATCGCCCCAGTCGATGCCGAGATCGAGCGTCGAGGTGGCGACGACGGCGCGCAGCCTGTTGGCGGCCATCGCAGCCTCGACCTTGCGGCGCTGGCCGACATCGAGCGAGCCGTGATGCAGCGCGATCGGCAGATTGTCGTCATTGGCCGACCACACCTCCTGAAACAGCATTTCCGCTTGGGAGCGCGTGTTAACGAAGAGAAGCGTCGTTTGATGCTCCTTCAGCTCGCGGTAGATATCGGGAATGGCGTATTTGGCGGAATGGCCGGACCAGGGGATGCGCTCGTCGGTCGCAAGGATCGAAATATCCGGCTTGGCGCCGCCCTCGACCATCACCAGCCCGGCATGCCGCTCCACCCCCTCCTCCTGCGCCACCAGCCATTTCTGCAGATCCATCGGCTCAGCGACGGTGGCGGAAAGGCCGATGGTCTGTACATGCGGCGCAAGCTTGCGGATGCGGGCAAGACCGAGGGAGAGCATATGGCCGCGCTTCGATGTCACGAGCGAGTGCAGCTCGTCGAGAACAATGTATTTCAGGTCCTTGAAGAAGCGCTCGGCCTCGCGATTAGCGAGCAGCAGCGCCACCTGCTCCGGCGTCGTCAGCAGGATATCGGGCGGATTGAGCTTCTGGCGCTGGCGCTTGCCGCTCGGCGTGTCGCCGGTCCGGTTTTCGACGGAGACCGGCAGGCCCATTTCGGTGACCGGCTTCATCAGGTTGCGCTCGATATCGACTGCCAGCGCCTTCAGCGGCGAGATGTAAAGCGTATGGATGCCGGTGAAAGCGGAGCCAGGCGGGATCTTGCCCCGGCGTGTCAGGTCGGTGAGCGACGGCAAAAAACCGGCCAGCGTCTTGCCGGCCCCGGTCGGCGCAATCAGCAACGTGCTTTCGCCAGCCTCGGCGCGAGCCAGCAATTCCAACTGATGCGCGCGCGGCTGCCAGCCCTTTTCCGCAAACCAGCGGATAAAAGGGGCGGGCAAAGCAAGACGGCGCTCGGAATCGATCTGGTCCACGAGGGCAAATGTAGTGAATGTGCGCCGGATGAGAAGCGGGGAGATGCTTGACTTCTCATTATTGGCTTCAGTGCTCATGGAGAGTGCATACCCCCCAAAAAGGGAATTGACGTGCACCACAATCACGGATAAAAAATATCCACGATATAAAAAGGGCAAACCGATGAAACTCGGCGAAGGCGTGGAACAAGCCATACACAGCGTTGCAGTGCTGGCGGGATTGTCCGAAGGCGGCGTGCTTTCGGCGGCGGCGATTGCCGAGTTTCATGGGGTGTCGGTGAGCTATCTCTTGAAGCACCTGCAGGCGCTTTCCGGCGCCGGCATTCTCGACACCGTGCCCGGCCCCAGGGGCGGCTACCGGCTGGCGCGGCTGCCGAGGGACATCACCCTGCTCGATATCGTGCTTGCGGTCGAAGGGCCGGCGCCCGCCTTTCGCTGTGCTGAAATCCGCCAGCGCGGGCCAAACCCACTGCCGGGCAAATATTTCACGAAACCCTGCGGCATCAGCGCGGCGATGCTGGCAGCCGAAAGGGTCTACCGCACCGAACTGGCGAAAACCACCATCGCCGATCTTCTGGCCGACCTCGCCGAAAGCGACGACGGCTCGATCGCGGCAAGAGGCTGTGCCTTCCTTGCCCTCAATGAACGCAGAACCAACCGATAGATCGAAAACCCAAGGAGAAATCCATGCATCCCCGTTTCAACTTCGCCAAAGCCTCGCCGGACGCCTACAAGGCCGTGGCGGCTCTTGAAAACTATGTCCAGACCTCGGGCCTGGAACGCCGCTTCATCCACCTGATCAAGCTGCGCGCCTCGCAGATCAATGGCTGCGCTTATTGCGTCGACATGCATGTGAAAGAAGCCCGGCACGATGGCCTCAGCGAACAGTGGATTAACCTGATGTGCGTCTGGCGGGAATCGCCGGTTTACGACGCCCGCGAACGCGCGCTGCTCGGCTGGGTCGATGCGGTGACGAAGATCGCCGAAACCGGCATACCGGATGCCGATTACGAACCGCTGAAGCAGCATTTCAGCGAAGAGGAGATCGTCAAGATCACCGTTGCTATCGGCGCCATCAACGTCTGGAACCGGCTGGCCGTCGGCTTTCGCTCGCAGCATCCGATCGATGCGGCAAGCAAGGCAGCCTGAAAGCAGCCTCTAAAAGCAAAAAGCGCGGGACCGAAATCCCGCGCTTTTCGTTTGCACCGACCTCGGCGAGCCGAGGCCGAAAACACTTAGGCAGCAGCCGAAGCGAAGCCTTCCGTCGGGACTTCCGAGATGGTCTTCAGAACCTGCGAAGCGATCTGGTAGGGGTCGCCCTGCGAGTTCGGGCGACGATCTTCGAGGTAGCCCTTGTAGTCGTTCTTAACGAAGGAATGCGGAACGCGGATCGAAGCACCGCGGTCGGCAACGCCGTAGCTGAATTTGTTCCACGGAGCCGTTTCGTGCTTGCCGGTCAGACGCTTGTCGTTGTCCGGGCCATAGACGGCGATGTGAGCGTCGAGGTTCTTGTCGAACTGAGCCATCAATGCTTCGAAATAAGCCTTACCGCCGACTTCGCGCATGAACTTGGTCGAGAAGTTGCAGTGCATGCCCGAGCCGTTCCAGTCGGTGTCGCCGAGCGGCTTGCAATGGAACTCGATGTCGATGCCGTACTTTTCCGTCAGGCGCTGCAGCAGGTAGCGAGCCATCCAGATCTGGTCGGCGGCGCGCTTGGAGCCCTTGCCGAAAATCTGGAATTCCCACTGGCCCTTGGCCACTTCGGCGTTGATGCCTTCGTGGTTGATGCCGGCTTCGAGGCAAAGGTCGAGATGCTCTTCGACGATCTCGCGGGCAACATCGCCAACATTGCTGTAGCCGACGCCGGTGTAGTACGGGCCCTGCGGAGCCGGGTAGCCGGCTTCCGGGAAGCCGAGCGGACGGCCGTCCTTGTAGAA
>DASWOH010000308.1:0-25703 GCA_036398815.1 Rhizobium sp. | reverse complement strand
CCGTAGGCCGGCATGAAGGTGCCGGTCAGGTCCATATTGCCCTTGGCATCCTTGACCGTTCCCTGGAAGGTCGCGCCCACCTGCGCGCCGCGCACGACGCCATTCTCCACCGAAAGCGCGCCATCGCGGAACACCAGCCGCGCGAAACCGCGCTCGAAACTCTGCGAACGCGTGTCGATATTCTGCTTGACGGCCGAATTCAGGCTCTGTCCGTTCTTGCCGCTCGGGGTCGAAACAATGGTCGAGAGCTTTTTTTCGTCGATGATCGCGAAGTTGCGGATATCCAGCGATCCGTCCCATGCGTCGGGGCCTGTGGAACGCAGCGACAGATTGAGAAGGCCGCCCTTCAGGTGCTTATAGAGGTCACTGAAGCGTGCCACCGCCCCGGCATCGCCGCTGGTGATGCGGATGGTGCCGCTGCCGCCGCCCTTGCTCATCTGGCTGACGACGGCTTCGCCGCTATCGGTGACGCCGGAAAAATCCGCCGCCACGATGCGTCCGCCGGAAACGGAATAGACACCCTTCAGATTGCGGATCGACTCGTCGTTGAAACCGATGACCTTGTCGATATTGGCCCGGACCGTCGCACTACTGGACGAATCGTCTCCGCTGCCGCCATTGCCCCCGCTCGACGATGCCTTCAGCCGCGCGAGAATTGGCCGCAAGTCTGCCGAATCGCCGGAAACGGCTATGTCATAGGCGCCGCTCTTGCCGTGCTTGACCGACAGTGCGAAATCATCGAGCGCCGAGAGCTTGACACTGCTGAAATTGGCCGATGTCAGGCCGCTCTTGCTGACGACGAGATCGCCGCTGACGCCGAATCCGTCGCCCTTGAGGACGAAGTTCTTCAGCGCCGTCTGGCTGTCAGGTCCGGAGGCCTCGAACTGGGCGATGGCGGGAATGCCGCTGCCCTTCGACCAGCCGACCCAGGGCACCGTCAAGGCCGCTTTGCCGAGATCGACTTTGACGCTTTGACGATCGTCGTCGATGCGTGTGAGTTCCAGCTTGACCGGGCCGTCCACGATGTCGTTAAGGCCCGGTATGACGGAATTACGCTGCGCATCGGTGAGCGTGGCGGTGATCACGCGGCTGCGTTTTGCCGGCGATTTATCGTCCGTGGGCTCGACCATATCGATCTGTGCCGGAATGCCGTCGATCTGCGCCTGGACATTCAGATGCACTGCTTGAGGATCGGCATCTATACCACCGGTAACATTGGTGATCTTGCGATTGTTCATCGGCTTCAGCACGTCGACGTTGTTAAGCTGAAGGTTCGCCTTCCAGACCGGCGGCGGCGGCTTCTGGTCACTGATCAAACCGATCGTTGCATCGACTTTGGCGACGATCTTGCCGTTGAAGTTCTCAGGTTTGAATTCGGTTCGCTGCAGCACCTCCAGGGGCTTGTAGGTCAGCAGTTCGCCGATCGAATCGCCCGTGCCGGATATTGCGAGATCGAGCTGCGCCATCAACGGCTTGTCATAGGCTGACGCGATCGAGAAATTGCTGTCGTTCAGCGTCACCGACCGGCCGGTGGAGAAATAGGAGGTGGCGCTCGCGATATCGACGCTCATCGTCGGACCCGTCAGGTCGAAATGCGCCTTGGTATCGCGCAGCGGCGGAATTTCGCCGGGCACGTCGAGACGGGCGTTATCGATATCGAAGGCGATATGCAGCTCGTCCTTTCCGAGCTGCAGCTTGCCGGTTTGCGCAGCCTCCCTCAGTCGTCCCGCGGGGATGAAAACCGAGATGACCGCGTTGGTCACCGTGCCGCCGAAGAGATTGCTCTCCACCCAGACGCGTGGCTTGGAAGCCATCCAGAACGGCCAGAGCTGCTTGATCGCGGTCGTATCCAGCTTGTCGGCGCGGCCGCCGAAGCTGATTTCCGGCGAGCTGTCGCCGAGCTTCATATGCAACGAACCGAACAGCGCGCCGAGCGGCGTGGAGATGCCGATATTCTCGAATTGAAATTCCTTGGTCGTCGCCAGGAAACGCCCTGTCGCCTGCCCGTCGAAACTGACCGGCTGTTCGCTCGAGATTGAGGAGGCCGCCGTGCCGCCGCGGATCAGGAAGTCGATGCCGAAGCCCTTGCCGGCATTGGCATCGATGCGATCAAGATCGATGAGAGCGCCGGAGAAGGGTACGACGGTACCGACGAACTGGGCCTTCGACGGTGCGATCTCAAGCGTCTGGCGCGCGAAGTCATAAGCAAGATTGATATTGGCCTGCGTCAGGTCCTGCTTGTCGCGATCCATGTAAAGCGTGCCGGGCTGGACATCGATGGAAGCGCTGAGCTTCGGATCGACGCCCTCGTCGCCGCGCACGGCGGTGACCGTCATGCCGGCGAAGCTCATGATGCCCTGGCGCGGCGTACCGTTCTGGTCATAGGCCATCGTCAGCGGCTTCAGGTCGAGATTGGCAAGTTTGGCGGTCAGTGAAGAACTGCGGCCGGCCTTCTGCTGATCGGCGATCACATCCAGCGTCGCGACGGAACCGTTGACGGCGACCTCGCCATAGAGATGCAACGCCGTCGGCCCGCTACGCTCGAAGGTGAGATTGTCCACGACAAGCGAGATCGGTTCGTCCCCCTGACGTGCCAGCTTGACGGCAAAGCCGGAAATGCGCACCGAGTTCGTGCCACCGCGCTGGACGAAGCGTTCCAGGAAATCGAGATTGTCAAAGGCTGAATTCAATGCTTGCGGCAGAGCATCGACGCGCAGCGCCGTCAGGTCGACGGGGTCGCCCTGCGGCAGCAGCGACGTATCGACCGCGATACCCTCGGCCGATACGTTGGCCACCTCGACGCGGCCTTCGACAAGCGCCAGGGGATCGAGCTCCATGCTCACGGCCGACATGGTCGACAGGTGCTTGCCGCTTTCCTGGTCGACCACATTGACGTCGTGGGCCTCGAGCGCCAACCGCAGACTCGACGTGAAACGGACGACCGTCGAGCCGACCTCCGCCTTGTAGCGCGGCCCGATCGCCTGATCGAGCGCCTGTTGAGCCTTCTGCGACAGGGGCTCGTCGAAGATGCCACTTTCAATGGTGGCAACGACCGCGCCGACAATCAGGACGAGGAAGGCAATGAAGACGAGGGTGATGCGGCAGACATGCCAGACATGTGAACGCTTGCGGCGGGCAGACTCCGGCACATGCACGATCATGGGATCGTCGACCTGAGCGGAAGGCAAGTGGTCGAGCGAGACGAGATCCTTCTTGCGGAATATAATCTTTTCGCCTCGGATCACTCCCGTGCGTCCCTTTCGTTTTTCGCAATTTTGTTGGTGACGCTGCGTCCGATATGGACGGCATACCTGTGCAGTATATATGGCTGGTGCCTAGTGTCATCTAAAATACCGGCAAAAGAAAGGTTTTCCCGTGACCAAAATCCCAGTGGTTGAATTAGCAATCGGCGACAAAGCCCCGGATTTCGACCTTCCGCGCGACGGCGGCGGTCGCATAAGCCTTGCGGACTTTGCCGGCAAGCCGCTGGTGATCTTCTTTTATCCAAAGGACAATACGTCCGCCTGCACCGCCGAATCGATAGCCTTCACCGGGCTCGCGGCGAATTTCGAAAAGGCCGGCGCTTCGATCCTCGGTATGTCGCCGGATTCCGTCAAGAGCCACGACAAATTCGTGAAGAAATACGCCCTGTCCATTCCCCTCGCCTCCGACGAAGAGAAGACAGCGGCAGAGGCCTATGGCGTTTGGCGGGAGAAGAGCATGTACGGCAGGACCTACATGGGCGTCGTCCGTTCGACCTTCCTGATCGGTGCGGACGGCCGGATCGCGCGTATCTGGGACAAGGTCAAAGTGGCTGGCCACGCCGAAGATGTTCTGGCCGCCGTCAAAGAGCTTTGATGACGATGCCGGGACCGGTAGAAATCGAAACGATCACGTCACTGCGCGGCGGCGCGATCACCGCCATCCGTTCAGTCGATCTCGACCGCAAGACGACGCTTGCCCAGGAAACGGCTACCCGCTGGTTCGCGCGCACCCTGTCGCTACGCTCGCCGCTCGATCCGCCGCTGGCCGATCGCCCAGGCCGGCCGGACAAACCGGAGCTGGTTCCGCCAAAGCACATGAAAAAGCGTTCGCTGCACACGCTCCAAGGCCGTATCGCGCTGCTGCATGCCATCGCCCATATCGAGTTGAATGCAGTCGATTTGGCGCTCGATATCGTTGCGCGCTTTGCCACCGGGCCGGTGCCCAATTCCTTTTTCGATGGCTGGATGCAGGTCGCCTTCGAGGAGGCCAAGCATTTCAAGATGGTGCGCGCCCGCCTGCGCGATCTCGGCGCCGATTATGGCGACCTGCCCGCCCATGACGGCCTGTGGCAAGCCGCGCACGCGACCCGCACCGATCTCACCGCCCGCCTCGCCGTCGTGCCGCTCATTCTCGAAGCCCGCGGCCTCGACGTGACGCCGGCACTGCAGGCGAAGATGCGCGAGACCGGCGACATGGAAAGCGCCGCCGTGCTCGATGTCATCTATAATGACGAGAAAGGCCATGTGGCCGTCGGCGCCAAATGGTTTCGCTTCCTCTGCGCCCGTGAAAGGCGCGATCCCGCCCGCACGTTCCAGGAACTGGTGCGCTCCAATTTCCGTGGCTCGCTGAAAGCGCCGTTCAATGACATCGCCCGCGCCGAGGCCGGCCTGACGCCCTCATTCTATCGCTCGCTCACCTCTACAAGCAATGCATAACATACTAAACTATAAGAGTTTTTCAGTTTCCTAAGAGCGTGACGTAAAGCAATCGTTAACCATAATGCCGTGTAACTCCATAATGGATGCGAGGATGCGTCGATTAGGAGATTCTCGGTGACAGCCAAGCCTCGGAGCCAGGTTTTCGGCAAGCAGAAGCCAAGTCACACTATTATCGTGGCAAGCGGCGACACGGTGCGCCATATGACCGTCCGTCCGTGGATGGCAGCGCTCGCCGTCTGTCTCATCGGCATCTTTTCAATCGGCTATCTCCTGGCGACCTCTTATCTCGTGCTGCGCGACGACCTGATCGGCGCCACCATGGCCCGGCAGGCGCGCATGCAATATGATTATGAAGACCGCATCGCTGCGCTGCGCGCTCAGGTCGATCGAGTCACCTCGCGCCAGCTTCTCGACCAGCAGGTCGTCGAGAAGAAGGTCGACAAGCTGATGGAGCAGCAGCAGGCGCTATCGTCGCGCCATGGCAAGCTCGACGCGCTGCTCGACCGCGCCGAAAACTCCGGCCTGATGGATAAGAGTGCCAATACGGCGCCCACCGGCAATCATCCCGACAAGGGCGACCACGCGGAATTGACCGGCGGCCTGAAGGCAATCGAGAATCTTCTGTCGAGCGGCAAGCCCGCCGACGCCACGCCCGACAACTCCACCCTCGCCTACGTTCCCGCCCCCGAGACGGTCGCCGACCGCGCCGACCGGGTGTTCTCCAGGGTAACGCTGTCGCTGAAACATATCGAGCAAGATCAATTGGCCCGCGTTCAACGCCTGACAACCGGCGCCGCCGACACCGCGGACAACATCCAGTCGATCATGCAGAATGTCGGCATCAAGGTTCCGGCGACGACGGCCAGCGTGGCAAGTAAGTACGATGATCCCGGCAATGACGACGAAGGCGTCGGAGGTCCCTATGTCGCGCCTGAAAATGTCGATCAGTTCGAACAGTCCATGGCCGATCTCGATACGGCCCTGACGCGTCTGGAGACGGTGCGCGGCGCGGCCGAGAACCTTCCATTCCGCAATCCCGCGCCAGGCAAGCTGATCACCAGCCCTTTCGGCAATCGCAAGGACCCCTTCCTCGGCAGGCTGGCGCTCCATACCGGCACCGATTTCCATTTCAGCCCTGGCGAAAGGGTCCGGGCGACGGCGCCCGGCAAGGTCGTTTCCGCCGGTTGGACGGGCGGTTACGGCAACATGGTAGAGATCGACCACGGCGATGGCATCTCAACGCGCTACGGCCACATGGAAGAGCTGCTGGTCAAGGCCGGCGATACGGTGAAGACCGGCGATGCCATTGGTCTTGCCGGCAGCACGGGACGTTCGACGGGAACGCATCTGCACTACGAAGTCCGCGAGAATGGCCACCCGATCGACCCGATGTATTTCATCAATGCAGGCATGAAGCTGGCAAGTTATATCAATGACATCGGAACAATTTCAGCGCGAGAATTGTGACAAACGAGCAACAAAGATGGTGCTAATCTAAAAATTGCGTTACCAATGGGCTTCAGGCTTTCTGAAGCGCCCGCTTTCCTTGACTTCGCGGGTATTTGGTTCTATGTCGCGCAGCATTGCGGCACGCTAGAACGTGTCGATTCATGAGTGTTCGACCGAACCGGAACGGAAATAGTTTTCCCTTTGACAACATTTGCTGACCTTGGCTTGAGCCAAAAAGTCCTATCCGCTGTAACAGACGCGGGCTACACCACGCCGACTCCGATCCAGGCCGGCGCCATTCCCTTTGCGCTGCAGCGCCGCGACATCTGCGGCATCGCCCAGACGGGCACCGGCAAGACCGCCTCCTTCGTTCTGCCGATGCTGACCCTCCTTGAAAAGGGCCGCGCTCGCGCTCGTATGCCGCGCACGCTGATCCTCGAACCGACGCGCGAACTCGCTGCGCAGGTCGCCGAGAACTTCGAAAAGTATGGCAAGAATCATCGCCTGAACATCGCGCTGCTGATCGGCGGCGTGTCGTTCGAGGAGCAGGACCGCAAGCTGGAGCGCGGCGCCGATGTGCTGATCTGCACGCCTGGCCGCCTGCTCGACCATTTCGAGCGTGGCAAGCTGCTGATGAGCGCCGTCGAAATCTTCGTCATCGACGAAGCCGACCGCATGCTCGACATGGGCTTCATCCCGGATATCGAGCGCATCGCCAAGCTCATTCCCTTTACCCGCCAGACGCTGTTCTTCTCGGCCACCATGCCGGCGGAAATCCAGAAGCTGGCCGATCGCTTCCTGCAGAACCCGGAACGTGTCGAAGTCTCGGCGCCGGCCTCGACGGCCAAGACCGTGACGCAGCGTTTCGTCGCCTCGCATGGCAAGGATTACGAAAAGCGTGCCACTTTGCGCGATCTCATCCGCGCCCAGACCGACCTGAAGAACGCCATCATCTTCTGCAATCGCAAGGTAGATGTGGCCGACCTCTTCCGTTCGCTCCAGCGCCATGGTTTCTCTGTCGGCGCGTTGCATGGCGACATGGACCAGCGCTCGCGCACGACGATGTTGCAGAACTTCCGTGACGGCCAGATCCAGCTTCTCGTCGCTTCCGACGTCGCGGCTCGCGGTCTCGACCTTCCGGATGTCGGACATGTGTTCAATTTCGACGTTCCGATCCATTCGGAAGATTATGTCCACCGCATCGGCCGCACCGGTCGTGCCGGCCGCTCCGGCGCCGCCTTCACCCTGGTGACCAAACGCGACACCAAGCATATCGACGCGATCGAAAAGCTGATCGGCGAAGACGTGCAGTGGCTGAACGGTGACCTGTCGGCGCTGCCGCCGGCCGAAGAAGGCGGGGACGACAATCGTTCTTCGCGCCGCCGTGAGCCGAAAGGCAAAGGCCGCGAGCGTGATCGCAGCCCCAGAGGCCGGAGTGCCTCGAGTCATAAATCTGATATCGACGTCGCAGATAATGTCGTCGTTGAAGTGATCGAAGCAGCACCAGCAAAGGCCGAGAGCGTGAGAAACGAGCGCAAGTCTGAGAACAACAACAAGTCCCATAACGGTTCTCGCAACAACAATCGCCCCTTCCCGGCTGCCAATGACGACAATCGCGAACGTCGCAATCGTTACCGCGACCACGATGACGGCCCGACCCCGGTCGGTTTCGGCGACGACATCCCCGCTTTCATGCTGATCGTCGCCAACGCCAAGGGCTGACAGGGTCGCGCGGCATGGGGAAACCCGGCATCGATTTCCCAGGATTAGGAACCGGTCTCGCAATTTTGCGGGATCGGAAGTTGCTGCTTTATAAGCGCCTCAAGGCGCCGGAAGCCGGCTTCTGGAGCATCGTCGGCGGCAAGGTCGACCATATGGAGCCGGCGGCAAACGCCGCCATCCGCGAGGCCGAAGAGGAAAGCGGTCTCTCCATCGGTCATATCGACTATCTCTGCGCAACGGAAGTCATCAATGAGGCTGACCGGCAGCACTGGATCTCGCTGATCTATGTCTGCAAGGACTTTACCGGCGAAGCAAGTCTGGTCGAGCCGGACAAGCTTTCCGATTTCGGCTGGTTCGGCCGCAACGAGTTGCCGCAGCCGCTTTCGGCTTTTGCACAGGCAACAATCGCTCATCTGAGCGAAGACGATTTTAGCTAAAACTATTTATCCGCCCGCACAGCCGCCTCGTAGGCGAGCCTAACCCAGCGCGCCATGATATCCGGATCGTCGAAGGCATCGTCGGGGATCGACCAGTAAGGCATGTTGACGGGTTTGCCCTTCTTGCCCTCATAGGCCCAGCGCCTGGCGCCCGCCGCCTCGAATTCCGGGGCGCTGATCTCGTCGGCCTTCAACAGCATCTCCCTATCCAGTTCGATGGCAAGGATGCGGCCCATGTGATAGATTCCCTTGCCGCCGAACATACGCTTGATCGTCACCGGGCCAAGCGCCTGGAACATCTCCTCGATCTCGATAGTATCCATTCCCTACCCCTTCAAAATACCGCCGGCAGCAAGCACGGCTTCGGGCGTGTCGACATCGAGATGGGCGGCATCGCCGATGTCCACATCGACGACGGCAAGTCCCGAGGTCTCGATGATATGCCGGGCGCCGACATCGCCTTCAAGCCGCATCATCGCATCGAACACCGCACGCGGCAAAATGACAGGGTTGCCTCGTTTGCCGCGCGACACGGCCCTAACGATCGACCGACCGTTCGCCTTGCGGAAGGCCGCAATCAGCGTCTTCAGATCGTCGCTCGTGATCCCCGGCATATCGGCCAGCATGACCAGCACGCCATCGGCCCGCTGCACCGTCGGCGTGCCGATACCCGCGACCAGCGAACTTGCCATGCCGGAGGCATAGTCCGCATTGCGCACCAGCACGACCGCCAGCCCGGCAAGCGCCTCCTCGATCTCCTCGCGGCGATGGCCGGTGACCACGACAACGGAGACAGCGCCGCTTGAGAGGGCTATCGCGCCGGAGCGGCGCACCAGAGGCATACCGTCGAACTCCGCCAGCAGTTTATGCGGCCCGCCCTCGCCCATACGGCTCGCTTTGCCGGCTGCAAGCAGAACGACGGCAACCGAGATCTGCGCTTCCGGCTTGGCGGCGAGATCACGCGGCCGTGGCCGCGATTGTATTCCCATCGGAAGACCTCCGACGCCCATGCCGCTGATCTCCCGCGGCATCGGCCGCTCGGCGGCGAAAGGATCGAGATCTGCCCGCTCAAGGACATGCTCCTTGGCGAGGCTGCCATCCGGTAAGTGGACGGAATGCGCCAAGACCGCGCCCTCCGCCTCCCTCGTGGGAAAATCGCCGAAGATCATTGCTTGTCACCCTTTGATGACAAGATATCGCGGCCGCGCAGCGCTCCGATGATCTCGGCCAGAATGGAGACAGCGATTTCCGCCGGGCTCGACGCACCGATGGGAAGGCCGATAGGGGCGTGAATCCGGGCGAGATCCATTTCCGTCAGCCCCTCTCGCGTCAGCCGCTCCAGCCGGCTCGCATGCGTCTTGCGACTGCCAAGCGCACCGACGTAAAAACAGCCGACCTTCAGAGCATCGGCGATCGGGAAATCATCAATTTTCGGATCGTGAGTCACGGCAACAAGCGCCGTATAGGCATCGAGCGGCCGCTCCTTCAGCGCATCCACAGGCCAGTCGGCGACGAGGTCGGCGCCCTCGAAACGCTCCGGCGTCGCAAAGGCGGTGCGCGGATCGATGATGCGGATATCGAAGCCGGCAAGCCCGGCCATCTGCGCGAGAACCTGGCTGATATGCACGGCGCCAATGACGACGATATGCGGTGGCGGCAGATGAACGTTGAGAAAGAGGCTACGCCCGTCGATGTCCACTGCCGAGGATTTTCCCGATCGGAAGACGGAAGCAACAGCATCGGCAAATGGACCGTCGACGATATCGCCCTCAACGATCAGCCGGTCCGCTCCGCCGGAGAGATCGGTGGCAAGGATCACTGCTTGCCGCGCCCGCCGCAATGCGTTCAGTTTCGTCAGCATCTGACGGTCCATCAGCTTAGCCTTTCGACATAGAGGCGAATGCGGCCGCCACAGGACAGGCCGACGCGCCAGGCGGTTTCATCGGCCACGCCAAAGTCCAGCATGCGAGCCTTGCCGCTTTCGATCACGTCCAGCGCTTCGGCGATCACCGCACCTTCCACACAGCCGCCAGAAACCGAGCCATGAAAATTGCCTTCGCTGTCGATGACGAGATGGCTGCCGGTCGGCCGAGGTGCGGAGCCCCAGGTGTCGACGACGGTCGCCAGCGCCACACTGCGGCCGGCGGTCGCCCATTCCTCCGCGATAACAAGCGGGTCCAGGCTTTCGGATGTATTCGTCATAAATGCCTCACAGCTTGGCGAGAAAACGGCGTGGATCGTAAGTGCCGGTGCGACCGGCGCTGAGGGCCGACACGAGATCGGCCAGAGATAATAGATTGTGAACCGGACGGAATTCGTCAACATGCGGCAGCATGGTTCGCACACCTCTGGCGCGAGGTTCGAACCCTTCGAAGCGCAGCAGCGGATTGAGCCAGATCAGCCGCCGGCAGGAGCGATGCAGCCGGTCCATCTCGGTGTCCAGAAGCTTGACGCCGTCCCGCTCCAACCCATCGGTGATGAGGAGCACGATGGCGCCCTGCCCCAATACGCGGCGCGCCCAGAGCCGATTGAATTCCTTCAGCGTCTCACCGATGCGCGTCCCGCCCGACCAGTCGCGTACGGCGGCGGCACATTCATCCAGCGCCTCGTCCGGATCCCTGCGGCGCATGGCCCGCGTGACATTGGTCAGCCGCGTGCCGAACAGGAAGGTATGCACCCGCCGCCGCCTCTCGGTCAGCACATGCAGGAAATGCAGGAAGATGCGCGTATACTGGCTCATCGAGCCGGAAATGTCCGCCAGCACCACCAGCGGTGGCTGTATCTCTTTGGCCCTGCGATAGCGTGGCAGGATCAATGCGCCGCCGGTGCGCAGCGCCGAGCGCATCGTCGCACGCGGGTCGATCCTGACCGGTGTATGCGTCGGCACAAAGCGGCGGGTGCGCACGCTATCGAGCGGCAGTTTGAGCCTCGCCAGTTCCTTCTTCGCAACGGCGATCTCCGCGGCTGACATTTGCGCAAAATCCATGCGATGCAGCACATCGCTACCGGATGTGGTGAAGCGTGCGTCAACCTCGATATCCGGCGTCTCGCGTTGCGGACGGCGGTCGTTAGGGGCGCCAAGCAAAGCGTCGCCGGCGCGTGTTTCGCTGGGCTTCGATTTCTCCTTTTCACGATTGTCAGCCGCGACCGGGGGCATCATCGCGATCATCTTCTGCATCAGATCGCGCGAGCGCCAGAACAGTCGGAAAGCCTCATCGAAAACCGCGAGATCCTCGTGCCGCTTGACGAAGGTGGAACAGAGTGCGGCATGAAACTCGTCGCGCGAGCCGATGCCGATCGCCTCCACGGCTTCGATGGCGTCAGCAATGGCAGCCGGCCCGATCTTCAATCCCGCCGTGCGAAGCGCCCGCCCGAAAAAGACGATATTATCGGCAAGACGCCTGTCACCGGTCGGTGATGGCGGGGCAACAATGCCATCCTGCGCTTGCGGTTCCATCGCTCTATCCCGTCGCAAGCAATTCAGACTTCACCTCGTCCAGCACCCGTTTGCCCTCGCCGCCCTGGATGCGGGCGATATCGTCCTGGTATTTCAGCAGAGCGCCGAGCGTATCGGAAATCGTCTCCGGATCGAGTGCGAGGCGGTCGAGTTCGGTCAGCGCCGTCGCCCAATCGATGGTTTCGGCAACGCCCGGATTCTTGAAGAGGTCGAGCATGCGCAGCTTCTGTACATAGGCGACGATCTGGCGCGACAGCGCTTCGTTGCAGCCCGGCACCTTGCGGCGGATGATCTCCAGTTCCTGGATCGCTTCGGGGTAATCGACCCAGTGATAGAGGCAGCGCCGCTTCAGTGCATCGTGCACCTCGCGGGTGCGATTGCTGGTGATGATGACGATCGGCGGTTCAGCGGCTCTGATCGTCCCGAGTTCCGGCACGGTCACCTGGAAATCGGACAGCACTTCCAACAGGAAGGCTTCGAACGCTTCATCCGTGCGGTCCAGTTCGTCGATCAGAAACACCGGCGCACGGCCCTCGACACTCGACAAGGCCTGCAGCACGGGCCGGCGGATCAGATAGCGTTCGGAGAAGATGTCCGCCTCGATCCGGTCGCGATCGGTGAGGCCCGACGCTTCGGCGAGGCGAATTTCCAGCATCTGCGCCGGGTAGTTCCACTCATAGACGGCGGAGGAAACGTCGAGACCTTCATAGCATTGCAAGCGGATCAGCGGCCGGTCGAGCGCCTTCGACAACACCTTGGCGATCTCGGTCTTGCCGACGCCAGCCTCACCTTCGAGAAACAGCGGCCGTTGCATCTTCAGCGCCAGAAACAATACCGTGCCGAGTGCCCGTCCGGCGAGATAATCGTGAGCGCCGAGCAAGGCGATTGTCTCGTCGATCGAGCCGGGTAACGAGGAGGCAGCTTTATCCGACATGGTTACTCCCTTTAGGGAGGTTATAACGTGTGATAGCCCCGGTTCATATAGAGCAGCGCCGGCTTGATTTCACTGAAACGTACCGCCATGACCTCGCCGAAAATAATATTGTGCGTCGAAGATTCCTTGATCTCGGTGATCCGGCAGTCGAACGCCGCCAGTGCGTCGGCAAGCACCGGCGCGCCGGTCACCAGCGTATCGAAGGTGCCGGCGGCGAAGCGCTCGTCGTTGGTCAGATGGGTCTTGCCGGAAAAGGCGTCCGCAAGCGCCTGATGGTGGGCGCCGAGCGCATTCAGCGCGAAGATACCGCTCTTGAAGAAGATCTCGTTCTTCACATTGCTGTTGTTGAGGCAAATCAGGACCGTGGCCGGATTGTCCGAGACCGAGCAGGCAGCCGTGATCGTCACCCCGCGCCGCTCACTGCCGAGCGCCGTGGTCACCAGTTGCACATGCCCCGCATAGCGGCTCATGGCATCGCGATAGAGCGCTGGCCCCATACTCTGCCTATCAAGCACGATCGTTTCCCTCATTTCCGTCATTTCGCATGTTCCGTTCAATATGGCGGGCGGATGCTAGCTTTTCTACAATAGGATTATTGAAAACCGAGTGATTTTGTTGCTTTTTCTTTGACGACCACTGTCATGTGGATAAAAGGGCAGAAGATTTGCCCGGGATAACCATTCGATGAATGTTCTGCGTCGCACACCGCTTCTGATGATGCTGCTCCTGGCAGCCGGCAGCAGCCATGCCGCGGGCATCAATATCGGTATCGTCGCACCGCAGGGCGGAAACTTCGCAACGCTCGGCGCGGAAATTACCGCCGGCGCCAATTTCGAAGTGCAGGCGCAGCAGAATTCCGCCACTGTCGTCGATGAACCCTGCACGGAGGATGGCGGCCAGGCGGTTGCCGAGGCGCTGATCACTGCCAAGGTGCAGGTCGCCATCGGTTTCCTCTGCAGCGAGACGCTGGAAAGCGCACTGCCACGGCTGAAGGATGCCGGCATCCCCGTCATCACCGTCTCCGCGCGCTCGCACATCCTGATGGAGGACGCACTGAAGAACGGCTGGCCGTTGTTCCGCCTCGCTCCGGTCGACAGCGCCGAGGCCGCAATGGCGGTCGACACCATTCTGAAGGGCTGGACGGCGGAGCCGATGGCGCTGATCGAGGACGGCACGATCCACGGCCGCGAACTGGTCGGCGCTGTTCGCAGCGCGCTGGAGGACAAAGGCCTGAAACCGGTCTTTACCGACACCTATCGCCCCGGACAGGACCAGCAGATCGCCCTTGTCCGCCGGTTGAAGAAGGCCGGCGCCACGCATGTCTTCATCGGCGGCGACCGCAGCGACGTGGCAATCATCGCCCGTGACGCCCAGAGCGAGAACGTCCCATTGAAATTGATGGGCGGCGATGCGATGCGCGCCGCAAACCAACCGGTGCCTTTGGCCGACGGCGTGCAGGCCATCGCCTTGCCCGATTACGCCAGCCTGCCCGCTGCCCAGGCGACAACGCAGGCAATGCGCACCAACGGCATAGAACCGGACGGCTACATCCTGCCGGCCGCAGCCGCCGCGCTGATCGCAAATCAGGCGGCGGAAAGTGCCAAGGCGGAAAACAAGCCGGTTGCCGAAAAGCTCATCGGCACGGCCTTTCAGACCCCGATTGGCCCGATCACCTTCGGCCAGAACCACGAATTGATCGACAATCCCTATCGCTTGCTGGAATGGCGCGGCAACGCCTTTGTGCCTCTGGCGCCGCCGTCGAATTGATATGGTCCATGCAAGTCTGGCCGACTAGGTTGTTTGCCTGCCGAAGCGGTGATAAGCCAAGCGCGAAAAAATCAGACGGAGTTCAGCCATCCCATGCCCCTGCCGATCCGCATTGCCCCTTCCATTCTCGCAGCCGATTTCGCCAAGCTTGGGCAGGAAGTCAGAGATGTGACCGAAGCCGGGGCGGACTGGATCCATCTCGATGTCATGGACGGGCATTTCGTGCCGAACATCTCCTTTGGCCCCGATGTCATCAAGTCGCTGCGCGCCTATAGCAGCGCCACATTCGACTGCCACCTGATGATCTCGCCCGCCGATCCCTATCTCGAAGCCTTCGCAAGGCCGGCTGCGACCGGATTACGGTTCACGCCGAAGCGGGCGTGCATCTGCATCGTTCGCTCCAGACCATCCGCAATCTCGGCAAGAAGGTCGGCGTCACCCTTAATCCGGCAACGCCGCTGTCGATTCTGGAAAACGTGCTGGACGATATCGACCTGATCCTGATCATGTCGGTCAATCCCGGCTTTGGCGGCCAGAAGTTCATTCCGGCCATGGCCGACAAGATCCGCAACGCCAAGTCACTCATCGGTGACCGCCCGATCGAACTGGAAGTCGACGGCGGCGTCACCGTCGACACCGCACCGCTCATCACCGCCGCCGGAGCCAATGTGCTCGTCGCCGGCTCGGCGATCTTCAAGGGCGAATCCGTCGAGGCTTACAAGCAGACAGTTTCCGATCTCAGGACTGCGGCAGAACGAGGCCGCGTTGGATCAAATTAATCCGGTCAGCGCTGTCGTTGCGAGCGGGCGGCTCAGAGTAGCCGTCCCATCCTATCGACGGCTGCTGATCGGAGCGCTCTGCTGGGGCGCTGCAATGGCCGGCTCCGCGCTGGCGGCGCTTTATCTGCGCAATGGCCTTCTGACGAGCCATCTGCCCGCATTGATCGCCGTCTATTTCCTCGGCGGCGGGCTTGCATGGCCCTTCATGCTGCCGATGGCGCGGTTGCTCGCCCGCGGACGAACCCTTGAGGCGCGTTTCGCCGCTTTCTTCCTGACGCTGTCGCTCGGCACCGTTGCCATGACCGCCTTCCTCTTCGCCATGGACTATCGCTGGTTCTACGCGCGCTGGCATGCGCCCTTCGGCACGCTCGTCTGGGCATTTCAGTTCGCCTTCACCAGCGCCAGCGCCGTCTATCAGTTCGCGGTCCTCGGCCTTGGCCTGTTTCTGCCGTTCGGCCTCCTCTGTCTGGCGGCCGCGAGCCTCTATCTCGCCAAGCATATGCGTTGAGCCGAACGAAAGATTGCGCCAAGAAACATTGAGATTGCCGCCCGTCTTTGTTATGGGGGCGCCAAGCATTCGTTTCCCGCACCCCAAGAAAGTTGTGAGCCCATGATCCCGCGCTACTCCCGACCGGAAATGGTCGCCATCTGGTCGCCCGAAACCAAATTCCGCATCTGGTTCGAGATCGAGGCCCATGCTTGCGACGCGCTGGCCCAACTCGGCGTCATTCCGAAGTCCGCTGCCGAAACCATCTGGGAAAAAGGCGGCAAGGCGACCTTCGACGTCGCCCGCATCGACGAGATCGAAGCCGTCACCAAGCACGACGTCATCGCCTTCCTGACGCATCTGGCCGAAATCGTCGGTCCCGATGCCCGTTTCGTGCACCAGGGCATGACCTCGTCCGACGTGCTCGACACCTGCTTCAACATCCAGCTCGTGCGCGCCACCGATATCCTGCTCGCCGATATCGACAAGTTGCTGGAAGCACTGAAGCGCCGCGCCTTCGAGCACAAGGACACCGTCACCATCGGCCGTTCGCACGGCATCCATGCCGAGCCGATCACCTTCGGCGTCAAGATGGCGCTTGCCTATGCCGAATTCGAGCGCTGCAAGCAGCGCCTGATCGCCGCGCGCGAGGAAGTCGCTACCTGCGCCATTTCCGGCGCCGTCGGCACTTTCGCCAATATCGACCCGCGCGTCGAAGAGCATGTCGCCGCCGCCCTCGGCCTGAAGCCGGAGCCGGTGTCGACGCAGGTCATTCCGCGCGATCGCCATGCGATGTATTTCGCAACGCTCGGCGTCGTCGCCTCCTCGATCGAACGCCTGTCCATCGAAATCCGCCATCTGCAGCGCACCGAAGTGCTGGAAGCCGAGGAATATTTCTCCCCCGGCCAGAAGGGCTCGTCGGCCATGCCGCACAAGCGCAATCCGGTCTTGACCGAAAACCTGACCGGCCTTGCCCGCATGGTTCGCTCCTATGCCATCCCGGCAATGGAGAACGTGGCACTCTGGCATGAGCGCGATATTTCGCACTCCTCCGTCGAGCGCATGATCGGCCCGGATGCGACGGTCACGCTCGATTTCGCACTGTCGCGGCTCACCACCGTCATCGACAAGCTTCTGGTCTATCCGGAAAATATGATGAATAATTTGAACAAGTTCCGCGGACTTGTTCATTCGCAGCGCGTGCTGCTGGCGTTGACCCAAGCGGGCGTTTCCCGCGAGGACTCGTATCGCCTCGTTCAGCGCAACGCCATGAAGGTTTGGGAACAGGGCAAGGATTTCCTCGAGGAGCTGCTTGCCGACCAGGAGGTCCGCGCGGCGCTCTCGGAAGAGGATATCCGCGAAAAGTTCGATCTGGGCTATCACACCAAGCACGTAGACACGATCTTCAAGCGCGTCTTCGGCTGAGGTCGGACAAACCTATTGATCCGGCTTTGAAGGGGCGGCGCTGACGATGCGCCGCCTTTTCTGTTTTGCACGGGATTTCGCAGTGGTCTTATTTTCCCGTTGGTTATTTTCTGCCCCGTCGCCACGACTCTTGGCAGCCTTCGCCACCAGCCGATCGAGATGTTTTAGATCCTCTTCGTCGAGGCTTTCGATGCCGATGAAGCGATTTTCGGCGGCACTGGTCAGAATGAGTTCATTGAGCTTGGCCTGAATAGCCCGCGTGTCGCGCGTCTGCGCGTTTTGCAACAGGAAGACCATCAGGAAGGTGACAATGGTCGTGCCCGTATTGATGACGAGCTGCCAGGTTTCGGAGAAGTTGAAGATCGGCCCCGTCAGGCCCCAGACGATGACCGAGAGCAGCGCCAATATGAAGACGACCGGTTTTCCCGTCCATTCCGAAACAATCGCAGCGAAACGAGCGAAAATATGCTTGAGCCTTGCCATGAAACTGCATCCTCGGCTGCGCCGCACGCATCTCCCGAGTGCGAGAGATGACGCGGATCAACGCTGCAAGGTCGCGGTGGTTCCACTCGTCCTCGATGGAACACGCCAGGCACGAACCTAGTGCGCGTCGGCCGGCACGACCAGCTTGCGATAGAGATGCCAGGTGGCATGACCGAGAACAGGCATGACCACGGCAAGGCCCGCGAAGATCGGGATCGTACCGATTACCAGAAGTGCGGCCACGATCAGGCCCCAGATCGCTATCGGCACCGGATTGATCAGCGTCGCGCGGAGGCTGGCGTCGACCGCCGCCACGACACCGACATCTCGGTCGAGCAGCAGCGGGAAGGTGACGATGGTGGTCGCAAGGACCACGAGGGCGAAGACGAAGCCGACAAGATTGCCCCAGAACATCATCGCCATGCCCTGCGTCGTCGTCAGCACGTTGGATATGAACGACGACAGAGTCACCGGCACCCCGTCGCCGAAAAAGGCCATGTAGATGTTCTGTGCCACCACCAGCCAGACGACGAAGAAGGCGAACAGCATGAGGCCGGCGACGATGATCGACGGCAGGGCCGGCGAGAAGCGTACATCGAAGGCATGTCGCCATGACGTGTCGAGCCCTTTTTCCCGTCGCATGCTGATCTCATAAAGACCGATCGCCGCCAACGGCCCAAGCAGCGCGAAGCCGGACATCAGCGGAAAGAGCAACGGCAGCAGATTGGCGCCAGAACTCCACAGTGTCAGCGCAATTCCCGCGACCGGATACATCAGACACAGGAAGACGTAATGCGATGGTTTTTCGCGGAAGTCGTCCAGCCCCAGTTTCAGGGCGTCGACGAGGTCGGCTACACCGATCTTGCGAATGGCCGGACGCGTAAAGCTGTGGTCTGCACCAGCCATGACGTGAAATGCCGTCATGATATTTCTCCTCCTCATCAGCCTATGTGTTCAGCTGGCGGCACGAGAATGTCGGGCAAAAGAGGCGCCGACATCATCAATCGCTACCGGCGGGCACGATGCTAGCAAATTTCACCGCAATTGTCGCCTTTTTCCCTTGACAGCCGGGGCTTCCTTTTCCACATCGGCACATCATGAAAGTCTCCGACGCAGATATTCTCATCGTTCCCGGTTATACCAATTCCGGCCCGGACCACTGGCAGACACGTTGGGAGCAGAAGCTCTCGACGGCGCGGCGCGTGGAACAGGCGGAATGGTCGAAGCCCGTGCGCGACGATTGGGTTGCCCGTATCGCCGAGGAGGTGAATGCCGCGACCAAACCGGTGGTGCTGGTGGCGCATTCGCTTGGCGTTCCCTCGGTGATCCACGCGATCCCGCATTTAGGCAACAAGGTGGCCGGCGCCTTCTTCGTCGCGCCGCCCGATGTCGCCAATCGGCAGATCAAGCCGAAGCATCTGATGACCTTCGGCCCCTACCCGCGCGATCCCCTGCCATTTCCGTCGGTCACCATCGCCAGCCGCAACGACCCCTTCGGCAGCTACGCGCACGCCGAAGAGATGGCCGGTAGCTGGGGCTCGCTGCTGATCGACGCCGGCGAGGCGGGTCATATCAATGCCGATTCCGGCCATGGTCCCTGGCCGGAAGGCACGATGGTCTTCGCCAGGTTTCTGAGTAACCTCAAGCCGTGACGGCGGCCAAGTGTGATATAATCGCTTGCGTAAGTTGGATTACAAGCCTGTGCAGTACCGGCGGGCTTCATTCCATCGTCAAATAAAAGCCTGTAGAACATGAGACGACAGGATCCCGATTCTCGCATTGGCACCCCCACCAAAGCCGGAATTCCGAGGAAGGAGGCGCTGGCGGATTGTGAATTTGCTTCTTATCCGTTATGGGGACGCCCACAACTCGATCCACTTGCGCTACTCCGAGAGCGCCAACGACAGAGAACAATACCAATGAACCGTCGCCGCCGTATTTACGAGGGCAAGGCCAAGATCCTTTACGAAGGACCTGAACCGGGCACACTGATCCAATTCTTCAAGGACGATGCCACCGCCTTCAACAAGAAAAAACACGAAGTCATCGATGGCAAGGGTGTTCTGAACAATCGTATCTGCGAATACATTTTCAGCCATCTGAACAAGATCGGCATTCCCACGCACTTCATCCGCCGTCTCAACATGCGCGAGCAGCTGATCAAGGAAGTGGAGATGATCCCGCTTGAGATCGTCGTGCGCAACGTTGCCGCCGGCTCGCTCGCCAAGCGCCTCGGCATCGAGGAAGGCGTCGTGCTGCCGCGTTCGATCATCGAGTTCTACTACAAGTCCGATGCGCTCGAAGACCCGATGGTCTCCGAAGAGCACATCACTGCTTTCGGTTGGGCCAACCCGGCCGAACTCGACGACATCATGGCGCTCGCCATCCGCGTCAACGACTTCATGACCGGCCTCTTCCTCGGCGTCGGCATCCAGCTCGTCGATTTCAAGATCGAATGCGGACGCCTGTTCGAAGGCGACATGATGCGCATCATTCTCGCCGACGAGATTTCGCCGGACTCCTGCCGTCTCTGGGACATCGAAACCCATGAGAAGATGGACAAGGACCGTTTCCGTCGCGACATGGGCGGTCTGGTCGAGGCCTATTCCGAAGTTGCCCGCCGTCTCGGCATCATCAATGAAAACGAACCCGTGCGCGGCACGGGGCCGGTTCTCGTCAAGTAAAGCGCAGGAAGGACAATCGTGATCAAGGCTCGTGTAACCGTCACGCTGAAGAACGGCGTTCTCGATCCGCAGGGCAAGGCCATTGAAGGCGCGCTCGGCGCGCTCGGCTTCGAAGGTGTCGGCCAGGTCCGCCAGGGCAAGGTCTTCGACCTGGAGCTCAATGGCGCCGACAAGGCCAAGGCCGAAGCCGAGCTGAAAGCCATGTGCGAAAAACTCCTCGCCAACACGGTGATCGAGAACTTCAGCATTTCGATCGACTGATTGCCGTTTTCTGGGAGCCATTCTTTCTTTGTCACAGACAATAGAGTATGGCTCGCCGAACACATCCAAGCCAGCACCTTTCGCTTAATCTCGGGAGCAGAATCATGAAATCAGCAGTCGTTCAACTTCCCGGTCTCAATCGCGACCGTGACATGATCGCGGCGCTGACCAAGATTTCCGGCCAGGCACCCGTCACGATCTGGCAGACGGAAACCGAGATCCCGGATGTCGACCTGATCGTCATTCCCGGCGGCTTTTCCTATGGCGATTATCTACGTTGCGGCGCAATTGCCGCCCGCATGCCGGTCATGCAGGCGATCAAGGACAAGGCCGACAAGGGCGTCAAGGTTCTCGGCGTCTGCAACGGCTTCCAGATCCTCGTCGAAGCCGGCATGCTGCCCGGCGCGCTGATGCGTAATGCCTCGCTGAAGTTCGTCTGCCGCGAGGTCAAGCTCGAAGTCGCCAATGCCGAAACGGATTTCACCCGCGCCTATGCCAAGGGCCAGGTGATCCGCAGCCCGGTCGCCCATCATGACGGCAACTATTTTGCCGACGCGGAGACGCTGGCGACGATCGAAGGCAACGGCCAGGTGGTCTTCCGCTATGCCGAAGGCACCAATCCGAATGGCTCGATCAACGATATCGCCGGCGTCATCAACACCAAGGGCAATGTGCTTGGTATGATGCCGCATCCGGAAAATCTGATCGAAGCCGCTCATGGCGGCTCAGACGGTCGCGGCCTCTTCGCCTCCGCCCTCGACGTGATCGCCGCCTGAGGCGATCATCCGCACCAACAGTGGAACTTACGAACCGGCTGGCGCTTTGTCCCGTAAGGGCGTCGGACGGTTCCCTTCACATCATCGGCTAGAGCAGCCCAAACCCATCCATTGGAAGAGAGATTGATGCGCCCTCGCCTCGTTACCGGACTGTATTCCGCCGCCGCTCTTACGGCTCTCGGCCTGCTCGTCACGTCCTGCGGCACGCGCGCACCGACCGCTGTTACGGTTGATCGCAGCGCCCTGACGACGATGGAACGCGTCATGCTGAGTGCCAATGCATGCTGGTTCAAATCGGCCGATCCGGCCTTTGCCGGTTATCAACTCGCCCCCGAGCTCAACTCCTTCACCGGCCGGCCGCGCATTCTCGTCGTCGACAAGAAGCACCCGACGGGACGCCCATCCCTCGTCGTGCAGGCGGAAGGCAATCCGGCGCAGTTGCAGGCTTTCGGCCCGATGATGGGCGGCGCCTCCGGCGGCCGCATCACCGGCGACGTCAACCGCTGGGCTGCGGGCTCAAAGGGCTGCCAATAACGAGTTCGTCGCCGCAATTCCGTTGCCGGCAACAAGGACATCTCGGGAAGGCATGGCCTTTCCGCGGTTATCGGGCTTACCTTCTGCCGAAGGTAAGCGTCGAGGAGTGGTGTATGTCATGCTCTCTGTATTGGATCGCGGCCAGCGCCTGCCATTGATTGACTTAGCGTGATAAGCGGCGCAGCGCGCTCAATCCCAGAAAAACGACTTGCTGACTTCAGTCTGCGCCTCGTGGCGCGTGAGCCCGATATCGTGCAATTCGTCATCCGTCAGATATCGCAACGTCCGGCGGCTTTCACGTTTCTCCATCCAAAGCGCAAAGGACGCCAGAAGACGATGCGCCAAGCGCGACATTGGCTTTGCCGGCTTGAAAGCATCGCGCGGTATCTTACTGGCCGGGGTGCCCTTGGAGAGGCATATTATATCTATTGTATCCATTTTTCGCTCGCATTATTGTGACAATGACGACGTACCGAGCCAAACGATACAATTGACTCATAGTATTGACTCTATTTTCGAAGCAATCTAAGAAATTGTCATCATGACAAATTGGCTGCCTGACATTTCCAGCGGGAGCGGACCGGTTTACATCCGCGTCGCGGACAGCATCGAGAACGCGATCACCCATGGCGTACTGCCGCCGGGGACGAAGCTGCCGCCGCAACGCAATCTCGCTTATGATATCGGCGTGACGATCGGCACGGTGAGCCGGGCCTATGCTCTCGTGCACGAACGCGGCCTCGTCGCCGGCGAGGTCGGCCGCGGCACCTATGTGCTCGACCGCATCAACAGCAAGCAAATCGAGCCGGTAGATCCGATCACACAGGCGCTTGCCGGCACCCGCGGCCTGGAGACCCCGAACGCCAAGATCCGTTTCGACACGACGGCGGCACCCGATATCGGCCAGGGCGAGATCATCGGCCGGCTTTTCGCAGACATCAGCCGCGATCATCAGGCGGAGATTTCTTCCTATTCGCGGAGTTTCCCGGCAAATTGGTTCCGCGCCGGCCAGGTCTGGCTTGCCCGCAACGGCTGGCAGCCGACCATCGAAACGGTCGTGCCAACGCTCGGCGCCCATGCCGCCGCCATCGCCGTCATTTCTGCCGTCACTTCCCCCGGCGACAAGATCGTCTTCGAGAATCTGACCTATACGCAGGTCAGCCGCGCCACCCGTCTTCTCGGCCGCCGCTCCGTATTGGTGGATTCCGACGAGCACGGCATTATTCCGGACGATTTCGAGCGGCTTTGCCAGCAACAGCATCCGCGCCTGGCTTTCCTGATGCCGACGGCGCACAATCCGACGCTGGTGACCATGCCGGAGGCACGCCGCCGCGCCATCGCCGCCATCGCACGGCGGCACAGCGTCTGGCTGATCGAGGACGACCTCTATGGCGGCATGACCGAGGATCAGAACCCGCTGATGGCAAGCATCGCGCCGGAGCGCACCTTCCTCGTCAGCGGCCTGTCGAAATCCGTCACGGCGGGCGTACGCGGCGGCTGGGTCGCCTGCCCGCCGCATTTTGCCCAGCGCATCAAGGTCACCCACAAGATGACGACCGGCGGCCTGCCCTTCATCCTGGCGGAAACCTGCGCCCGACTGGTGCTCGACGGCCATGCGCTGGCGCTGCGTCGCAAGGCGGTCGAGGAAATTCGCGCCCGCGAGCAATTGGCGCGCGAGGCGCTATCCGGCTTCGAATTCACCTCGCATCCGCATGTGCCGTTCCTGTGGCTGAAGCTGCCGGAGCCCTGGCTTTCCGGCACCTTCAAGAACGCCGCTATTGCCGAAGGCGTGCTCGTCGACGATGAGGACGAGTTCAAGGCCGCCCGCACGGACAAGGCCTATCACCGCGTTCGCATCGCCTTTTCCTCTCCGCAGCGGCGCGACGATGTCGCGGCCGGTTTCATGACGCTGCGCCGCCTTCTGGAAAACGGCTCGGCGGGCTACGACAGCCATATATGACGGCATTGTTGCGGTTTTGCTTCGGCTCCGCGAAAATAAGCCTTGCTTAGCAACGTGCGCTTTACCCCGAATTCCAGGGTGCTACCATCCGGACAAGGCGATACGATTCGCTCACCATAATGGGGGGAGTGCATGGTTACTGTTTCCATTTTGGGCCGCCTCTTTGAGAGAAGCGGCCTCGCAGCTATTTTTGTCGTGGCTGGCTTTATTTTCGTTGCCAATGAATCTGCCGCTGCCGCGGACAACAAGATATTTGATGAACTGCGTTTCGGCTCCAGCGCTTCCATCCAAAGTGGATACGACCACGAAAAAGGCGTCTTTCCGGATGTCGAGGTACTGTTCAACCCGTTCGGCTATAATCCGACCGCGGACTGGAAGGATCAACTGAAACATCCGCGTATCCATATCGGAACATCGGTCGGCACGGCCGGTTCGGCGACGCAATTCTATGGTGGTCTGTCCTGGACGCTCACGCACAGCAACGGCATTTTCACTGAAGCCGGCTTCGGCGGCACGATCCATACCGGCAACCTTGACGATTGGACCGAGCATGGCCCGATGCTCGGCTGTCGCCTGCTCTTCCATGAATATGCCGGGCTCGGATACAACTTCGACAGCCATTGGAACATGATGGCGCAGATTGCCCATTCATCGCATGCCAATCTTTGCGATGGTCCGAATGGCGGGATGACGCGCGTCGGGCTTCTGGTCGGCTACAAGTTCTGATCGCAGCCGAGCGGCCGCAAATGATCACGCCCGTGATTTGCCTATTGTGAATCGCGGTCATTTTCCTGTCGCGCGACAGGTTCACATGCGCTAAAGAGACCCCGATCCCCTGACCGGCCTTCAAACCCTTTACAGGCAAGGACCTTCGAGCGCCCATGACCCTTTCGAATTCGATCCAGATTACCCCGGAACTGATTGCATCCCACGGCCTGAAGCCGGACGAATATCAGCGCATCCTGGATCTGATCGGCCGCGAGCCCTCTTTTACCGAGCTCGGCATCTTCTCGGCCATGTGGAACGAGCACTGCTCTTATAAATCCTCGAAGAAGTGGCTTCGCACCCTGCCCACCAAGGGGCCGCGCGTCATCCAGGGACCGGGCGAGAATGCCGGTGTGGTCGACATCGATGACGGCGATTGCGTCGTCTTCAAGATGGAGAGCCACAACCATCCTTCCTATATCGAGCCCTATCAGGGCGCTGCGACCGGGGTCGGCGGCATCCTGCGCGACGTCTTCACCATGGGCGCCCGCCCGATTGCGGCCATGAACGCCCTGCGCTTCGGCGAGCCGGATCATCCGAAGACCCGCCATCTCGTTTCCGGCGTTGTCGCCGGCGTCGGCGGCTACGGCAACTCCTTCGGTGTCCCGACGGTTGGCGGCGAAGTCGAGTTCGACGCGCGCTACAACGGCAATATCCTGGTGAACGCCTTTGCGGCGGGTCTCGCGAAATCCAATGCCATCTTCCTGTCGGAAGCCAAGGGCGTCGGCCTGCCGGTCGTCTACCTCGGCGCCAAGACCGGCCGTGACGGTGTCGGCGGTGCGACCATGGCATCGGCCGAATTCGACGAATCGATCGAGGAGAAGCGCCCCACCGTCCAGGTCGGCGATCCCTTCACTGAGAAGTGCCTGCTGGAAGCCTGCCTCGAACTGATGCAGACCGGCGCCGTCATCGCCATCCAGGACATGGGTGCCGCCGGCCTTACCTGCTAGGCCGTCGAAATGGGCGCCAAGGGCGACCTCGGCATCGAGCTTTATCTCGACAAGGTGCCTGTGCGCGAAGAGCAGATGACGGCCTATGAAATGATGCTGTCGGAAAGCCAAGAGCGCATGCTCATGGTTC
>DASWOH010000307.1:0-19574 GCA_036398815.1 Rhizobium sp. | reverse complement strand
TCCGGGATGGAATAACCGCGTTGCAGTCCGTCGCGATCCGTCATGATCTGCTGCAACTGATCGTCGTTGGCGACCCGATACCAGACCCAGTTATAGAACCGGTGGCCCGGCCGCATATCGTTGCCTTCACCGGGGACAAGATAACCGAGAATATGCGAGCCCTTGTTGTTGGCGAAGCCAAAATCGCCATGCAGATCAGCGCGCGCCGAGGCCGGCATGTCGTCTTCCGGCACAAGTCCACGCCAGGCGAGATAACCTGCATAAGTCGGCTGCACTTGTGGCCAGATAAGGGAGCGGACCGTCGAATTTCCGCCGTCGGCACCTATCAGCAGGTCGCCGGTCTCGGTGGTCCCATCATCGAAATATGCCGTAACGCTGCTTGCTTCGGTATCCTGTTCGATCCGGGCAAGGCGTTTGCCCGAATGGTACTGGGCATCGCCAAACGCATCTTTCAATGTTGAATAGATCAGCGACCACGATGTCTGGATCTGCGGCAGAAACTGTTTGGATTGGGTCGACCCGTCTGGCCGGAACACCGTCCGGTACCCAGATCGTACCCCCAGTTCGTCTCGGTTCAGCCTCAAGCCAGCGCGCCGGAACACCTCAACGACATCAGGCTGCAACACGATACCACCGCCACGGCTGTCGAGATCATGCTCGGAGCGTTCGTAAATATCGACGTCCCAGCCGATACTGTGAAGCATGGTGCCCGCAAACAGCCCGCCGAGCGATCCACCGATAACAAGTGCTCTGCGACGGGTAGAGTTGGAAGAAGTGGTGGTCTGCATGTGAGCCTCCGTGGTTGTTGAGGACACACTGCATCAAGCCACCGATGATGATAATCAGTCGATTGTTGGGATGTTCTTTGCGTCAAGCGCAAAAGCCGAGCAGGGTTGCGGCATAGGTAGATGTGTCAATTCTGCCTGATTTCCCAATAGGGATGGGCACCGAAATGCTGGGCGAGGAAATCGATAAAGCTCGCAACCTTTCGCGAGCCGCGGCGGTTCGGTTGGTAAACAGCCCAAATAGCGCCTTCCTCCGCGCCGGGCGATGCTATCCATTGATCGAGCACGGGCGTCAGACGGCCTGCGGCGATATCGCCGCCGACCAGCCAGGTTGGCATCAGTAGCAGACCCGCGCCCCCGATTGCCGCTTCTCTAAGAACCTCGGAATTGTTGGCGCGAAGATTTCCCGTCACGACAACCTTTGTCCGTTTGTCATCTCGAGCGAGCGTCCAACTGTGTTCCGTCGTCTGGTAGTCGAACAGCAGGCAGTTGTGTCGCGCCAGATCGCCCGGTTCGCCCGGCGTTCCACGTTCACCCAGATAGTCAGGACTGGCACAGATAATCCGCCGATGCGGCGCCAGCTTGCGCGCGAGCAAGTTGGAGGAACTGAGCGCGCCAAGCCGGATCGCGATATCTAACCGGTCCTCAACGAGATTGGTCACTGCATCGCTCAGATGCAGGTCGAGCCGGATCTGCGGGTATTGTCGCAGAAAAGCAGGAAGCGCGGGTGCAACATGCAAGCGGCCGAAAGCCACGGGCATTGTCACCTTGATCAGACCGCTTGGCGGGCCGGATAATTCGCTGACAGCCCGGTCCGCATTCATGAGATCCTCGAGAATGCGACGGGCTTCCTCATAATATTGCTGCCCTGCTTCGGTCAGCGTCACGCTGCGGGTCGATCGGTTCATCAACAATGTGCCGAGGCTGTCCTCCAGCACGTTCAACTGTCGGGTCAGCGATGAGGGCGCCTGTCCGAGTCGCCTCGCGGCCGGAGCAAACCCGCCATGTTCGACTACCGCCACGAAGGCATTCAATGCCGCGAACCGATCCATCTTTCACCTTTGCTCCTGACGCAATGAACATATCATTATTTATCTGATTATCACGTCTCGTGGAAAGAGCGAAGTTGCTCTTCGAAAGGAGACACATCATGTCCATTCCCGTTACGATTACTTCCGACTTCATCTGCCCCTGGTGCCTGATCGGCGAGCGCCGTCTTCTCAAGGCGATCGAGGAGCTTCCGGAAGGCACATCCGTCGAATTGCGCTGGCAGCCGTTCGAGCTCAACCCGTCGATGCCAACCGAGGGTATGAACCGCAAAATCTATCGCTCGATGAAATTCGGCAGTTGGGAGCGCAGCCGTATGCTGGACGCCCAGACTGTTGCTGCGGCAGTAGATGACGATGTGGCATTCGACTACGACGCCATCGAGAAAACCCCAAACACTTTCCAGGCGCATCGCCTGATGCGCTTTGCGGAGCAGTTCGGTGCTGCGACCGCTTTGGGCAATGCGCTTCTATCGGCCTATTTCGAGCTTGGCCGGGATCTCGGTGATATCGCTACACTGACGGATATTGCAGTCGAACAGGGTCTCGACCGCGAGATGGTCGGGGCTTTCCTCGCCAGCGACGAGGAAAGCGACGCCATCCGCAAGATCGAGCAAGCGTTGCAGGTCTCCGGTGTTCCGAACTTCGACATTGATGGAGAGGTGATCTCCGGCGCCCAATCTCAACGGGTCTTTGCCGAGGCACTGGGACGCGCTGCCGAACGCGCCAAGGACGACGCCTTGGTCACCGGTGAATGTGCCGGTGGTGTCTGCACCGTCGCCTGAGCATCCATAGAACGAGGAGGCCCGTCGTGTCGGCACAGCTAACGATCAATCACCCCGGCTTCAACCGGATGTTCCAGCCCGGGAAAATGACGATCGGAATGATGCTTCCGATGGCGTCGTTGGTGAACGGCATGCCGAACATGGCGGGTCAACTCGATCTGGCCGCTCAGGCTGATCAGTTGGGGTTCGCCGCGCTGTGGGTGCGCGACGTGCCTCTGTTCGATCCGGACTTCAACGATGCGGGCCAGATATACGACCCCTGGGTCTGGCTCGGTCAGTTGGCAACCGTCACGAAAAGGGCCGCGCTCAGCTCGGCCGGGATCGTGCTGCCGCTGCGCCATCCGCTCCATACCGCCAAGGCGGCAGCAACTGTCGATGTTATCAGCGGCGGGCGCTTCCTGCTTGGGGCTGCATCTGGCGACCGCGCGGCCGAGTATCCGACCTTCGGCCGCGATCATGCTGCGCGCGGCGAAGTCTATCGCGAGGCCGTCGACGTGATCCGCCGGACCACCTCGGAAGACTATCCTGACATCGATGGAGGTTTTGGCAGTCTCCATGGCCTCGATCTTCTCCCAAAAGCCACTGGAAGGCATCTGCCTCTGCTTGCGGTCGGCAGCGCCCGACAAAGTCTGCAATGGATCGCTCGCAACATGGACGGCTGGGTGAGCTATTTTCGCCCCCTGTCTGAGCAGATGCCACGGCTCCAACTCTGGCAGCGCGTTGCACAAACAGAAGTCGCCGATTCTTTTCGCCCGTTCGCCCAGTCGATGTTTATTGATCTGGCCAAAGAGCCTGACGCCGCTCCCGAACCTATCTTTCTCGGTTATCGCCTCGGGCGAAATCGTTTGATCGAAGAGTTGCAAGGCTTCGCAGTAGCCGGCGTTCACCACGTGACATTCAACCTTCGCCACTCTGAACGGCCGGCTGGCGAAGTGCTGGCCGAACTGGCCGAATACGTCCTGCCCGTCTTCCCATCCGACTAATGCGGTCCGCCGCATAGTTGCTCTCAACCTTCTAAACCCCTCAAAGGACCAGCCCCATGAAATTCCTGTTTGAAGATGAATCATTCTCGTTCGAGACCCTCCGCGCAGCAGGTTTTGCCGCTGATGGCGGCGCAGATCTTGGCGAGATCATTGCGACCGCAGAAAAGATACCGGAGGGTGACGAGACCGCGTGGCACCGTGAATGGAACCCTACGACGGCCCCGCCAGGGCCGTGGGCAAGCACGTCGCATCAGCGACGTATAATTGCGCCCTTGGATCCGCTCCTTCGGAACGGCGGGATCATCCTCCAAAGTGTCGGCTTTGCCGACGTGCAGATCTGCACATTCCTTCGGAAGTGCTTTTGAGGAAATCTTGCAACGGAACAGAGCCGCCAAGATTTCCAGGGAGATGCGACCGGAATGAAGAAACCATCATCGAGGATCAGGGAAGAAATCGCCAGATTGCAGGATCAGCTGAGACAGGCCGAAACACGCGAGGCCGAGCGCATCGGCCGGATCGCGCTGAAGGCCGGTCTCGGTGAGATCGAGATCGAGGAAGCCGAGCTACAGGCCGCGTTCGAAGAGATCACCGGGCGGTTTCGCGGAGGCAAGGCGGCTTCGAACGGGAAGAGAAATGCTGGTGACGACAGGACCGCAAGCGAGACGGCCACGACGATCGAGACTGGCGCGCCTGCGGGCAGCAGTCGTGAGGCTTGAGCGGATGCGCCGGACTTCATCGGCCGACGCCCGAAAGAAAGACACGCGCGAAAAAATCGAACTCGGTGGCCTGATCGTCAAGGCAGGATTGCGCTACGAGAAGCGGGCACTGCTGCTCGGCCTGCTGATCGATGCCAGTCGTCGCCTCAAAGGCGACGATACGGAGCAATCGCGCCTGACAGTGATAGGCGCGGAGGCGTTCGCTCATGACGGCGAGTAAAGTGTTCCTCGCTGTCATCCCGGCCACGACGATGATCGTCGTCGTGGTTTTCATGCCGGGGATCGAACACTGGCTGGCCGCGTTCGGCAAGACGGCGCAGGCGAAGCTACTGCTCGGGCGGATCGGTCTCGCGCTGCCCTATGCGACCGCAGCTGTGATCGGCACCATCTTCCTGTTTGCGGCAAATGGCGCAGCGGGTATCAAGGCTGCCGGATGGGGCGTCGTCAGCGGAAATGGAGTGGCAATCCTTATCGCTCTCCTGCGCGAGGGGGTTCGCCTGGCCGGGATCGCTGGCGACATCCCGAAAGGTCAATCCGTGCTCGGATACGCCGATCCCGCAACGATGCTTGGCGCATCGACAACGTTCCTCGCCGGCGTCTTCGCACTGCGCGTCGCGATAAAGGGGAACGCAGCTTTTGCCAAACCCGCACCACGGAGGATTGGGGGAAAGCGAGCGGTGCATGGCGAAGCCGACTGGATGAAAGCGCAGGAGGCTGCAAACCTCTTCCCCGATCCCGGCGGCATCGTCGTCGGCGAACGGTACCGTGTAGATCATGACAGCGTTGCGGCGGTGTCGTTCCGCGCTGACGATCCGTCGACCTGGGGCGCGGGTGGCAAGAGCCCGCTCCTATGCTTCGACGGCTCCTTCGGCTCGTCGCATGGCATTGTCTTCGCCGGCTCCGGTGGCTTCAAGACGACGTCGGTAACTGTCCCGACCGCGCTCAAGTGGGGTGGCGGCCTCGTCGTCCTCGATCCGTCGAGCGAGGTCGCGCCGATGGTGTCGGAGCATCGCCGCAAGGCTGGAAGGAAGGTGATCATTCTCGATCCCTCGGCGTCAGGCGTCGGCTTCAATGCGCTCGACTGGATCGGGCGACATGGCAGCACGAAGGAAGAGGATATCGTCGCCGTCGCGACCTGGATCATGACCGACAATCCGCGCTCGGCGTCTGCCCGCGACGACTTCTTTCGGGCATCGGCGATGCAGCTCCTGACGGCCCTGATCGCCGACGTCTGCCTGTCCGGTCATACGGAGGAGGAAGACCAGACGCTGCGCCGTGTACGTAAGAACCTTTCGGAGCCTGAACCGCAGCTACGGGCGCGCCTGACCAGGATCTACGAGCAGTCGGAATCGGACTTCGTGAAGGAGAATGTTTCGGTCTTCGTCAACATGACGCCGGAGACCTTTTCCGGGGTTTACGCCAATGCGGTGAAGGAGACGCACTGGCTGTCCTATCCGAACTATGCCGCGCTCGTCTCTGGCGACAGTTTCTCGACCGACGATCTCGCCAAAGGCGAGACAGACATCTTCATCGCGCTCGATCTGAAGGTCCTCGAAGCCCATCCGGGACTGGCGCGCGTGGTTATCGGATCGCTACTCAATGCCATCTACAATCGAAATGGCGATGTGAAAGGTCGCGCGCACTTCCTGCTCGACGAAGTCGCAAGGCTCGGCTATCTGCGCATCCTCGAAACAGCCCGCGACGCCGGGCGCAAGTACGGCATCACGCTGACGATGATCTTCCAGTCCATCGGCCAGATGCGCGAGGCCTATGGCGGGCGGGACGCGACGAGCAAATGGTTCGAATCCGCGTCCTGGATTTCGTTTGCCGCGATCAACGATCCCGACACGGCCGACTATATCTCGAAACGCTGCGGCGATACGACGGTCGAGGTCGACCAGACAAACCGCTCGTCAGGTATGAAGGGATCGTCGCGCTCACGTTCCCGGCAGCTCAGCCGCCGGCCTCTGATCTTGCCGCATGAGGTGCTGCGCATGCGCGCTGACGAGCAGATCGTGTTCACGTCAGGCAATCCGCCGCTCCGATGCGGACGCGCCATCTGGTTCAGACGCAAGGATATGAGAGCCTGTGTCGGAGAGAACCGGTTTCATCCTCAATACATTCTTTCGGGAGGGGATCATTCATTGCACCCCGAAACCCGCGAATGATTCGGAAGATTTCTTACGCGGTCGCGTCCGCATGAAGACCATGATGTGCCAAAATCACGAACGTTTCTTTCTCTTTCCAGCAGGAAGGCCCGAGCCGGCCGGGATCGAGGGCATTGGCGTCACGCTGCCTGTCGTTGGCCAGACTGGATCGGCGTGAGCGGATGCGCATCGAAATTCATGGATCTTCCATTTGAGCAAATCTCGAACACATACTTCGTACATCGACTTCTTTTTCTTGTCGCCCCACAGCCAAGGCTTCGCGTGTGCGTCGGCTTTTCCTTCCCCATGCTTCTCGCCGAACAACGGATGCAATGCAGAAGGAGATCCTGAAGGCCGTTGCCATCTGGTGTCCCAAGTTAAAATCGCATCTGAGCGTGTCCTTGGATCGAGCAGGTAGTGATAATGCCAACCCACCCCGGGATGATTTTCGCGCTTCACGTAGTCATTCCATCGGGGAATTTTCGTGAGAAAGGCCAGGACGAGTTTGGGGACCCGCTCAACGACGGGAAAGTTCCGAACGGGCTGGAGATACCCGCGATGGATCTTGCGCGCCGGGACACGCTGCTCCACCCAGCCAAGTGTCCAGGATCCTGCGAATTGGGTCGGATCGAATTTCCCATCCGGCCGCCAGTTTTCTTCCTTCAGAGCTCGCTCGAGTTCATTGACAAGACGGGTGGCGGCCTCACGGACAGGGCCAATCGTTGGCGCTTCTATTGGTAGATCCAGCCATTCACCCTCGTCCAGCACAGCCGCGTCTTCTCGCTGTTCGCGATAGGACGACGGCACCAGGCGCAGCATCTCAAAAACAAGTATCCTGGACCGCACCTTTTCCCCTCACAAAAGTTTACGTTGCAACCGCGATTTGCATTTTTCGCTCGATTGACGCAACCACAAAATCTACAAACTTTTACAGCGGCGTCACGGAGCTGCGATCATTGAAAGCGAGCGCCATGAGCAACCCCTACACAGCTGCCGAAGAATTCGCCCGCGACTTTCGCGCCACTGAATATGCCTTGAAGCGATCAGGCTTTTTGCGGAAGAATCGTGAAGCAGCCGAAGCAGACTGGGATCTATTCGCTCGATCTCTCGGGCAACCCTTCTTCGACCACGTCATCGGTAAGGAAATTGCCACGACACTCATCGGGAACCCGCCACGTCGACTTTTAGCAGACATGTCCTGGTCGCCAGAGCAGCCCGCTCCACTAACCAGCGTTGCGCAAATCCTCATCAACGGCGTGTGCCGGGTTCGTAACAGCTACATCCACGGAGAGAAATTTACAGGTGGCCCGGAAGGTCAATGGGATCGTGATCTCATTTTGATCAAAGAGGCGCATGCGGTTCTCATCCAAGCGATGCAATTTCCTGGAAGCCCGCTGCGAGACGAAAACAGATAATTTGGCCATAGCGGCCTGCGCTCCTACCAAGGTAACTGAACGGGAGAGGCCGACCTTTTTCACCACTGCGGGAAGATCGTGACCCGAATGAGCGGAGACCTACAGGCTTCGTTCGCGTCGGTGAAAGAACTGCACGCCGCAGGCGGACCGCCCATGGCTTTCAACGAAACTTCACGAAAATGAATCGGTCAGACGAAATCGATTCATATCTCTCGTTGGACGAAATCCGGCGGGCGGGCGAGTATGCTGCCATGCTCATTCAACCCTACCAGCTCTACGTCGAACGTACAGACGAAGCCCGCAACATGGCTCGTTTCTATGCCATGACGATCGAGCCTGGTCTGTTCGGCGATATCTGCCTGATGCGCCGTTGGGGTCGGATCGGAGTGCACGGCCAGATGAAGGTCCAGCATTTTGCCAGCGAGCAAGATGCAGTCGCGGCCTTCCTCGATCTTCTCCGACAGAAGCGAAACCGTGGATACCGTGTCGCCCCTTCGGCAACCCGTCATTGATGATCGCCGAGCTCTGGCAGACACTGATTAAAATCCACACATCGACGACGATTAAAACGAGAATCTGACATTTGGCACGTGTAGGCACTGCCTGGGCAAATGCATCGTCGGAGTCACTTGCAGACTGTCAGAAACTTGCATATATTTCTGACAGGAGAAACGCCAATGCAACGACTGACATCTCAAATTCTCAGCTACGCCGAGCAATTGCCGGAGGGCACGGCCCTGTCCGCAAAAAGCCTCTTGCATCTCGGGAACCGGGCCGCAGTAGACCAGGCTTTGTCGCGCCTGAATGAGCGTGGAGAACTGATCAGGGCTGGGCGTGGTATCTACATGAAGGCCATCAAAAGCCGGTTCGGGAGCAGGCCGCCGACTGTCGAGCAAGCGGTCGAGGCAGTCGCACATCAACGTGGCGAGGTCATCGTTTCGAATGGAGCGGCCGCCGCTAATGCCCTTGGGCTCACGACGCAGGTTCCGGTTCGCTCCATCTACCTGACCTCCGGGCGCAGCCGGACACTGAACGTCGGAAGCCAAAAGGTCGAGCTCAAGCATGTCCCTCGCTGGCAGTTGTCCCTCGCCAGCCGGCCGGCCGGCGTCGCTGTACGCGCGCTCGCCTGGCTGGGGCCGGAGCGAGCGGACGAGGCCCTCTTGAACATCAGGCGGAAACTGGCCCCCGAGGCGTTCAACGAGCTTGTCGCTGCAGCATCGCAGTTTCCGACCTGGCTCGCACGAAGCGTCGGAAAGGCAGCGCATGGCTGATCAATTCCTGCAGCTCTCGGCCGAGGACAAGCGAGAGGTCCTCGCCATTGCGTCAGATCGATCGAAGCGTCCGGTCCACTTGCTCGAAAAGGACGTCTGGGTGGTCTGGGCGCTTCGAACACTCTACGCCACAGCGCTCGGCGAGAGCCTTGTCTTCAAGGGCGGGACTTCGCTTTCGAAGGCCTACAGCGCCATTCGACGATTCTCCGAAGACGTCGACCTCACATACGACCTCCGCGCGCTTGCCCCTGATCTTGTCGGGGACAACGAAGAAGCGCTCCCGAAAACCCGTAGCGAGGAGAAGCGCTGGTCGAGCGAGGTGCGCCGGCGACTACCGACCTGGGTAGCTGACACGGTTGCGCCTGTCATCGCCGGTGAACTCCAGAAGCAGTCCCTTTCCGCGGAGATCCGCATCGAGGCCGACAGGCTATACATCGACTACCAGGCCATCGGTTCGGGATCTGGGTATGTCGCGCCCAGCGTCATGCTGGAGTTTGGAGCCCGGTCGACGGGCGAGCCGGCCAGCGTTCGAGCTATCACGTGCGATGCCGCCGGAATCGTTGATGGGGTCGACTTTCCCACGGCCAAACCGAGGGTGATGCACGCCGAGCGGACCTTCTGGGAAAAGGCAACTGCGATCCATGTCTTCTGCCTGCAGGAGCGGCTCCGGGGCGATCGCTTTTCCCGCCATTGGCACGACATAGTGCGCCTTGACGACATTGGCCTGGCAGACAGCGCGATTTCTGACCGCGGGCTGGCGAGCGCCGTCGCAACGCACAAGTCGATGTTCTTCGCCGAAAAAGCCGCCGATCGATCACCAGTTGACTACGAGGCGGCGATAAGCGGCAGTCTGGTGCTGACGCCTGTCGGCGCGGGCCGAAAAGCCCTCGAGGAAGACTACTCCAGGATGGTAGAGGACGGTCTCCTTTTTGATGACGCCGAGACGTTCGATGAGTTACTTGAACGGTGTGCTGCCATCTGTGGCAAGGCAAATGCTGCAGCCTGATATCTGCCTGGAGGGCCTCGGATGGCAAGACGCGAGCTGTCGAGAGAAGAGCTTTTCGCATTGGTATGGGAGCGCCCGACCAGCGAGATCGCCAACGAGCTCGGCATCTCAGACGTGGCAGTCGGAAAGCTTTGCGAAAAACTGCAGGTTCCCAAGCCTCCCAGGGGATACTGGGCCCGCGTAGTGGCGGGCCAAGCGCCGCGACGCCCCGCCTTGAAAGCATTTCGAGAGGAAATGGAAGCGAAGCGGAAAAGCGCGTTACAAGCCCACACCGCCGGACATTTCACTGAACTTCAATCAAAGTTCCTGAGTGCAGCACTCGACGAACTTCGTGAACGTGGCATCGAACATCAGGTCGATATCACCCGCCTGAAGCATATCTCGAGCCTTGATCAGGATGTCGCCGCCCAAGCGCTGCTTTTGATCCAAGGGCAAGCACAGAAATGGGCAGAGAGTGGTCGGGTTGCCGTCAGATGGGGGACGTCGGTCAGGGCAAGCATCGGAAAACTTGTCGAGCGATTGATGCCGCTTGCCCGTCCGCAATGCCGATCGACTTTCTGGATGGAGAAGAGGACAAGGTACTGCCGCCTGCCCTTTCCGAAGCAAAAGTCAAACCCTATCTGTCGCGTTTGCAGGCGCTCGAAGAGGCCGAGCGTATCTTCGAGATGATCACCAACGCAGCTTTTGCCCTGGACAGGTCGGTGCCAAACGAAATCCTGGCCATGGCTGATCGGATCTGGTTTGGACCCGAACGCCCTTTTCAGGCCGCCCGCGAAGCATTTGCCCACATCGAAACCGATCTGGAACGCTGGGAACAACAAATCGAAGCTGAGCGATCACAGCTGGCGCAAGCAGTTCTCGGCGTCAGACCTGGCGACATCGTTGCGGCACAGCAGAACGGGGCGTTTACACGTATTACAGCAGAGTCGATTTCGCTCTACTCTACTGAAAACCGCGTCACGTTCGTCGTTTCTGGCAGGCGCTTCCGCAAAGATGGAACCCTCGGCAAGATAAGCGAGACCATAAGTTTTACCCAGGATCGCGCCGTCGGAGATGGCAATTAGTCTCCGGAGCAGACGGCAAAACATTCGCGGGACTATTGCGAGTCTCTTGGCTTTTGAACAATCCGAACCTGCGACCCTTAGTCTCACGGGTCTGCCGCGAGAATCGTCCACATGAGCACTCCGCCTTAGCCGTTTATCACTGCACTGAGACGCACAGTACCAACCAAAATAGATTGCGACGTCACAGGCTGCGGCAGGGTCGAGTAGTCCAGGCATCTCACTGTCCGACGCATCGCCTCCCTCCACAGAGCGATCAGGAAAGAACCCAACGAGGATGCCGCTTTCCATGCACCGGCTTTTATTTCGTCGTTCTGTTAACCGGGTGCGATATTCGGCCTTAGCGAAACAGGGGCATGCCTATGCAGTTGACGCGCAGCGAGCTTTACAACCGCGTGTGTGAAGCACCATTGAGCAGGCTTGCTCCGGAGTTCGGCCTGACGGGGACAGCTTTGGCCGCGATTTGCAGGCAGCATGAGATACCCTACGTGTGCCTGCAAAGGTTATCGTCCTGCATTCCCATAACCCTGAGGCCGAAGAGCTGCTGATCAGCGATATCTCGCGGTACGCAAACAGCCAGAATGCGGTGAAAGTCTCGGACCTTTCGGCAAACAAGCCGTTTCATGTCGAGCTGGAGAAGCTCGCGCTTTCAACGTATTGCCCGGATGGTACCAGCAGGTGGTTCTATGAGCGTGCGGCCGGAAGCTACAACGTAATGCTTGCCCGTGAAGGAACAACGCCGGCAAGACTGCGGCAGCTCAAGGAGGCTATCCCGCCCGGCCGAAAGATCACAAAGACTGATCTGGCGAAATATCTTCAAGCCTGGGGCCGAAAACCACAGATCGTCTCGCTCGGAAACCAGAAGAACTTTGATCGCTTCATGTCTGATGATGACACGGTGACGTCGGCAATTCCTGACGTCACCAGATACAAGCACGCGATTGCGCAGACTATTCTTTTTCGAACCGTCCAGAAGATTGTGCGGGTAGGTGGATTTCAGGCGTACCAGGCAAACATCGCTGCCTACACTGTCGCCGCGTTATCTGAAATCACCGGCAGCAGGTTCTCACTGGATGCCATCTGGCAAAAGCAGGGCCTGTCATCGCAGCTTTCCGGGTACATCAGCAAGCTGGCCGTGCGGGTGAATGATATACTCAGGGACGATGCTGGTGCCCGACAGGTATCGGAATGGGCTAAGAAGGACGAATGTTGGGACAGCCTGAAAGCTGCGTCGTTGCCGCCCCTTCCCGCAGATGTGCCCGAAACCTCGCGTAGCCACGCATGACGGGCGGGGTGCTCTCACCGCTGTTCAGTGGTGCTGTGTTCAAGCGATTGAGCGCAGTCGAGACGGATATCACGCGCTCCAATCAGCACGAGTTCAACGGGTCAAAGCCGCTGATCGGCCTGTTCGGGAAGGAGCACCCGCAAAAGATACCGACAGACTTTATCAGGATGTCCGACGACGGCGGTGTCCTGACTGAACCCGGGATGCTCACGTGGTACGACGCCCGGGCCCGGCATCCGACGAGGTCGGAATACAGGCTATACTACTACGATAATGCAGTGACCGCGAAGGCACGCGAAGGCGACTTTCTTCTTATTGGTAAGAGGCACGACGGTTCGACGCTCGTTTTGATGGCCCCCGGTTCCGGCGTGGCGGCCGCCCGAATTGCATGGTTATTCGGGATCGAAGTTGAGCCGGGTGCCGCGTTCGCCGCTCTGGACCTCAGCGAAGACGAGCGATCCGCGCTTGGTCATGGGCTCGGAATTCCGCCAGACACAGGATCATTGTGGGAAAGCGAGTTGGATCCGGTCTTGTCGGATGATGGAAAAGCCAGGTTGCCGGCTGTCCGGGCGGTACAACAGCTTGTCGGCCAGGAGAGAGACTGGAAAAGCGGCGTTGACTGGCTGTCCGCATCGGGCGAGGAGGATGGTTCGTCATCGTCGCTGAAAGAAATTGCACGCCTGCTTGGCGGTTCCGGTTCGGCGAAGCGAGGAGATTAGTGCGAAAGTAAATAAGGACCACACGACATACGAGATATGGGGCGCAGGTTGGCGCCTAGCAGTTGCCGTTAATGTTGAACCCGTTGCAACTCATCACCAAGCCTGAAGTGACTTGAAGCGTTTGACGCAAAACATCTTTAGTCCCATGCACGTGGAAGAAATACATGATCACCGACACTGCTAACGCGTTGAGTGCCAGCTTCGAGACGGAAGGTCAAAACGGCGAATTCACCATCATCTTCAAATCACGGGGCGGATCGGGCGACGCGGCCATAAACCGTGACTACATGCCAGGTTTGAAAGTACTGCTTTCTCGCCTCGCGTCGATTGGTGCGGTAATGAAGGACGTCACGCTTGATAGCGGCCCGGCAAGAAGTGCGATCACACTGGGGACGATGTCGCCTGATCAACTCAGAATTCCAGAGACTTCGGGGCTGGTGCTCGCCAAGCTCGATACAGACGAGCTTTGCAACCACATCTCGCGCCAGCAGAAAAACATCAAAGTCGCCGGGGCTGCGGGGACAAGCGACGGAACAAGCTCAGGCGGCAACGGGACGCGCCGCATTCGACTTGAAATTTCCATATCTGATATCTGGTCAGCGAAGGGACTTGAGACGTTTCTGAGGTATGGTCACACTCTCCCTGACACTTTGCCGATGACGCTTGCGGTTACCGACTGGAGGAAAGGGTTTTTGTCTTGGCAGGCGACACTCCGGACCGGCGAAAAGGTAGGAAAGGACAGCTACTATTTCCCGTCGGAAAACATGCGGGTGAAAATCGGGCCCCGCCTGGTCGATGGCGTGCCAGTAACACGGTTCGGCATCGGAAAGACCGGCAAAGACTGGGTTGTAGAGATCAACCCTCCGAATATCCCTGGGGAGGAATATGGGCTGGCAGCGGTTGCGATCGATTCAGTCGGGCGTCGGTGGCTTTTACGCCAGGGCATCCTTCATAAGAACGATCTAAGTCACAGAATAGATAAGCACTTCGGCGACCTTACCGGCCTAAGACCTGTAGATGTGAAAGACACCAAGCGCTCTTGGTATCCGGTGGAGCTTCTGGAGAGTGGTGTCACACGAATGCCGCACGGAACGCTGGAATTTGTCAAACGTTGTGGTTTTGCACGAATGCCTGCAGGTGCGACGGATGCCAGCCAAGCTGAATTGTTCGGAGCAGCGGAAATCGCCGGATCGTATATTCTGAAGGCCAGTCATCGAGTTGAACAGGAAGTTACACGCAAGCAGGGATATGTCTGGGAAGCCTTCGAAACGATCGCTAGGCAGAATGATGCCCGGTTGACAAAGCCACGTCACGCGATGGGTTATGAGGTCGACGGCTTGGTGGACAACGCCGGCGAAAAATTCTTGCTTGAGATCAAGACGACCGTGCTCGCCTCGGATGTTTATACAGGTGTCGGTCAGCTTCATCTTTATGAGCAACTGATACCGGGCGTGAAAGGAGCACGCAAGATCCTGCTCCTCCCGGGGACATTGGGCGAAGAGATCAAAGCCGCCGTCTCATCGACAGGCATTGCGGTGCTAGCCTATGACATGAGGTATCACAACGACCATCTGATGATTACGTTTCCTGAAGAAACGAGGCTATTTTTCGGGTTCTTGCCATCGACAACGAACCTGGAAGAGAAATGAATCCAGCCCCTGCCAATGCGTTTTTCTGGTCGCCCACGTTTCCTCTTAAGTGAAGCGCCAGCGGTCGTTGAACATGTGCTGCAGGTCACACCGGTTAAAATTTTGGACCAGCTTCCTCGCCTTGAGCGGAATCGAACCGACGCTTCAGAACATTATTCAACTATATCAGCCTCTTAGGCTCCTGACGACACGTAGTGCCTGATTATGGAACATTATGCTCGTAATTAGTAACTTCGTAGTTGCTCGATGACTCCGTCCCGCAAGCTATCCAAATGGTCTTGCATCGCTTGTCTCGCTTTCATTGGGTCATTTTCAATCAAAGCGTCGATGAGGCGCAGATGCTCCTCGCGTCCGCTCTTGATCTGGCCCGGGAACTCGATCATTTCGAATAAAAGCGTGCGTCTACGGAGGTGACGGACAAGCTCGCCCATGTAGTCATTGTGTACCGCATTTGCTATTCTGAGATGGATCTCCTCATCCAGGGTCCAACGCCTGCTGTCTACCGCATTCCAGTCATTGCGATCGACACGATCCCTCAGTTCAAGTAGGTCAGCAGTTGGGATTTGACCACAGGCTAGCCTCGCCGCCTCAGGCTCAACCAGTCGCCTTATAAAGAGCATGTCCATAAATTCTTTGACAGTCACTTTTCGGACTGTCAGGGCGCGCTCAGATCGTACGAGCAATCCCTCCCCTTCCAAACGACCGAGAGCGTCGCGGATTGGAGTGCGTGAAAGATCGAGTTTTTCCGCAAGCCTGCTTTCCAGGATGACGTCCCCACCCCTTAGTGCGCCATCTGAAATCTGCTCGGTGATATAAATGTACACCCGATCGGCCAAACTCAGCCCATTGTCGATCAACGCATCTGCATTTCGCACTTTGGCAACCGCCGCTGGTTCGCCTGCTTTGGAGCTTTGTATGGCCATTTTTTTCTCATTCCGCTGCGACTTACCTACCGTTAAGCCTTATAAACGCGGCCGATGATCCGGTCTACGATCGCGGTCCGAATATTGTCCAGATGGATAGCCATCAGCTTTTGGGCAAGTTCCTTATCCCGCCCTACGACCGCGTCGAGAATATCAAGATGCTCCTGTGCGCCGGGTAGACGGCGTTCAGGAATTCGTTTGGTATCGAAAATATGCGTCCGCCGACGCAGGTCGCGTATCGTTGTTGCTAGAAATTTATTCTGAGCAGCATCTGCAATCGTTCCGTGGACAAGATCATCGACCATCCAATGCTGGGCAGCGGTCGGATCGTCCAACTCACGAAATGCGAAAATTTCTGCGCGAACGTCTTCCGCCACAGCATCTTGCAGACCGATTTCAGCGGCCAGCCCAGCGGCTTCAATTTCCAGCATCTTTCGGACTTTTAGAATTTCGATGTAGTCTTGCAAGGAGAGTTGGCAAACGATCGGCGATCTTCCGCCAACCGTGGTGACGAGTCCCTCGGCCTGGAGGCGAGCCAGTGCCTCTCGGACAGGCGTTCTTGAGATCCCGAGCCGCTCCGCCATCTTTCTTTCAAACAATGTCCTGCCCGCTGGCAACTCACCCGACAGAATTAATGAGAGAAGTTGATCATATGCTCCCTCCGTCAATGGTTGCGCATGATCGAGCCCATTTAGCGTATTAAGCGCCTCCAATTATAACCCCCAATCCATATGCATCGCCCACTTGCGTCACCCCTGTATACCAGATGCATTCTCTTTCTCAAATGCAAATAACGCCTTCTTTATCATCGGAACGCCCGCGCGATAAGCATATCCTGCCTAAATAAACTCCGAGAAACGGCGTGCTTCAATGGTCTGTCCTGCTTAAAATCCATCCCGTGAAAATTGATGTTGCGGCCTAACACCAAGCGTGCTTTGATCTGGTCGACCACACGGATACGCTATGGACACGTGAAATGGTTCAATAAAAGGGGAATGATATGATGAACGTTCGTAAGTTTGCCGTGACGACATTGACTGTCGTCTCAACCCTCGCCGTCTCGTGTTCGTTAGCTGCCGCGGCCGACCTGGAAAAAATTTCGGTCCGGCTGGATTGGCTCGCGGGATCGAATCACGCCGCACTGTTCGCCGCAAAGGACAAGGGGTATTACAAGGATGCCGGCCTTGATGTTGAAATCCTAAATGGCCAGGGAAGCCTGTCGACCATCCAGCTCGTTGCAGCGGGCAACAACACGATTGGTCTTGCGAGCCTGTCCGCTGTCGCCCTAGCCGAGTCGAAAGACATTCCGGTTATCGGCATCGCTGGCATTATGCAGCGCGGTCCGGAATCGGTCATCGCGCTTGCTTCGTCCGGAATCACCAAGCCAAAGGACCTCGAAGGAAAAAAGTTTGGCTATGTTCCAAGCGACCAGGCGCAAAAGCTTTTTGATGCCTTCGCCGATGTGAACGGAATCAATAAATCGACCATCAAGCGAGTTGCCACAAGCTACGCAACCACCTTTACGTCGTTGATTAACGGCGATGTGGACTTCGTGGCCGCTTGGGCTGTCCCGGACGGCACCAAAATCAACGAGGAAAAGCCAATCGCGCCACCGATGGTATTTGCTGATTTTGGCATCAACACACTTGGAACAGGTATCTTCGTCTCGAAAGATACTGCTGATAAGAAAGGCGATATACTCAAGCGTTTTATAGCGGCAACAATCAAGGGCGAGGCCGCGGTCGAAGCCAATCCTGAAGTTGGCGTTAAGCTCGTGCATGCTGCCAATCCTGAATCGAGCGAAAAAGTTTTGGCGATTGAGATGAAAGCGCTCCCCCACTTTCTACACACCGACCACACCGCCGGTAAGGTTTACGGATGGGTAGCGCCGGAAGATGTGGCTGAGACAATCAAAGTTCAGCAGAAGTTTTTCGATATGAAGCCGGGCGTCAACGCCGATGACGTCTATACCGGCAAGTTTTTCCCTGCTTCCAACTGATCTGATCAGATCCCGATTTGCACCCCGGTTAGGCTCTCCAGACCGGGGATTTTCGGCTGAATTTCTGCTCGAGATATCGACAGACCTAAAACGGTAGGCCGCTCTAAATTCTTCTTGATTTACGCTGCGTACTCTGCTGGTATTCCACTTGTAGACGCTGTGCGTCCGCCAACTAAGGGAACGATGAAATGGCTCTAGTGAAAACATGGCGGGCGACCTGCATCCAGATGGAGAGCGATGTTGCGACAATTGCGGCCACTCGACAGGCTGCAACTGCTATTATCGCGGCCAATGTTGCGCGCGCGATCTCAATGATCGAGGCTGCGGTGAAAGATACCGACACGAAATTGATCGTCCTGCCGGAGTTTGCTTTGCAGGGGCCTCCGCATACCGAGATGGTTCTCGAGTGGATTGAAAAGGCATGCGACACAATTCCTGGAAAGATCACCGAGCCGCTGCAAGCGCTGGCAAAAAAACACAGGATTTTCATCGCGGGAAATCAGTTTGAGACGGTCGAGAAATGGCCTGGCCGCTTCTTCAACTCATGTTTTCTCATTGATCCCAATGGCGAGGTGATACTGCGTTTTCGCCGGATCAATACGGCCGTCTGGCCGTCGCCGCATGACTTTATGGACGATTATATTGCGGATGTGGGATTTGTTGGCGCTTTTCCTGTCGTTGACACCGAACTGGGCCGCCTCGGAATGATTGCCTGCGGCGAAATCGCGGTCCCGGAAGTGGCGCGCGCGCTGATGATGAATGGCGCAGAGGTGATCCTGCATCCCACCAACGAGGAATTCACGCCTGCGCAAGAGGCGGCCAAGATCGCCCGCGCCGCCGAAAATATGGTCTATCTGGTAAGCGCCAACGTCGCCGGTCCGATCGGGTTTTCCCGGGATCGCAGCGTGAAGGGAGGTCGTTCGAGGATCGTCGACTTCCGCGGCAACACGCTGGCCTACGATACGGGCGCCGAAGCGAATGTTGGTGTGACGGCAGAGATCGACATTCAACGTCTGCGAGTTGCCAGAAACGAGACCTCCATGGGAAACACCATCGCGCGTGCTCGGTGGGAGATGTATCGGCCGGTCTACGAGGCGGCCACCGGCTACCCACCAAACCAGTTTCTGTCCGTCCCCATGACAGACGCGAAAGCTACCGTGAGCCTTGTTGAAAGCTCAATCGAAACATTGCGGAATTCGGGTGTCATCCAGCCCGCGTCCGCCTAACTTAGGAGAGCACCATGATTTCCGCTGAAGAAAATGACATCATGACCCGTGTCGGACGTGGTACGCCGATGGGTAACCTGATGCGGCAGTTTTGGATCCCGGCGTGCTTGTCGTCCGAACTCGTCGCGGACGGCGATCCAATGCGACTTATGCTGCTGGGGGAAAAGCTGGTCGCGTTCCGCGACACAAATGGTCGCGTCGGTATTTTCGACCACCGTTGTCCCCATCGCTGCGCATCGTTGTTCTTCGGCCGAAACGAAGAAGGCGGTATCCGTTGCGCGTATCACGGCTGGAAGTTCGACGTCGATGGGAACTGTCTCGATCAGCCAAATGTGCCGGACAGAAACAGATATCCGGGTGGCACCAAGGCTTACGCCTACAAGACGATCGAGCGCGGAGGCATGGTCTTTTGCTACATGGGCGAGCGCGAGACACCCCCTCCACTTCCCGAACTTGAGATGACGATGGTCGATACGCAAGGTCGGGGCATTGCCCTGACGCAGCGCGATTGCAATTGGCTCCAGGCACTCGAAGGTGATGTCGACACCTCCCATCTCG
>DASWOH010000306.1:0-26445 GCA_036398815.1 Rhizobium sp. | reverse complement strand
GACCAGCAAGCATTGCATCGGCAATGGCTATGAGCAGATCCAGCTCGGCAAGCAGGACGTGGTTTTCTCCGGCGGCCACGAGGATCTCGACTGGACCATGTCGAACCTCTTCGACGCCATGGGCGCCATGTCCTCCAAGTTCAACGAGGATCATCCGGAAACCGCCTCGCGCGCCTATGACGTCAACCGTGACGGCTTCGTCATCGCCGGCGGCGCCGGCGTGCTGGTGCTCGAGGAACTGGAACACGCCAAGGCGCGCGGCGCCAAGATCTATGCCGAAATCGTCGGCTACGGCGCCACCTCCGACGGCTACGACATGGTCGCTCCGTCGGGTGAGGGTGCGGCACGCTGCATGCGCCAGGCGCTCGCCACGGTGAAGGGCGATATCGACTATATCAACACCCACGGCACCTCGACGCCGGTCGGCGACAGCAAGGAAATCGGCGCGATTCGCGAGGTTTTCGCTGACAAGATCCCGCCGATCCAGTCGACCAAGTCGCTCACGGGCCATTCGCTCGGCGCTGCCGGCGTGCAGGAATCGATCTATTCGATCCTGATGATGCAGGAACGCTTCATCGGCGAAAGCGCCCATATCGTCGAACTCGACCCGGAATTCGAAGGCGTGCCGGTGGTGCGCAAGCGCATCGACAACGCCAAGATCGATATCGCTCTCTCCAATTCCTTCGGTTTCGGCGGCACCAACGCCACGCTCGTATTCCAGCGCTACAACGGATAAAGCAATGACGGGAATCATGCAGGGTAAGCGCGGCCTCATCATGGGCGTCGCAAACAATCATTCCATTGCCTGGGGCATTTCGAAGGCGCTTGCGGCCGAAGGCGCGGAACTGGCGTTCACCTTCCAGGGCGAAGCGCTCGGCAAGCGCGTCAAGCCGCTTGCGGCCGAAGTCGGCTCGGATTTCCTTCTGCCCTGCGACGTCGAAGATCTGGCCTCCGTCGATGCCGTCTTCGAGGAGATCAAGGCACGCTGGGGCCAGCTGGATTTCATCGTCCATGCCATCGGCTTCTCCGACAAGAACGAGCTGAAGGGCCTCTACGCCAACACCACGCGCGACAACTTCACCCGCACCATGGTGATTTCCTGCTTCTCCTTCACCGAGATCGCCAAGCGCGCCGCCGACTTGATGGTGGACGGCGGCAGCATGCTGACGCTGACCTATAACGGCTCGACGCGGGTCATCCCGAACTACAACGTCATGGGCGTCGCCAAGGCGGCTCTGGAAGCCTCCGTGCGCTATCTCGCCGCCGATTACGGCCCGCGCGGCATCCGCGTCAACGCCATCTCCGCCGGCCCGATCCGCACGCTTGCCGGCGCCGGCATTTCCGACGCCCGCGCCATCCTGTCGTGGAACCAGCGCAACGCACCGCTGCGCAAGTCGGTCACCATCGATCAGGTCGGCTCTTCGTCGCTCTATCTCCTGTCGGATCTGTCCGCTGGCGTTACCGGCGAAATCCATTTTGTCGATGCCGGCTACAACATCACCTCGATGCCCACGCTGGAAACGCTGTCGAGCGCCGACAGCGAGTAAATCGCAATTGGATACCCCTCGCGGCCAGATGCGGCGAGGGGTAATCTTCTCGGATGATCTTCGCCGGGATTGCCGATGACGTTCAAGAACGCCGAACCTTTCGCATCTACCGAACGTCTCATTCTCCGCAGCTTCGTCCCGGAGGATTTCGAGGCCTATAGCGCCTATCGCTCCCTGCCTGCCGTTTACCGTTATCTCTATGGCGACCCGCCGTGGGCACACGCGATGCGGGAGCGCTTCGACGCCGGCTTGAACACGCGACTGTCGGAAGATGGCGATATCCTCCGCTGTGCCGTCGTTCGGCGCGAGGATCAGGCCCTGCTGGGCCAGGTCAGCCTGAAACTTGCCAGCAAGGCCGCGCTCCAGGCTGAGGTCGGCTATATCTTCAATCCGGCCTATGCCGGCAAAGGCTATGCGACCGAGGCGGCGCGGGCCATCATCGATCTGGGATTTAGCACATTCGGCTTTCATCGGGTTTTCGCGCGACTGGATGCGCAAAACACCGCCTCCGTCGGCGTCGTCGAACGGCTCGGCCTGCGCCGGGAGGCGCATCTGATCGAAAACGACCGTTTCAACGGCATCTGGGGCGATGAATATGTCTATGCGGTTCTGAGCCGCGAATGGTCGGATAGAGCGGGGACATAGCGGGCTTTCGGGCCGCTATGTCGCCGCCAAACCGATCCGCCGCTTACTTCTTCGCCCACAGCACCTTGAAGCGCGCATTGCGGCAGGTCTCGCCGCTTTCCTTGAAGTTCTCGGTCAGCACCGGCTCGTAGGGCAGGCCGCGATTGGCGACCAACATCAAGCGGCCGCCGCCGCGCAGCGCCGAGGACGCCGTCTTGATCATCGCCTGGCCGAGCGATGGCTCGGCGGCATGGCCTTCATGGAAGGGCGGGTTCATGATGATCAGGTCGTACTTGTCCTTGACCGGCTCGCCGGCCAGATCGTGCCAGAAGAAGCGCTGGGCGACCTTCGGGCAGTTTGCGAGGAGATTGGCCCTGGCGGCCTCCAGCGCGTCGTAGTGGGCCTCGTAAAGGTCGATGCGTGCGATCCGTGGCGACTTGGTCGCCAGTTCCACCGAAAGATAGCCCCAGCCGGCGCCGAAATCGGCGGCGTCGCCGGAAAAATCGGTCGGCAGGCGCGAGGCGAGCAGTTCGGAGCCGGCGTCGATGCGGTCATGCGAGAACATGCCCGCCGCCGTGGTGAAGCGGCCGTCGATGCGCACGGCAGGCTTGGTCAGTTGGGCTGTCGGGGCGCTGATATCGGCCGGGCGTGCGAACCAGAAGGCGACGCCGTGATATTTCGGCGTATAGTTGACTTCGAGCCCAAAGCCTTCGACGCGCTTGCGCAGCGGCTGGATGCCGTCTTCCTTGCCGCCGGCAACGACGATCAGGCCGCCGGCCTTCACGCGCGAAAGCGCTTCGGCGATACGGGTCTCATTCTCGCCCTTGTGCTTGGTGCAGAGCACCAGCGCGCCGTCATAATCCGCGCCCTCGATCTCCGGCGTCACATTGATCCGCTGCGCCTGCAGCTGGCGGTAGAAGGGCCGGAAGCCCTGGACGGCGGAAAGCTCTCCGGCAAAGTCGGGGGGCAGGGAGAAGCCCGCTTCCGCGCCGAGAAACAGGATGCGCTCGCCTTCGCCGGGCGTGGCGACGGTGCCGGAGGCAAAGGGATGGAACAGGGTCTTCAGGGCGTCGCGGCTCATGGTCTTGGTCTCGTGCGGTCAGCGGATAGAAAAAGGGCGCGGAAACGAATTCCGCGCCCCGGAACGTGAATGAAGGCGCAGCTTATTCGGCCGCGTCGTCCTTCTTGGCGGCGAGTTCCTGGCCGGTCGCCTGGTCGACGACCTTCATGGACAGGCGGACCTTGCCGCGCTCGTCAAAGCCGAGCAGCTTGACCCAGACCTTGTCGCCTTCCTTGACGACGTCCTGGGTCTTGGCAACGCGCTCGGAAGCGAGCTGCGAAATATGGACGAGGCCGTCGCGGGCGCCGAAGAAGTTGACGAAAGCGCCGAAGTCGGCGGTCTTGACGACAGTGCCTTCGTAGATCTGGCCGACTTCCGGCTCGGCGACGATCGAGTGGATCCACTTTCGGGCCGCTTCGATTTCCTTGCCGGAGGACGAGGCTATCTTGACGGTGCCGTCGTCTTCGATGTTGATTTTCGCGCCGGTCTTTTCGACGATTTCGCGGATGACCTTGCCGCCGGAGCCGATGACTTCACGGATCTTGTCGACCGGGATGTTCATGACTTCGATGCGCGGTGCGAATTCGCCGAGCTGGCCGCGGCTTTCGGTGATTGCCTTGGACATTTCGCCGAGGATGTGGGTGCGACCGCCCTGTGCCTGGCCGAGAGCGACCTTCATGATCTCTTCGGTGATGCCGGCGATCTTGATGTCCATCTGCAGCGAGGTGATGCCGTCGGCAGTGCCGGCGACCTTGAAGTCCATGTCGCCGAGATGATCTTCGTCACCGAGAATGTCGGAGAGAACGGCGAAGCGCTCGCCTTCCAGGATCAGACCCATGGCGATGCCGGCAACCGGCTTGGCCAGCGGAACGCCGGCGTCCATCAGAGCGAGCGAGGTGCCGCAAACCGTTGCCATCGAGGACGAGCCGTTGGACTCGGTGATCTCGGAGACGACGCGCAGCGTGTAGGGGAACTGTTCGACCGTCGGCAGCATCGGGCGGATAGCGCGCCATGCGAGCTTGCCGTGACCGATTTCGCGGCGGCCCGGGGAGCCCATGCGACCGGTTTCGCCGACCGAGTAGGGCGGGAAGTTGTAATGGAGCAGGAAGCGCTCCTTGTACATGCCCGTCAGGCTGTCGACATACTGTTCGTCTTCGCCGGTGCCGAGCGTGGCGACGACGATTGCCTGCGTTTCACCGCGGGTAAACGGCGCCGAACCGTGCGTGCGCGGCAGAAGACCGACTTCCGAGACGATCGGGCGAACGGTCGACAGGTCGCGACCGTCGATACGGCTTGACGTGTCGAGGATGTTCCAGCGAACGATCTTGGCCTGCAGGTGCTTGAAGACGGCGCCGATGACTTCGGCGGAATACTTCGGCTCCACGCCTTCCGGGAAGAAGTGTGCCTTGACCTTGGCCTTGACGGCGTCGACGGCAGCGTAGCGCTCAGCCTTCTGGGTGTTCTTGTAGGCGGTGCGCAGCTCGGCTTCGGCGATGCCGAGCATTTCGGCTTCGAGTTCGGAATGATCTTCCGGCGTGAAATCGCGCGGTTCCTTGGCAGCGACTTCAGCGAGCTTGATGATCGCGTCGATGACGGGCTGGAAGCCGCGATGGCCGAACATGACGGCGCCGAGCATGACATCCTCGGGCAATTCCTTGGCTTCCGACTCAACCATCAGAACGGCGTCCTGCGTGCCGGCGACGACAAGGTCGAGGCTCGATTCGTCCATCTCGTCGAGATGCGGGTTGAGCACGTATTCGCCGTTGATATAGCCGACGCGGGCGCCGCCGACCGGGCCCATGAACGGAACGCCGGAGAGCGTGAGCGCTGCGGACGTAGCGACCATCGACAGGATGTCGGGATTGTTTTCCAGGTCATGCTGGATGACGGTGACGACGACCTGCGTGTCGTTCTTGTAGCCTTCCGGGAAAAGTGGGCGGATCGGGCGGTCGATCAGGCGGGAAACGAGGGTTTCGTTTTCGCTCGGACGACCTTCGCGCTTGAAATAGCCGCCGGGGATCTTGCCGGCTGCGTAGGTCTTTTCCTGGTAGTTGACGGTGAGCGGGAAGAAGTCCTGGCCCGGCTTCGGCGACTTGGCGGAAACGACGGTGGCAAGAACCACGGTCTCGCCGTAGGTCGCCATGACGGCGCCATCGGCCTGGCGGGCGATCTTGCCGGTTTCGAGCTTCAGCGGGCGGCCTGCCCACTCGATTTCGACGGTATGGATATCGAACATATCTTGTCCTTGCATGATGCGGGAAAAGGCGCCGTCGCCGGGGGGGCGGCAAGGCGCATCTTCAACCGCACGAATGTGACGCATCACGGGCAAGACAACGAGAGGCTTTCAAGGATCGGCCGAAGCTTGCGGCTTCGGCTGAAAGCATCCGGCAATCCTGCCCCATGACAGGTCAACGGTTGTTGTTGGCAGCACCGGCCCATCCGGGCTGCCGGGTCTGTTTTATCTGGCGCAAACGGAGCGCGCCGCACAAACAGGTCTTCCATTGTACCATGATCTTGTCCGAAAACTGCTTCGCATTTTTCGGGATCATGTTCGGGCGGAGCAGGTATGCCCCAAAAGCATCCGGCGGACGTTCAAGTGAACGCCCGCCGGAAAATTCATTAGCGACGGATGCCGAGGCTCGCGATCAGCTTGGAATAGCGGCCTTCATCCTTCTTCTTGAGGTAGTCAAGAAGCGAACGGCGGCTGGAGACCATGGTCAGGAGGCCACGACGGGAGTGGTTGTCCTTCTTGTGGTCCTTGAAATGGTCCGTGAGGTTGTTGATGCGCTCGGTCAGGATAGCAACCTGGACTTCCGGAGAACCGGTATCGCCTTCGACGGTAGCGTATTCCTTGATCAGCGCAGCCTTGCGCTCAGCAGTAATCGACATCGGATGGTCCTTTCTATGAGGAGGAAATAAGTCGCCAAACGCCGGGATGTCGTCCAGCATTGGCCGCGAATGCAATCGAGCAGGCCCGATGCTGGCGCTGCCTATAGACCATTTGGGGTGCAAAGGGAAGAGGCGTTCGGGAACGCCACTTCCGCAACCCTTTTGGGGTAGTTCAGCCAAAAACCCGCTTCGGGCGGAATTCGCCTTCGCCGATCTCGCCGATGGCGATCAGCTTGCCGCGCGCCGTGGCATAGGCCTCGGTTTCGGCAACCGGGGCATCGCGGCCGCGCACGAGGATAGGGTTGCCCATCTTCAGGCGATGCGCCTGGTCGTCGTTGATGACCAGATGCGGTAGGGATGACAGCGCCTCGGCGGTGTCGATCAGCAGCGCGTCGAGGGCAGCGAGCCGCTCATCCGCGTCCTCGATCGCTTCGAGTGCCACGAGATCGGCCAGCGGCACCATCGCCTCCTCGGCAAACGGGGCGACGAAGCTGCGGCGCAGGCCGGAAATATGGCCGTAGCAGCCGAGATCGCGGCCGAAATCGCGGGCAAGCGCCCGGACATAGGTGCCCTTGCCGCATTCCACTTCGAAATGCGCCGTGTCGGCATCCGGGCAGGCGAGCAGCGTCAGGCGGAAGATCTCGACTTCCCGCGACGGGATTTCGACCGTTTCACCTTCGCGGGCGAGATCGTAGGCACGTTCACCGGCGATCTTGATCGCGGAAAACTGCGGCGGGATCTGGTTGATGACACCCGTATAATTTGGCAGCAGCGCGCGGATCTCGTCTTCGCCCGGACGCTTGTCCGAGGACTGCGTCACCTCGCTTTCGAGATCGTCAGTGGCGCGTTCCTCGCCCCAGGTGACGGTGAATTCGTAGATCTTGCGGCCGTCCATGACGTAGGGAACGGTCTTGGTGGCGTCGCCGAGCGCGATCGGCAGCATGCCGGAGGCAAGCGGATCGAGCGTGCCGGCATGGCCCGCCTTCTGCGCCTTGAACAGCCATTTGATCTTGGAAACGGCCTCGGTCGAGCCGAAATCAACCGGCTTGTCGAGGATCAGCCAGCCCGAAATCGGACGGCCCTTGGGCTTGCGTGGTTTGGACATTCTCTGTCTCTGTTATCGGTTTTCGTCGGTATCGGTATCGCCGTCCTTGAGGTCGCGCTGGACCTCCGGCGAGCGCAGCAGCGCATCGATCTTCTTGTAGTTGTCGAAGCTGGTATCGTCGCGGAAGCGGATTTCCGGCATGTACTTCATCTGCCGAAGATGCTGCCCGAGACGGCCGCGAATGTACTTCGTATGGCGATTGAGCGTCTCGATGACGATGTCGTGGTCGGCGACGCCGAGCGGCGTGACAAAGGCGGTGGCGATCTTCAGATCCGGCGACATTCGTACTTCGGAAATGGAGATCACGGTGCGCTCGATCAGGTCGTCGCGCACTTCGCCGCGCTGCAGGACCTGCGTGATCGCGGCGCGCACTTGTTCGCCGACGCGAAGCATACGCTGCGAAGGCGCGGAAGAAGTTGGTCGTGTTGCCATTTGCTTTGGTCCCAAAAGGTTCGGGCGCCGGACTGCATGTTCCGGCGCCCGTCCCATTGTTTCAACTTCGCGCCTTTAGAGCGTGCGGGTGATGTGCTCGACGCGGAAGCATTCGATCGTATCGCCGGCGCGGATGTCTTCGTAGTTTTCGAAGGCCATACCGCATTCCTGGCCCATGTTGACTTCCGAGACTTCGTCCTTGAAGCGCTTGAGCGTCTTGAGCTTGCCTTCGTGGATGACGACGTTGTCGCGCACCAGGCGGACGCCGACGCCACGCTCGACCTTGCCTTCGGTGACGCGGCAACCCGCGACCTTGCCGACCTTCGTGATGTTGAACACCTCGAGGATTTCGGCGTTGCCGAGGAAGGTTTCGCGACGTTCCGGAGAGAGCAGGCCCGACATCGCTGCCTTCACGTCATCCACGAGGTCGTAGATGATGTTGTAGTAGCGGATTTCGATGCCTTCGCGCTCGGCGAGCGTACGAGCCTGTGCATTGGCGCGGACGTTGAAGCCGATGATCGCCGCGTCGGATGCTCCGGCCAGCGAGATATCGGATTCGGTCACGCCGCCGACGCCGGAATGCACGATGCGGGCACGAACTTCGTCGGTGCCGAGCTTGTCCAGCGCGCCGGCAATGGCTTCGATCGAGCCCTGCACGTCGCCCTTGATGACCAGCGGGAACTCCTTGGTGCCCGTGGTCTGCAGCGTCATCATCATCTGTTCGAGCGAACCGCGCTGGACGGACTGGCGGGCAGCCGCCTTGTCGCGGGTCAGGCGCTGACGATATTCCGAGATTTCGCGGGCGCGGCTTTCGTTTTCGACGACGGCGAACTTGTCACCGGCCTGTGGTGCACCCGAAAGACCGAGAACCTCGACCGGGGTCGCCGGACCGGCTTCCTTCACATGCTCGCCCTTGTCGTTGACCAGAGCGCGCACACGGCCCCACTGATCGCCGGCAACGACGATCTGGCCCGGACGCAACGTACCCTTCTGGATGAGGACGGTGGCAACCGAGCCACGGCCACGATCGAGCTGGGCTTCGATGACGGTGCCTTCGGCGGTGCGGTTCGGATTGGCCTTGAGATCAAGGATTTCCGCCTGCAGCAGGATGGCTTCGAGCAGCTTGTCAAGATTGGTGCGGTTCTTCGCGGAGACTTCCACGTCGAGCACTTCACCGCCCATGGATTCGACGAAGACTTCGTGCTGCAGCAGCTGGTTGCGAACCTTCTGCGGATCGGCGGAGGGCTTGTCGACCTTGTTGATCGCAACGATGATCGGAACGCCGGCGGCCTTCGCATGGTTGATCGATTCGATCGTCTGCGGCATCACGCTGTCGTCGGCCGCAACCACCAGAACGGCGATATCGGTCGCCTGGGCGCCACGGGCACGCATCGCCGTGAAGGCGGCGTGGCCGGGCGTATCGATGAAGGTGATCTTCTGGCCGTTCTGCTCGACCTGATAGGCGCCGATATGCTGGGTGATGCCACCGGCTTCGCCGGCTACTACATTGGCGTGGCGGATGGCATCGAGCAGCGAGGTCTTGCCGTGGTCGACGTGACCCATGATGGTGACGACGGGCGGACGGGAAACCAGTTCGCCGTCTTCGTCGCCGATATTGAAGATGCCAAGTTCGACGTCGGATTCCGAAACGCGCTTGACCGTATGGCCGAATTCGGCGGCGATGAGTTCCGCCAGATCGGCGTCGATGACGTCGCCCGGCTTCATCATCTGGCCTTCCTTCATCAGGAACTTGATGACGTCGACGGCGCGTTCGGACATGCGCTGCGACAATTCCTGGATGGTGATGGTTTCCGGCAGCACGACTTCACGCGTGATCTTCTCGCGCGTTTCCTGCATCTGGCTGCGGCGGAACTTTTCCTGGCGGCGGCGCATGGCCGACAGCGAGCGACCACGGGCGCTGCCGTCTTCGTCGACATTGGCGGTCGTGACCGTCAGCTTGCCGCGGCGGCGTTCTTCATCCGTCTTCGGACGCGTGGTGACCGGCTTTGCCGGTTCCGGACGCACGACCTTGCCGCGAGCGGGGGCACCGCCGCGCGGCGGGCCGCGATCGCTTTCTTCTTCATTGACCCGGCGACGATTGGCCGGTGCTTCGGCAGCGGGAGCGCCGGGGCGTGCCGGCTGGGGAGCCGCATCCGGACGACGGGCAACGACCGGAGCCGCAGTCGCCTGGACCGCCGGCTTCGGTGCTTCCACCGGTTCGGGCGTCTCGACCTTGGGTTCGAGGGCGCGAGCGGCCTCTTCCTCGGCGCGACGGGCGGCTTCTGCCTGCTCGACGATGCGGCGGGCAGCCTCTTCCTCGGCACGACGGGCCTCTTCTTCGGCGCGACGGGCCGCGTCGGCGGCATCACGGATCTGGGCTTCGGCAAGAGCGCGGCGGCGCGCATCCATTTCGCCAGCGGACAGATGGTTCAGAACCACCGGCCGCGACGAACGTTCCTGCTGCGGGCGCTGCTGGTTGTTCTGGTTGGATTGCTGCGGCCGTTGCTGCTGGCCACCCGGCTGATGAATGCGCGGAGCCGGCTGCGGCGGGCGCGGCGGCTGCGGCGTCGGTTCCGCAACACGCGTCACGGATGCCGTCGCTGCGGCTGTCGTCGTCGGCTTTTCGTCTTCGGGGCGTAGTGGGCGGCGCTTGCGGGTCTCGACCACGACCGCCTTGGTGCGACCGCGGCCCATATCCTGGCGCACGGTGCCCTGGTTCACGCCCGAGGGCTTCAGGGTGAGGGTCTTCTTACCCGATGCACTCAGCGTCTTGTCGTCTTGATTGTCGGTCATTCCGTTCCCGTTCCTTCGGACAGGGCTCGGAAACGTCCGTCAGACCCTGTCGTTCAATGCATGTACCTTAATGAGGCGTCCGGTATCGACCGGTGACCGCGTCATTGTTTTTGCTGGCCAGCGCCGCCCGTTGCCCGGGACTGACCGCCGTTGCGGTACCGTTCGAGCAGGTTTGCGCGCTTCACTACACCCTCACCCGCCCGCCCTGCAAGCGCTGCGGCATGGATAAAAGCGTTCTGGCCCATCAGTTCTTCCATTTCCGCCTCCGTGAAGACACGGAATGACGGTATTTCCTTTTCGGTTTCCATCCCGAGATGCCAGGCTTTCCGGGCCTGGTCGATCTTGCGAACGCCGTCGGCGGCGGCATCGATCGCGTGGAACACGGCAAGTGCCGAACCGTTGCGAACGGAGCCATCGACTTTCGACGCGCCATTGACGAACTGGCTCGCTTTGCGCGCCATGTGCATCATCCCGGCAAGTTGCACCACAAGAAGGCGGTCGACGGTGGCGCCGAGATCGCTCGGTGCCGTCACCTCCGCCTTCAGGGCGCGGGTAAACAGTTTCTTCGCCACTGCCTTGTCCACCAGCGCCCGGTCGAGCTTGACCCAGCAGCCGCGTCCCGGCAGCTGCCGCTTCAGATCGGGAACGATGGTTCCGTCCGGAGCGGCCACGAAGCGGATCAGCTCATCCGGCAATCCGCTTTCGCGTGTTACGATGCACATGCGGCCATTCACGTCGCCCCCGAGACCATCGTCTTCAGGCGGCACATTCGGCCCATCGGTGCTCGTCATGCTTCTTGCTCGGTCTCATCCTCCGCGACCTCTTCGGCCTCGGTGGCGAGATCGGCTTCGGTGATCCAACCGGCCGCCAGGCGAGCCTGTACGATCATCTGCTCGGCTTCGACGCGCGAGATTTCGAGCTTGGAGAACAGGCCTTCGAACTTCTTCGTCTCGCCGTTCTTGCGCTCGCTCCAGCCGACGAGATCGTCGGCGGCGCAGCCGGCGAAGTCCTCGATCGTCTTGATGCCGTCCTCACCGAGGGCAACCATCATCTGCGCGGTCATGCCGTTGATCTGACGCAATTCGTCGGCAACGCCGAGCGCCTTGCGCTTCTCGTCCATTTCGGCTTCCAGGCGCTCCAGATATTCGCGGGCGCGGGTCTGGATTTCCTGGGCGGTGTCTTCGTCGAAACCGTCGATGGAAGCGATTTCGTCGAGTTCGACATAGGCCAGTTCCTCGACGGCGGCAAAGCCTTCCGAGGCCAGAACCTGGCCGACCATCTCGTCGACGTCGAGAGCGTCCATGAACAGGTTGGTGCGCTCGTTGAATTCCTTCTGACGGCGCTCGGACTCTTCCGCTTCCGTCATGATGTCGATGTCCCAGCCGGTCAGCTGCGAGGCGAGGCGGACGTTCTGGCCGCGGCGGCCGATGGCCAGCGACAGCTGTTCGTCCGGAACCACGACTTCGATGCGCTCGGCGTCCTCGTCGAGAACGACCTTGGAGACTTCCGCCGGCTGCAACGCGTTGACGACGAAGTTCGCCGGCTCGTTGGACCACGGGATGATGTCGATCTTTTCACCCTGCAACTCGCCGACGACGGCCTGAACGCGCGAACCGCGCATACCGACGCAGGCGCCGACCGGATCGATCGACGAGTCGTTCGAAATGACGGCGATCTTGGCGCGCGAGCCCGGATCGCGGGCAACCGACTTCACCTGGATGATGCCGTCGTAGATTTCCGGCACTTCCATGGTGAAGAGCTTGACCATGAACTGCGGATGCGTGCGCGACAGGAAGATCTGCGGGCCGCGCTGTTCGCGGCGCACGTCGTATACATAGGCGCGAACGCGGTCGCCGTAGCGGAAGTTCTCGCGCGGGATCATTTCGTCGCGGCGGATGATGCCTTCGCCACGGCCGAGATCGACGATGACGTTGCCGTATTCGACGCGCTTGACGGTGCCGTTGACGATTTCGCCGACACGATCCTTGAATTCGTCGAACTGGCGGTCACGCTCGGCTTCGCGCACCTTCTGCACGATGACCTGCTTGGCCGACTGGGCGGCGATACGGCCGAAATCCATCGGCGGCAGCGGATCGGCGATGAAGTCGCCAAGGGCTGCATCCGGGTTGCGGTCGCGGGCCAGTTCCAGCGGGATCTGCGTGGAATAGTCCTCGGCCTTTTCGACAACTTCGAGCAGGCGCTGCAGACGGATTTCGCCGGTCTTCGGATTGATGTCGGCGCGGATGTTCGATTCCGTGCCGTAACGCGAGCGCGCGGCCTTCTGAATCGCGTCCGCCATCGCGGCAAGCACGATCTCGCGGTCGATGACCTTTTCGCGCGCCACTGCATCTGCGATCTGCAGAAGTTCTAGCCGGTTCGCACTGACTGCCATGTTTAGTCTCCGTCTTCCTGCCCTGGGGTTCCCGTCCCGTTAGGCGATTCGTTGATCGGTTATTCTTCTTCGTCCGCTTCGTTCTGGTTCGCAGCCTCGGCTTTCGCCTGCTTGTCGGCGCGCAACGCATCGCGGATAAGATCGTCCGTCAGGATCAGCTTGGCGTCGGCCAGCGTGCTGAACGGAATGGTGACCTTCGGTTCTTCGCCATAAGCGACCTGGTCGCGCTCGATGGTGAAGCCATCATCGGTGATGTCGGCGATCTTGCCGCGGAACCGCTTGCGGTTGTCCACCAGGATCGAGGTCTCGCACTTGACGATGTGGCCGTTCCAGCGGACGAAATCGGACTTGCGCACCATCGGGCGGTCGATACCGGGCGAAGAGACTTCCAGATGATACGCCTTATCGACCGGATCTTCCACATCCAGCACCGGCGAAATCGCCGTGGAGACCGCTTCGCAATCCTGGACGGTCATGGTGCCGTCGTTGCGCTCGGCCATGACCTGCAATGTCAGGCCGTTCTGGTTCATGAGGCGGACGCGCACCAGACGAAAATCCATGCCGACGAGCACGGGCTCGATGATGGCGGCAATGCGCTGGTCAAGGCCGGTCTCGACGATCAGCCGCGGTTCATTGATATTGTCTGCGTTTGTCACTTGCGACAAGCGTTCACTCCTGCAGGGTGCTGCAATTGGGAGATCGAGCTAATAAAAAAGAGCGGGTCCTTGCGGCCCACTCTTCATCACACGATCAAGAATTTGAAGCGGATATAATCCCGTTCCCGCCAAATTGCAAGGCATTCGCGCCGGCAGCCTGTCGAGCCTGGCTATTTGAGCACGCCGAGCATCGAGCTGTCGGGATAGCAGGTGGGCCTGCGGCCGCTCTTTTCCTGCCACTGGCCGATCGACCGTCTTGTCTTGTAGCCCGGCAATCCGTCGGTGCCGCCGACATCGTAACCCTTGCGTTCCAACGTCTTCTGCATGCCGGCGACATCGGAGCGCAGCATCTTGCCGACATCGCCCCACGGCCCCTGGAAAGCGCCGGAGCCATAGGCGATGCGGTCGGCGAGATTGCCGATATACAGGCCATAGAGGTCGGAATTATTATATTCCTTGATGGTGTAGAAATTCGGCGTGACGATGAATTCCGGCCCATCGCGGCCGGCCGGCACCAGCATCATGCCGCTGGCGCGCAGTTCGTCGGAGGAAAATGCCTTACCGGCGATCCTGGCGATCCCGAGCGACGTCCATTGCGAAATCGGCTTGGCGAGATCCGGCCCTTCCTGCGCGCAGGAAACATTGTCCGGGATCGTCACTTCATAACCCCAGCCACGGCCGCGCTGCCAGCCCTTCTGCACCAGATAGTTGGCGATGGAGGCAAGCGTGTCCGGCACGGAGGTCCAGATATTACGATGGCCGTCGCCGTCGAAATCGACCGCATATTTCAGGTAGCTGGTCGGCATGAACTGCGGCTGGCCAAGTGCGCCTGCCCAGGATCCCATGAACTGATCGGGCGCGACGTCGCCATGCTCGAGAATGCGCAGACCGGCAATCAGCTCGGTGCGGAACATCTCCTTGCGGGTCGACATAAAGGCCTTGGTCGCCAGCACCTGCACCGCCGAATTCGGCAGCTTCGCCGCGCCGAAGCCGGTTTCGCGGCCCCATATTGCAAGCAGGATCGGGCCGGGCACGCCATAGACCTTTTCGATCCGTTTCAGCACTGGGCCATATTGCGAGGCGAAGCTGCGCCCCGTCACCGCAAGCCTCTGCAGGCGCCCCTCGTTGAAGTAGGGTGCGGGCGAGGAGAACTCCGCCTGGGTCTGCTTCTGCTCCTTGGGCTTCGGAAAGCCGGGCGGGGCGAGATCGGGCAGGCTCCAGTTCAGCGTCACGCCGGCAAAGGCGGCACGAAAGGTCTTTTCGGAAATGCCATCCTTTTTTGCCTCGAGCCAGAGATCTTTTTGGATCCAGGTCTGGAACTGGGCTTCGACATCGGCCTTCGAGGCGGCGAAGGCGGGGAGGGGGAGAAGGGCTAGGAGGAGAATAAGGAGGCCTAGAATATGCCGGGAGACACCCCCTTCTGTCACTCTCCTCATAGGCAGTCCCTCCCTCAAATCGCCGTCCGCGCCCTGAGCGCCGCCGTCAGCGTGCCCTCGTCGAGATAGTCGAGCTCGCCGCCGACGGGCACGCCGTGGGCCAACCGGGTGATCTTCACCTCCAGGCCGGCGAGCTGGTCGGTTATATAGTGTGCTGTGGTCTGTCCTTCGACGGTGGCGTTGACGGCGATGATGATTTCGCGGACGCCGCCCTCGCCGACGCGCTGGATCAGGCCGCGAATGTTGAGATCATCCGGGCCGACGCCGTCGAGCGGGGAGAGAACGCCGCCGAGAACATGATAGGCGGCGTTCATCGCGCCGGCGCGCTCCAGCGCCCAGAGGTCGGCCACGTCCTCGACGACGATGATGACGGACTGGTCGCGGTGGCCGTCGGTGCAGACGGTGCAGGGATCGACGGTGTCGACATTGCCGCAGCGCGAGCAGATTTTCACCTTGTCATAGGCCTCGCCCATGGCATGGGAGAGAGGGCCGAGAAGCTGGTCCTTCTTCTTGATCAGGTGCAATGCGGCGCGGCGCGCCGAGCGCGGGCCAAGGCCCGGCACCTTCGCCAGGAGCTGGATGAGCTTTTCGATTTCGGGGCCGGTGACTCGCTTTGCCATGGGAGGCTTTTAGCCGATAAGTTGCGGGAACGGAATCACGGAAGGGATGATCGCCCCATGAAAATTCTCGCCGTCTGCATTGGCGCGGCCGAAATGCTCCCCGGCAGGAAAAGCAAGACCGGCATCAACAAGCATGCCGTCGGCGCCGCCGTGATGATCGATGCCGAAGGCCTGATCGGCGACGCGATCTGCAATCGTGTGCATCATGGCGGGGTGGACCAGGCCGTCTATGTCGAGGGATCGCTGACGCTGGACTGGTGGTCGCGCGAGTTGGGACGCCGGCTGGAGCCCGGCGCGTTTGGCGAGAATCTCCTCATTGACGGGCTGGACAATTGCGAGATCGCCGTCGGCGACAAGTTCATAGCCGGCGATCTTGTTTTGGAAGTTACCTCGGCCCGTGTTCCTTGTGCCACCTTCGCGGCAAAGATGGGTAATCCGAAATTCGTCAAGCGCTATTTCCAGGCGCGTCGTCCCGGCATCTATTGTCGCGTCATGACGGCCGGAACGGTCACCGCCGGAGCGGCGGTGACCCATATCCCCTATGCGGGCGCCAGGGTCACCATGCCGGAGATGATCGCCACCCACGGCCAGCGATTGTCGCCGCAGGACCGGGCGCGCTATCTCTCCACTCCGATTCACCACAAGCTGCGGGCGATGCTCGAAAGCGAAGCCGCCGGTTCCTAGGCTTGCTGCACGGAGATCTCCGGCGACAACTCCAAGGACGCTTCTGGCTTTGGTCTTTCAGCCAAGCCCGGCCGAGAAGCGCCGGAAAAGAGCCTGGCCCTCTGGCCAATCACCGATCCCCGAGGCGGAATTGATGTGGCCGAGCGGGCCGACATCGATGAACTCGCTGCCCCAGACGGAGGCGCTTTCCTTCGCATAGTCGAACGGGCCATAGGGATCGTCGGTGCTGGTGACGAGAAGCGAAGGAAACGGCAGCCTTTGGCGCGGCGGATTGGCGAAGCTCGGGGCTCCACTTAGATAGACCTCGCCGGTCGGATCCGGCACCGCGACGAGAAATGCACCGAGGACTCTAGTTTTCGCGGAAACCGCCCAATGCGCGATGAACTGGCAGGCGAGGCTATGGCCGACAAGGATCGGCGGTGTCTTCGCCCGGTCGATCTCGCGATCGAGCGCGGCGATCCAGTCGGTAAGCTCCGGTCTGTCCCAGCTCGCCGGCTGAAACCGGCGCATGCGCGGGTCCTGGCGTTCCCATAGGGTTTGCCAATGGCCTTCTCCGGACCCGCCAAGGCCGGGCAGGACGATGATATCGCTCATGTCTTTCCTCTCGCTGTCTGTTGACGGAGAGAAACTGGCATATCGCTTCCGTCATTGACATTGCAATCCATCGGATAAAACTTGGGCCTACCGATGAATTCAAGGTTCAAAATGGAAAGCTTCGAGAGAGACCTGGATCCGACCGATCTGTCGATGATCGAGATCCTGCAGGCGGATGGGCGGATTTCGGTATCGGAACTTGGCCGCCGCGTCGGCCTGTCTCAGCCGGCCGCATCCGAACGGCTGAAGCGGCTGGAGGAGCGCGGCATCATCGCCGGTTATCGCGCCATCGTCGACCCCGCCGCCGTCGGTCTCGGCATGATGGCCGTCATTCGGCTGCGGACGACGCATGAGCATATCCGCCCCTACCTCAAGCAGTTCTCGGAAATGCCTGAGATCATCGAGGTCCTGCGGCTGACGGGCGAGGATTGCTTCCTGCTCAAGGTGCTGGTGCCGTCGCCGGCCGACCTTGAAACCATCGTCGATTCCATCGCCCGGCACGGCGCCGTGACGACTTCGCTGGTGCTGCGGAACGAGCCGGCGAAACCGATCGGCCGCGAACTCATCCGCAAGACGGTGCGCTGAAGCTCTTCGGAAGAGTGTTTGTCAGAAAGGCATCTTGAAGCCGGGCGGGATCGGCAGGCCGGCGGTGAGTTCGCGGGTCTTTTCGGCCGTGATCGCCTCGGCCTTGTCCTGGGCGTCCTTGTTTGCGGCGACGATCAGGTCCTCGAGGATTTCGACGTCTTCTTCCTTGAAGAGCGACGGATCGATCTTGATGCCCAGCATCAGGCCCTTGCCGTTGACGGTGACGGCGACGAGGCCGCCGCCTGCCTTGCCTTCGACGCGGATGTCGGCGATTTCCGCCTGCATCTTCTCCATCTTGGCCTGCATTTCTTTCACTTTGCCCATCATGCCCATGATGTCACGCATCGCCGCTCGTCCTTCTTCCGCGTCTTTCTATTATGATTTAGTACAATATGTTTCGAAAGCCACCCAGCAGATTTTACTGCGTGGCTCCTCGATTCGGCATCGCACCCTTAGAATTCGATGTCATCGCCCGGCAGGATATCGCCGTCGTCGGATTCGGCGGCTGCCGGTGCGGCGACCTGCTCCTCTTCTTCCACATCGGGCGCACGCACGCGCACGTCGATGATCTTAGCGCCCGGAAATTGCGACAGGATCGCCGCGACATCGGGGTCTTGCCGGGCATCGGCGACCCGCTGCCGCTGCGCGTTCGCTTCGGCTTCCACCAGTGTCGGTTCGCCTTCGTCGCGGCTGAGACTGACGATCCAGTGGATGCCGGTCCATTCCTTCAGCTTGACGGCGAGCTCGTTCAGCAGCGTCCCCGGCGCGCCCGGCGTCAGGCTGACGTCGAGCCGGCCGGGCTCCAGCCGCACCGGACGAACGAAGCTGCGCACCAGCGCCTTCAGTTTCGGATCACGCTTCTGGCCGGCGAGTTCGGCGATATCGGTCATCGAATTGATGGCAACCAATGGCTTCGGCGCTTCGACGGGTTTCTGTTCGATGCGGCCGACGGGAGCGGAATCCGGCTGTGTGTTCGGAACCGAGCGGAGCATGGCGACCGGCGCCTGTGGCGTGGGCCGCGGCGGGGTCGTCTCGACGGCCCGCGCCATCACATTGCCCTGATAGGAGACCTGCGTTCCGCCGCCATTGCCGTTGGGCGAAGCGGACGGGGGACGCGCGCCATTGCCATTGCCGTCGGAGAATTCGGCAAGCCGCCGCGCTGCGTCTTCGGGCGCCGGCAGATGGGCGGCATGCGCCAGGCGGATCAGCACCATTTCGGCTGCACCCGCGGTGCGTGCGGCACTTTCGGTCTCCGGTATGCCCTTCAGGAGCATCTGCCAGATGCGCGACAGTGTGGTGACCGCGACGCCCTGTGCGAATTCCCCCGCCTTGTTGCGTTCGATTTCGCTCAGCGACGGATCGTTGGCGGCGTCGGGCACATATTTCAGGCGGGTGACGAGATGGGTGAAATCGGCAAGGTCGGTGAGTACGACGACCGGATTGGCGCCGGCCTCGTACTGGCTGTTGAATTCCGCCAAGGCGGCTGCGACATCGCCCTTGATGAGGTGATGGAAGAGATCGACGATGCGGGCACGGTCGGCAAGTCCCAGCATCGAGCGGACGGCATCGGCCACGACCACGCCGCTGCCGTGCGCAATCGCCTGGTCGAGCAGCGACAGGCCGTCTCGGGCCGATCCCTCGGCGGCGCGGGCGATCATGGCGAGCGCTTCCGGCTCCGCCTCGATGCCTTCTTTGCCGGCGATGGTGGTGAACAGTCCGACGAGATCCGATGCGCTGATGCGGCGCAGATCGAAGCGCTGGCAGCGCGACAAGACCGTGATCGGCACTTTGCGAATTTCGGTGGTGGCGAAGATGAACTTCACATGTTCCGGCGGCTCTTCCAGCGTCTTCAACAAGCCGTTGAAGGCGGCCGTCGACAGCATGTGCACTTCGTCGATGATATAGACCTTGTAGCGCGCCGAAACCGGGCGGTAGCGCACCTGCTCGATGATCTCGCGGATATCGTCGATACCGGTATGGGAGGCGGCATCCATTTCGATGACGTCGACATGCCGGCCTTCCATGATCGCCTGGCAATGTTCGCCGGGCTCACGCAGGTCGATGGTCGGGCGGTCGATCTCTGGGGTCTTGTAGTTGAGCGCGCGCGCCAGGATGCGGGCCGTCGTCGTCTTGCCCACGCCGCGCACGCCGGTCAGCATATAGGCCTGGGCGATACGGCCGGTTTCGAACGCGTTGGTCAGCGTGCGAACCATCGGCTCCTGGCCGACCATCAGGTCCGTGAAATCCTTGGGCCGGTATTTGCGGGCCAGCACCCGGTAACCGGTGCCGGTCGAAGCGGCATCTTTTGCTTGTCGCTCGGTGTCGCTCATGGCCCTGCTTATTGCCCGCAGAAAGCCGGGCCTTGCTTTCAAAAAGGGTGGGAGGCTGGCACGATGACCCGTGCCGGGCTCGTTGGGGCTGCTTCCTTCCGGACCTGACCCGGTTGGCGAGTGGCTCGTCCACCACCAACCTCCCAGAGGCACATATCGGCAATATCGTCATCAAAAGCAAGCCAAGCTCAAAAAAAACTGCTAAACATTTGAAAAAACACCGGAGGATCACCCATTGAAGGAATTTACGCTCGACGATCGTCTGGCGAATGACAGTGTTTCCGTGACGATCACGGGCCTTTGCGACGTGCGCCTGTCGAAGGACCGCCGCTGGCCGTGGCTGGTGCTGGTGCCCCGCCGGCCCGGCATATCGGAAATATTCGAGCTGACGCCACTGGACCAGGTTCTCCTGACCTTCGAGACCAACAAGGTCGCCGCCGCCTTGAGGACGGTAACGGGCGCGACGAAAATTAACATTGGGGCTCTTGGAAATATCGTCCGACAGCTTCATGTTCATGTGATTGCACGGTTCGAAGGGGACGCGAACTGGCCCGGTCCGATCTGGGGCCACGGCAAGGCGGAACCCTATACGGACGAAGACATGAACAGCTTCATAGCCAAGTTGCGGGACACGCTTTCACAATGAACCATTCCATCTTCTCTTCGGATGCGCCTCACCCGGAAGCCAGCAGCCTCACGGCATTTGCGGAAAACCAGCTCAACCGGGACGCCGAGCATCGTGACGAGGAATCGGTCCAGCACGCGCTTTCGAAGGACGGTACGCATATCCTTGCCTTCGCCAGGGACAGGCTGGTTCTGAAGCATGACGGGCAGGTGCTCGATCCGCTGTTTGCGCGCTACGAGCTGCAGGAGCTCGACCCGGATTGGGAAGCGGCCGTGCTGCTCGGCTACCGCAAGACCGGCGAGCCGCGGCTCGCCGTGCCGGTGCGCATCGATGCCGACGATCTTGCCAGCCATTACAAGCCTGCCGACATGCGCTCGCTCTGGCGCGATTTCCTGCTTGAAGGTGAAATTCTCGGCGAGGCGGCGCAAGGCATGAGCCTCCTGCGCTGGAATAGCGACAATCGCTTCTGCGGCCGCTGCGGTTCGGTGATGGAAAGCCGTATCGGCGGCTACAAGCGGGTCTGCACCGCCTGCGAACACATGATCTTCCCGCGCACCGATCCGGTCGTCATCATGCTGACCGTCGACGAGGAGAAGAATCTCTGCCTGCTCGGCCGCAGCCACCATTTCGCGCCGGGCATGTATTCCTGTCTCGCCGGTTTCGTCGAGCCGGGCGAAACCATCGAAAATGCCGTGCGCCGCGAAACGCATGAGGAGTCGGGAATCCAGATCGGCCGCGTGCGCTACCACGCCTCGCAGCCCTGGCCGATGCCGCATTCGCTGATGATCGGCTGCTATGCCGAGGCGAAATCGACCGAGATCCATATCGATGCCACCGAGCTCGACGATTGCCGATGGTTCACGCCGGAAGAGACGCTCGATATGCTCGATCGCGTCTCGGCCTCGGGCAACACCTCCCCGCCCAAGGGCGCCATCGCCCATCGCCTGATGCGCGACTGGGTGGAATGGAAACGATAGGTCCTCGCCCGCCATGGCGCGCTCGGAACGCTTGCTGACCCTGCTGCAGACGCTCAGGCGCTATCGCCGTCCGGTCAGCGGCGCGGTTCTGGCGGGTGAAACCGGCGTCAGCCTGCGCACGCTCTATCGCGATATCGCCAGCCTCCAGTCGCAGGGCGCCATGATCGAGGGCGAGCCGGGCATCGGCTATGTGCTGAAGCCCGGCTTCATGCTGCCGCCGATGATGTTTTCTCAGGATGAGATCGAAGCCCTGGTGCTCGGCTCGCGCTGGGTGGCGCGCGCCGCCGATGCGCGTCTGGCGGCAGCCGGCGCGGATGCGCTTGCCAAGATCGCCGCCGTGCTGCCCGATGACATGCGTGAGACCGTCGAGCAGGCGACGCTGGTCGTCGCCACCCGCCGCGCGATGGAGGACAAGGCCGATCTCGCCCTCATGCGCAAGGCGATCCGCTCCGAACGTATCGTGCAATTGACCTATGGCGATGTGAACGGAGCCATTTCGACCCGGCGCATCTGGCCCTTTGCGCTCGGCTATTTCGACGAGGTGCGCATGATCATGGGCTGGTGCGAACTGCGCCAGGATTTTCGTCATTTCCGCGCCGATCGCATCATCGATTTTGCGGTGCTGGAGAGCCGTTACCCACGCCGCCGCGTTGCCCTGGCGAAGGAATGGCACAAGCAACAGGGCATTGCCAACGATTGATGCCTGAGCATCAGACTACTGCCAGAAATTGTCAGCATGGACGGTTAATATCGGCACCATTCCACGCAGGAAGGAGGACCGATCATGGAAAGCCCCGCTCTCATCGTCAAAAGGGACACGCATCGTTCTGCAGTTGATGCGCCATTGGCGCAGGCTTGGCTGCAACGTCTTGCGCAGGCGGCACTTCACTGTTTCGCGCAGCGCCGTTCTCGCCTCGATCTCGAAGAAATGCCCGACATTATGAAACGCGATCTCGGCCTTCTCGACGGGTGCGCCCCATATCGCGAGGACAACCGCCCGCGATAGGCTCGTCCCGAGAAGCATCAAACCATCCGGCAGCGCGTATCTTCTCCGGCAAGGCCTGCCCAGGGCCTGTCGGGAGGGCCGATTTTGCCGTCATATCCCCCAAAGAAAGAGGAATATCCCAATGGCCAGCCCGAACCTCATCATCTTCTACGTCAAGGATCCCGCCGAAAGCATACCTTTCTATCGCGATCTGCTCGGACGCGAGCCCGCCATCACCGCGCCGAATTTCGCGGCGTTTCCGCTCGACAACGGTTTTACCCTCGGCCTCTGGCGCCGCAGCAGCGTCGAACCGCAGCCATCCGCCATCGGCAGCCGCGGCGAGCTTGCTTTCATGGTCGAGGGCGAAGGGGCGGTGGCGGAACATTACAAGGACTGGAAGGCGCGCGGCCTGCCGGTCGCGCAGGAGCTGACGACGCTGGACTTCGGCCCGACCTTCGTCGTGCTCGACCCGGATGGTCATCGTCTCCGGGTCTGTGAGCCGGATAAGTAAGGCGCGTCGTCACCACCCGTCCTCGTGGTTCGAGGCTACAGCCCTTTCGACAAGCTCAGGGCGCTTCGCACCTCACCATGAGGACTAATCTCTGTGCCCGCGACATGGCTTTTCCTGTCGCGGGTCATTTTTCATACTTTACCGCGGGACTCACTCCACCTCATCCTGAGGTGCGGAGTTCGAAGAGCGAAGCCTCGAAGGACGAGGTTGGCCCCAGCTTTGGTTAACCCTTAAAGCTGCCCCCGCATAGGGTGCCCCTTGTAGACGCCCAGTATCCGGACCTTTTCGGAAAAGAACCGCAATTCCTCCAGCGCCCGGCGCACATTCGCGTCGTTCGGATGGCCCTCGATGTCGGCGTAGAACTGCGTCGCCACAAAACGGCCGCCGAGCTGGTAGCTTTCGAGCTTCGTCATGTTGATGCCGTTGGTGGCGAAGCCGCCGAGTGCCTTGTAGAGGGCGGCCGGAATGTTGCGGACGTTGAAGACGAAGGTCGTGACGATCTTCTCCTCCGGAGAACTGCGCTGCGCCCAGTTCTCCTCGCGCGACAGCACGACGAAGCGCGTGACGTTGTCCTCGGTATCCTCGACATTTTCCGCGACGATATCGAGCTTGTAGAGGTCGGCCGCCAGCCGTGGCGCAAGTGCCGCCATCGTGCGGTTGCCGGTTTCCTGCACCAGCTTGGCAGCGCCCGCCGTATCGCCGGCGATCACCGGTTTCCAGCCGTTGGCGCGCACGATCTTGCGGCATTGGCCGAGCGCGTGGATATGGCTGTGCACCGTGCGGATCTCTTCCTTCTTGACGCCCGGCAGCACCATCAGCTGAAAGCGGATCGGCATGAAATATTCGCCGACGATATGCAGCCGCGATTCCGGCAGCAGATGGTGGATATCGGCGACGCGGCCGGCAATCGTGTTCTCGATCGGGATCATGCCGAGATCGGCCTCGCCATTGTCGATGGCGGTGAAGGCATCTTCGAAGGTCTGGCAGGGCAGCGGCTCCATTGTCGGGAACATGTCGCGGCAGGCCATGTCGGAATTGGCGCCGTACTCGCCCTGGAACGAGATCTTGTTGGTCTTGGTGGTCATTGGACTGCCTTTAGGGGAGAGGTTCCGTCAGCGAGAGGCGCCGGAAAGGATGCGTCGGGCCTTTTCGAGGTCGGCGGGAGTATCGACACCGAGCGGTATCGTGTCAACGATCTCGACATCGATGCGCATGCCGGCCTCCAGAGCCCGCAATTGTTCCAGCGATTCGCGCTTTTCCAGCGGCGAAGGGCCAAGGCTGACGAACTTCTCCAGCGCCGCGCGGCGATAGGTATAAAGGCCGATGTGATGATAGAGCGGCCCCTTGCCGTAAGGTGCCGTGGCGCGGGTGAAGTAGAGCGCGCGCAGGCGGCTTTCGGAAAGAGGCGAGCCGACGACCTTGACGACGCTCGGCAGGGTCTTTTCTTCCTCATCCTTGATTTCGACGGTCAGGGTCGCGATGTCGACGGCCGGATTTTCGAGCGGGCGCAGCGAGGCGCGGATGGTTTCGGGATCGATGGTCGGCAAGTCGCCCTGGACATTGACGATGATCTCGGCGCGGCCATCGGGATCCACGGCTCTCAGCGCTTCATGGATGCGGTCGGAGCCGGATTGATGATCCATGCCCGTCATGACGACCTCGAACCCGGCGTTCGCGACGGCGGCATAGGTATCGTCATGATCGACGGCGACGACGATGCGACCGATCGCCGCCTCGCGCGCGCGCCTGGCAACCTGTACGATCATGGGCAGGCCGCAAATATCGGCGAGCGGTTTGCCCGGCAGGCGTGTGGAGGCCATCCGGGCCGGAATGAGCACGAGCGTCTTGTCTAAGTTGGAATCTGTCATCGTTGGGCCTTCTATTCCCGCCGTAAAAGTGTCAAAACGTCTCATGGTGGAGACCGTTTACAGAGTTGCAAGAAACAGCCAAAAGACATAGGTTTCGCGCGAATTCAAGATGGGCCGGCAGTCACTGCCGGAGGCGAGGGGAGCATAGCAGATGAATTCATCCTACGTGAACATGGGTGTCGGGGCGCTTCTGGCAACACTTTTCGTGCTGAAGTCCGTGTCGCTCGCGTCAGGATATATTTTCCATTCAGAGGTGCCGGAAAAGCCCGGCTTCGAAATTGTCGCCGCCGAGGAGCCGTCCGGGGATGCCGGCGGCAAGGCAGCCGCCGTGCAGGAAACGCCGATCGCAAAGTTGCTGCAGACGGCCGACGCCAAGGCCGGCGAGACGATCTTCAAGAAGTGTCAGGCCTGTCATTCCGGGGAGAAGGGAGGGCCAAACAAGGTTGGCCCCGATCTCTGGGGCATCGTCGACCGTCCGGTCGCCGAGCATGAGGGCTTCGGCTACTCCGCCGCCATCAAGACCTTCTCCAAGGGCGGCACGGAGAAATGGACCTATGATCACATCTATCACTTCGTAGCGGCGCCGAAGAAGTTCATTTCGGGAACGGCCATGGGCTTTGCCGGCCTGCCGAAGGAAAAGGACCGCGCCGACCTGATCGCCTATCTGCGTACGCTGGCCGACACGCCGGTGCCGCTGCCCGATCCGAACGCCGCGCCGGCGCCGGCCGCGACGAACTAGCGCAATTCCAGGAAAACTGCGCAGCGGTTCTCCGTCCGGAATTGCGTAAAAACAACAGGATAGGCCGTTTCAAGCGAATCATTGGCAATAGCCCGGTCGTTTCGGCCGGGCTATTGATATTTGGGTAGCTCAAGCTGTGTGCCTGCGCGACCGCGTTCTCTGATCCAGATCGTAGACCTTGAGCCCGTCCTCGACACTTGGCGGCACGCGCCAATCCTCCGCCAGCAGCGCCTTGCGCGCGTCGCGAAGTCCCGCCTCCCAATGCTCCTGCATCGACAGCGCCGAGAACTCGTAGTCCTTCGAATGCGAGCGGAACTGCTTGTTGCGGTAGATCAGATGGATGATGGTGACGCTGTAGTCGGAGCATTGCGCCTTCAGCTTCTGGATCGCGGGGTCGGCCTTGGCCTCGTCCGGCAGGCGCGCGTAAAGCTCCGAAATCGTGCGGCGCAGGCGATGGCGTTCGAGAAACAGGTCGGTGTTGAGCCGGGTGCGGCTGGAGTAGGTGATGTCCTTGCGCCGCTCCTCCACCTCTTCGAGATCCTGCGGCTGCGGGCCGGTGGCGCTGAAGAGGTCGACCTGGAAGACCACGGTATCCACGTCGGCGCCGTTCCGCAGCACGTAGGTCAGCGGTGTATTCGAAACCAGACCGCCGTCCCAGTAATGGTCGCTGCCGATCTTGACCGCCGGAAAGCCGGGTGGCAGCGCGCCGCTCGCCATGACGTGCTCTGGCTTGATCTGGATCTCCCGATTGTCGAAGAAGACGAAATTGCCGGTGCGGACATTGACGGCGCCGAGGCTGAGCCGCACCGGGCCGTGGTTTATGCGGTCGAAATCGACATGGTCGAGCAGGGTCTGGCGCAGTTGCCCGGTGTCGTAGATGCTGGTCGCGCCCGCCGAACCGCGCGCCTGGAGCCAGGCCGGGATCTGCCAGGGCGAGAAGAAGCCGGGCACGCCGAAGGCCGAAACCCACCAGCTGCTGACGGTACGGTAGAA